>CBFHXU010000069.1:0-14473 GCA_965659875.1 uncultured Opitutaceae bacterium
GCGGCTTCACACGCGGCGAACCGTCCCTTCTTCGTGCAGATTTCGCACTACGCGGTGCATCTGGACATTTTCTATCGGCAGGAAACGTTCGAAACCGAGGCTGCTCGCGCCAAAGGCCGGAAGCATACCATGCCGGAGTTCGCGGCGATGACCTACGATGTGGATGAAGTGATCGGGACTGTGCTCGATCAGATCGACGCTCTCGGTCTCACCGAAACGACCTATGTGTTCTTCCTGTCCGATAATGGAGGTCGCAATACGATGCCGAAACAGCAGGGGAGGACCGAACACCGCAACTTCCCGTTACGGGATGGGAAAGGCTCGGTTTACGAAGGGGGAATCCGCGTGCCCTTCATCGTGCGCGGACCCGGAGTCGCCGCAGGTGCGGTCAGTGCCGAACCAGTGACCGGGTTGGATTTCTTTCCCACCATCGCGGAGTTGGCGGGATACCCGAAACCTCTGCCGGCCGTTTTGGACGGCGGTAGTCTGACGCCGGTGATTCATCACGGCGGTAGCGGCAAGGTGATTCGCAATCATCCGTTTCTGCTTTTCCATCAAGCCGTCGCGCGTTCCGCGGAGACGGCGTTACTGGCCGGGGATTACAAATTGGTCAAAACATGGGCCGAAGATCAGCTCGAATTATTTGATCTCCGCAAAGACGTCGGCGAGGCGGACGATCTGTCGGCCAAGATGCCGGACAAGACCCAAGAGCTACATCGGATGATGGTTGATTTTCTGACCGAAGTGGACGCCGAAACCCGCAAAGTCGGTTCCAAAGCCGAAGTCTACGAACGGGCAAATCCGACGGGTTAATGGAAGATGACCGACGAAGTATTATGAAATTTTCTCACCCTTTGAAACGGCTGTTTGTGGTCTTTGGACTATCGGTCGCCATCCCGCTGCTCGCCCGGGAGCGACCCAATATTTTGCACGTCATCACTGATGATATGGGGTATTCGGATATTGGCTCTTACGGCAGTGAGATTGAGACGCCGAATTTGGATGAGTTGGCGGATCGCGGGCTGCGGTTCACCAATTTCTACGTCAACAACATGTGCTGGCCCACGCGGGCGAGTTTGCTGACGGGCTTGTATCCCAAGACCGCCTTGCCCGCTGCCGGGAGTCACCGGGAAGGATTGCATCCGGAAGCCGTCACGCTGCCGCAAGCGTTGAAGTCAGTGGGATATACCACGCTGGCCTCGGGCAAATGGCACCTGTCCAATCGAGACGAGAACGACGGTCCCCATGCCCCGCATCATCGGGGATTTGATCAATATTTTGGGACCCTCGATGGGACGTCGGATTACTTTGCTCCGAGCATGGTGCAGCTCAACGGCCGGAATATGGAGCACGAGTGGCAGGATAACCCCGATTACTATTACACGGATTCGATCACGGACTATGCGCTGAAGTTTCTGCAGGAGGCGGATCAGTCGCAGCCCTTCTATCTCTATCTTTCTTACAACGCAGCGCATTGGCCGCTGCATGCCAAACCAGAGGATATTGAGCATTATGCGGGGCGCTATCAGATGGGCTGGGACAAGCTACGCGAGCAACGGCACGCCCGCATGAAAGCGCTCGGTGTCGTCGATCCGGACTGGCAACTTTCGCCGCGCAACGAGGAGGTTCCCGCCTGGGACGAGACGGAGGATCAAGTGTGGCAGCAACGTCGAATGGAAGTCTATGCGGCGCAGGTCACCAGCATGGATCGAAATGTCGGCCGAGTAATCGACGCCCTTAAGGCGTCCGGGAAATTCGATAATACGTTGATTATTTATCATCACGACAATGGTGGATGCCACGTCGAATATCCACCCGAGCGCACGGGATCGTGGACACGTGAGTTTACGACCGACGGAACGAAAACGCCGATTGTGCCGGGCAACCTTCCGACGGTCATGCCGGGTCCGCAGTCCAGTTTTCAGTCCTATGGCTACGGCTGGGCCAATGTAGCCAATACGCCGTTCCGGTATTTCAAACAATATGATCACGAAGGGGGCACGCGGTCTCCACTGATTGTCTCGTGGCCGAACGGACTGCATGCGGGTTTGGCGGGTGGTGTTACTTCCGAATTGGGGCACGCGATTGATATTATGCCGACGTTGATTGAAGCCGCCCAGGTGGGCCGGATTGAGCAGAAACCGATGCCCTTTGAGGGCCAGTCTTTGCTCGCCACGATCACGGGCGATCCGTCGATCCAAGTTGAGCGCGGGCCCCTTTTCTGGGCCCACAACAAAGGTTGGGCCGTCCGGGAGGGCGATTGGAAGCTGGTGTCGAAAAATAAAAAGACGTGGGAACTCTACAACTTGATCGAAGATGGCACCGAGTTGAACGATGTCGCCGCCGAGTATCCCGCCAAAGCGGCGGCGATGGAGAAGCTCTTCGAAGCGTGGGATCAGCGCACCAACTTGGCGGCAAGGGCGGCACGGAACGAGTAGCGGATAAGGGGGCCGGGTGAGATCGACTTAAAAGTCAGTCGAACTGCGCAAACTCACGACGACGGAAGCGTTCTTTGCCGGAGTCGACGATGGGGGCGGGGAAGCGTCGACCAGCCTGCGAGGATTCTTTGAACGCCGCCGGGCTTTCCTATTGGAACACGAAGAAGTGAAAACGGCCTCCCGGTTGGCCCGATGATCGCTCTTCCCTGAAGGGGGTGAATGTTACGTCCGGTCGTCGTAGCGGGCCCTGCGGCTGATAACCTATTTATGGTTAGGGCGGGTAATAATACGGCCACCCTCGGTGGTGACGGATAGTTCCGTGAAGCCTCTTGGAATAGGGAAAATTTCTCGATAGTTTTCTCCGCGAACCACGCCAACAGTTTGGAGGTATTTACCCGGTCCCACGAGATCATCCCAGGCGCACCATTCTTGTTCATGATCCAGAAAATACTGGTTGGTGGCTGCGGTCAATTGGGCCAAATTACCGCGAATGGCGGAATCGGTGGAATTTTGTCGAACTTTGAGAAACACAAATGACAGGCTTCCCAAAGACAGCAAGATAAGCACTGCGACCGAGGTGATGATTTTCTTCTTCACTGCTTTCGAAATGATTGAACTCAAACGCGGCGGATTACGCCTTTTGGTGGATGTGCTCGGCCAATCTCCGTCTGACTCTTTTGGGTCGTTCTCGACCGGGTGTCACCGAGGGACTGCTGTAATCTTCCTGCCTAAGGCGTGGAAGTGGATCAGGCTTTCTCAATGACGATTTGATATCGGAAGATGGCCGGTTCACTTTCGGACTGTTGAGCGATCATCAACTTTTGTTCTGCCGGACTGTTGGACTGGAGCAAACGGTCCACGTCATTCAGTTCCTGATTCGGGAAATACATTTGAGTGGTCAGTTCCACAAACCCTCTCTTGCTGACTTTGAAATGAATGTGGGGCGGACGCGTCCAACCGTCCTCCGCCGGATAAGCGCCGGGGATGACGGTCTTAAATCGAAACTTACCATTTTTACCACTTGGAACGATGGCCCAGCTTTGGAAGTTGGGATCGAGTGGCGCGGGATTGGAATCGTGGGGGTGGCTGTATCGACCGGCCGCATTCGCCTGCCAGACGTCCACGGTCATACCTTCAACGGGATTGCCCGCCGTATCGATGACGCGTCCTTCAATGTAAATGGGGTCTCCTTTGGCCTTCCCCTTTTTTCCCTCCACTTGGGTGAGATCAAAGTCTTTATCCTTCTGGGCCACGATGGGGTAGAAGGGACCCTCGATGTCGGTCGGAGTGGGATGGTGGAGAACCTTCGAATCCGTGGCACCTACGACCGCGCCGGCACTTCCCAATCCGGCGACAGCTCCCGTGGTTAAAAATTTTCGACGACTGATGTTTGGGTTCTTTGGCATGGGGCGAAAGGGTTGTCCGGATAATCCGAAGATGGCGTGCCGAAAGGATTAAATCCAAGGCGAGGGGTAACGTCTGAAATCCAACAATTGGAGCGGGTGGATAGAAAGCACCAAAGTGCCTTGTGGATTTTTGTCCGAGTGAATTTAACCCGAGCTTGCATCCCCGCCCGGTCGGGTATCGTGGCGCATTTCTTCTTGGAACATTATGACCATGCCGCGGAGTTTTTTTATGATCGCGCTGTTGCGCACGGGTTTTTTCTCGCCGGGGTCCTCGACCAGATTGTAGAGGGTCAGGCGGGGGTTCAGGTTTAGTTTCCAGGGGCCCGACCGAACCGCGGCGAGGGCGCCTTGGCTGCCGTGGTAGAAAAAGGCGTCGAGGTATTCGTCGCGGGTTACCAGGGGAGCATACTCTCCGGGGGGATCCCACCGGCGGTTCAAGGGCAGAGCGGTGTTGAGCGCGGCACCGGAATCGGCATCGGGCACGTCGTCGGTTTCGCCCGTGAGTAGGGGCGTGATGTCGCGGCCGTCGATGATGCGTTCGGCGCTGACCTTGATCTCCGCGAACGTTGCCAGACTTGGGAACCAGTCCATCGCGTTGACGACCGTGCTCGACTCGTGTCCCTGCCGGATGCCGACGCCCGGTCCCCACGCAATGGCGGGCACGCGGATGCCACCTTCGTAAGTGGTGAGTTTGGTGCCTTGGATGGGTTGATCAGCGTTGCGGCCCGGTCGGCGTCCATTGTCAGAGGCGTAGATGACGACGGTATTCTCATCCAGATCGTGCTCCTTCAGGGTGTCGAAAATGCGGCCGACGTTGTGGTCGAGTTCCTGGATGGCATCGCCGTATTCGCCCCAGTTGGAGGTGCCTTTGAATTCCTCACTCACGCCCAGCGGATTGTGGAGCATGGTGTGGGGCAGGTAGAGAAAGAACGGGTCGTTTTTATTGTCCGTGATGAACTCAATGGCCTCATCGGTATAGATGCGGGTGAGTTCGGCGGGATCGGCCGGGCGTTTGACGACCTCGTCGTTGCGCATCAGCGGGACCCCACCGACGTCCTTGAAGTAAACGATCTCCACCGGGTCGAGGTTATGCAGAAGTCCGAAGTAGTGATCGAAGCCTTGGTTTTTCGGGAGAAACGGTTCCGCAAAACCGAGGTGCCATTTGCCGATACAAGCGGTGCGGTAGCTGGCATCTTGGAAAAGTTCACCGAGGGTGGTTTCGTCGGGATGGATTCCGTTGGAGGAATCCGCCCGGTGCACCCAGATGTGGTTGCCGACGCGGCGCGGGTAGGCGCCGGTGAGGAGGCCGGCGCGGGAGGGACTGCAGATGGGGGCGGCCGCATAGTAGTCGGTGAAGCGTACACCTTCCGCGGCCATGCGGTCAATTCGGGGGGTCTCGATCTCCGTCGCTCCGTAGCAGCCGAGGTCGTAGTAACCTTGGTCGTCGATGAAAATGAAAATGACGTTGGGGCGATCCTTGGCGGCGAGGGGCGCAACCGCGAACAGGGTGAGGAATATCAGCCAGCGAAAAGGGCGGCGGGATAGGGGCATGGGTGATGAGAACGGGTTGACTGGAGAGAGGCAACGCGCTTTGCGCGAATGACCAATTATCAACGAGCAATGCCTATCCTCCTTCGTTCCACGGTGCGGGATTGGTTGCTGGGGCGTAAGTGAGGAGCGCTGCAGAACTGGGGGGCAGCTGAAATTCATCGCCACAAAAAGACGGAAAAGACGCAAAAAACTGCGAATGCTGCGAGGCAATGGCGGACGGCTCGGCGATCCGTCCCTACCTGTTGAGAGGCAGGGCGCGCGGGAGTCGTTGCCTCCCGCGGGAAGTTTCAAGGACCAAGTAACAAGTAGCAGGACACGGCGGAGTGGTTTTGTAATTTTATTGGGCTAGAAATGGCGGTGGAGTGGGTTTTGGGGATTCTGGTTACTTGATACATGTTACTTGTTACTTCGCGCCATAGGCGCACACTACGGCACCGCCGGGAGTGCGGGCACGCGGGTATCTTGAGCCGTGAGGGTCACGGCGATGATGGGAATTAGGGCCAGGTAAGGGAGACTTCTCTTCATGGTAGGAACGGGTTCCGATGTTCGACCTGGCCCGATCAAACATCTGGATTTGGGGCCAAAGGGTAATCCTTTGGTGATCCCATTTCTGACCAGCGGAGGAACGTATGGGTTCCTTACCTACGGAAAATACTTTCCGGATTCCCCCAATTAAACCGTCCCTTATTCATCACTTTACACGCCCTTAATAAAGAGGACGGGACCGATCAAATTTCCATGAAGGCGTAGGCCAGCATATGGCAGATTCCCATGTGCGCATCTTCGACGCGACCAAAGTGCGTGTCGTCGACTTTGATCACATGTTGGGCGATATCGGCCAGCTTGCCGGGGAGGGCACTGACCAACGCAATCGTGGTAAGTTCGTGGTCGTTGGCCCAATTCATGGCGTTTACCAAATTGGGGGAATTGCCGCTCACACTCATGCCCAGCACGATGTCTCCGGCGTGCGCGAAGTTTTCGAGCTGGCGGCGAAAAATGTCAGCGTAGTCGTCGTCATTGCCGAGCGCGGTGATCCATGGCGTGTTGTCGGTGAGCGACATGACGCGGAATCGTTTGCCGAGGGCATCGGATGAACCCTTACCCAAGTCGGTGGCGAAGTGGGAGGCATTGGCCGCACTGCCGCCATTGCCGATCACGAAGATCTGGCGATCATTCTCATGAGCTTCCCGGAAGAGCTGCACCAGATCCTCAATTTGATCGACCGGCAGGGAAGCGAGGGCCGATCGCTGGGCCGCGACGTAGTTTTCAATCCAAGTTTTCAAGACCCTGATTCAGGCGAGTCCGCGCCTGATTTCAAAATGAATATCCCTGAAAGTTAGGCGACCGCCATGCGTTCGCGGATCACGTCGGCGGTCGCGACGTCGTCTTGGTATTTGGCGATGAGACGGTCACGGATCTCGCGATGCACAGGCTCGGAGTAGAGGTTGCGCGTCTGGTGTGGGTCGGTGTGCAGATCGTAGAGTTCGCCGTAGTCGCGGGTCGCGTAGAGCACGATTTTGAAGCGGTCCTCGACGAACGTGACCTGTTTGAACGGACCTTGGGCGGGCCGGAATTCGAGACGGCAATGGTCCCGCACGTTTTGCTCCGGATCGATCCAGGCAGCCTCTTGGGATACACCTTGATAGTTGGGCGGAACCGCTAGTCCGGCGGCGGCAAGGCAGGTCGCGGGAATGTCGATCAATGATTGCAACGCGTGGCTGATCTCGCCGCGGCGTTGGCATTGCGGATGGGCGACGATGAAGGGCACGCGTTGCATGCCCTCGTAGGTCGGCAGACCTTTGCCCCAGAAGCCATGATCGCCCAAATAGTCGCCATGGTCGGAGGTGAATATAATCAACGTATGGTCGATGCTGCCGTCGGCTTCCAATCGATCAAGCAGGCGGCCGATCTGCTGATCCATGAAGCTGATCATGCCGTAGTAGATCGCGCGAATTTCGGCGACATTGTCCGGGCTGAGTTCGGGACGAATCTTGGCGTCGCCCCAGACCTTGTCCTGGAGTTGCGGGTCATCGCCGTAGAATTTTCCGTCGGCGAGCGCGGCATAGAAATCGGGTTTGTCGGTATGGTCGTTTGTTGCCGCCGCGACGGGCATGTTGGCGGGAGTATGTAACGACGCCCACGGTTCAGGCGTGACATAGGGATTGTGGGGATCTTGGAAACTGGCCCACGCCATGAAGGGTTGGTGGCTTTCCTTGGCTCGGTCGATTGCGGCGATCGTGCGATCGGCGACCCAGGTGGAACCGTGCTGCTCCGGCGGGAGTTCCCACGGGCCGAAATGGTCATAGTCGTGAATATCGAAATACTGCTGTAAATCGACGCCTTGGTTACGCAGCCAAGCACCGTAGTGCATGCCAGCGGCGTGTGGTTCCGAGGTGTGGCCGATGACGAGTTCGGCGTGGTCGAAACCGAAATAGGGACCCTTCCAATGGTCGAAGTGGTCGAGATCATGGACGGCCGGAGCAGACTCCGGACTGGCCGGGTCCTTGCAGGCCTGAAAGTGAGCCTTGCCAAGCAATGACGTTTCGTAGCCGGCGGCGTTGAACCCGTGGGCAACGGTGGACGGGTAATCTGCGGGCAGATTGGTGCCGACATGGAAGCAGCCGTGCTTCGACGGATATTCTCCGGTCAACACCGTGCAGCGCGACGGAGTGCACACCGGATTCACGGTGTAGCCGCGATCGAACGTGATGCCACGGGCGGAAAGGCGATCGAGGTTGGGGGTTTTGATCGCGGGATTGAGTCGACCGATGCAATCCCAGCGCTGCTGATCACTGGTGATGAGCAGGACATTCAACGGTTTGGGATCAGCGGGCATAGTAGGGGAAATGCTGCAGCGTGGGTGGGGAATTGGACTGTGGGGCACGTGATGGATTGGCCACAGAAGGCACAAAAGGCGCAGAAGGAAACAGAGCTGTCAGCCTGCTGATTGAATTTGGAACTCACCCCTTAGCCTAGGCTTCGGCGCGCAAGCAGGGAATCACGAACTGAATTGAGCCCGTTGGGTGCCGAGCGTCGGACGGCACTCAGAATCTGACGTTGGGTTAATTTTTTGTGCATTCTGTGCCTTATGTGGCTATTTCATCTCCATTCAGATACTCAGAGCAGGCGGCGGTTGAGGGCGAAGGTTTGGCCGTAGGGGCCGTGGCTGGGTTGGGTGGCCAAGAACATGGCGAGCGGGATGATGTCGGCCGGGGTTTTGAAATACTCCCCTTTGAGGACGCCGTCTTTCACGTAATGCGATTCGAACGAATCGGGTGCGGTGCCGACGGGACCCGGAATGAGTTCGTTTACGGTGATGCCTTCCGGCAAAAGCTCCATGGCCAGAGCTTGGGTGAAGAGGGAGAGGGCGGCTTTGCCACAACCGTAAGCGGAGGCGCCGATGCGCGGGGCGCGACCGAGACCTGATCCCATGGTGACAATTTTTGGATCCGTGCCCTGGCGGAGGAGAGGGAGGGATCCCCGGCCCATGAGAAAAGCGGTGGACAGATTCATATCCACGATGCGTTTCCATGCCGTGAAGTCGGAGTCCGCGATGGGGAGTTCTTCGCCTTCGGTTCCGCCGGCATTGAGGAAAACGATATCCAGGCGATCGTGTTTGGCAGCGACGGCGTCAAAAAACTCCTCCACCTGGGTTTCGTGCGTCGCATCGCAAGCGTGGGCCCACGCGCTTCCTCCGGCGGCCTCGATCGTCGCGACGGTTTGATCCAACTGCGACCGCGTGCGCGCGGTGCAAATCACGGATGCTCCGGCGGCGGCGTAGGCGGTGGCGAGCTCGCGCCCCAAGCCGCGACCTGCTCCGGTCACGAGGGCGATACGGTCACGGAGCAGTTGGTTGGTCATTTTTTTTGGGCGCTGGTGGTCGAATGGTTTATGCACTTAACTTTCCGGGCTTATACATGGGAGGGGCAGACACTGGCTTGCGGGATTAGGTCGATCAAGTTGATACCTTCTAGCCCACCATTGATCATGATAGCTCAGGTTTTTTGCGCGGCGGGGGGGGATTGACAGATTCGAGATGTCATTTCGCGTTTGTTTCGGGAGAGATACTGATAGCCCGACAGAATTCGATAGCATCAGGTGAGCTCCCATGCTTGTTGATTAGCTGTCAGCGGAATAGACAGGGGTATTGCCATTGCGAGATCCCCGATGTACTCTGAAAGGTGAGATGGCCTCCAATGTAACCGTAGTGCCATTTCCGCCTCACCCGGAGAAACTAAGTGCAGAAGTTTCAGAGTGGATTACCTTACTCAGGTTTTTACTTATTGTAGGGGTCGTTTTTATTCACGCCTACGATGTCGAGATCGAAATATCAGGTGAAGTCCTGGGGGTGAGTCGCCCCGACGGTTTGGCAGCCTTTTCTCGGGATTTGATCTCTCAAGGAATTTCCCGGACGGCGGTGCCGCTGTTCTACCTGTTGGCCGGATATTTCTTTTTCTGGAACTTCGAGTGGTCCGCGAGGCACCACGCTCTTAAACTCAAATCTCGTCTGCATACCCTGCTCATTCCCTTCTTGTGCTGGAGTGGGTTGAATCTGGCCTTCTTGGCCGTCGCTCAAAATGTCGCGCTGACGAAGTCGTAATTTTCCGGCGTAAATCAACCCGTTTTGGTGTATTCATTTTATGACTACGTGAATCAAATTTTCGGACTCGAAGGGTTTCCTGTCGCCTACCAATTTTGGTTCATCAGGGATCTGATGGTTGTCGTCCTTTTTGCACCCGTTTTTTACCTCTGTATCAAGTCCGCTCCCCGCACTGTTTTAGCACTGCTGTCGTGCCTGTGGTTCTTTAATCAACGGTTGTGGTATATCCCGTCCGTGGGGGCAGTGACCTTCTTTTATGCGGGGTCTTACATGGCCTTGCATAAACGAGACTTGTTTGGTCTGGACCCTCATTCCCCCCAAATCCTGATCGCCTACGTTATCGTGCTGGTTGGAGATACGCTTTTAAAGGACGCTAGCTGGAGCGATTATTTGAATCGGTTGGGAATTCTCTTGGGCATGATCGCGGTCTTGTCTCTCACGAAATCATTCGTCCGCATTGCTTGGATTCGCGCTTCATTATTGTGGGCAAGTTCGGGCAGTTTTTTCGTTTTCGCGATCCATGAGCCTCTCCTTCGTATCCTGCGTAAGGTTAGCTACACGATGATCAAACCTACCTCAGATTTAAGTGTCCTGACTTTGTATTTTGTCATCCCGGCAGTGGTCGTAGGCCTTTCTCTGTCAATTTTCATCCTGCTGAAGGCGGTTACGCCGAGATTTCTACGCGTTATCACCGGTGGTCGAACACCGAGCGTTAAGGGCTGAGCGGGTCCGAGATGACACGCATTCTCGCCCCCATGCCTTAAGCGACGGAGCGTAGCACCGCGTAGTTTCGTTTTCCTTTGCGGAGGAGGAGGTATTGGCCGAAGAGGAGGTCGCTGGCGGTGAGGTTACGGGCGATGTCGTTGCTGCGTTCGTTGTTCACGTAGATGCCGCCGGCGGCGATGTCTTTGCGCGCTTGGCCTTTGGAGGGGCAAAGTCCGGCTTGGACCACGAGGTCGATGAGGCTAGTGCCCTCGCCGCTAAGTTGGTCGGGACCAAAATCTGAGGTCGGGACTTCGCCCACCACGTCAGTGAAAACGGCTTCGCTGATGCCATCGAGTCCGCCGCCAAACATGATCGTGCTGGCCTTTTGAGCATCGCTACAGGCATCGGCGCCGTGGACGAGGGTAGTGACTGCGGCGGCGAGTGCCTTCTGCGCTGCGCGGGCTCCGGGAGCGTGAGTGACCTCGGCTTCGAGGGCGTCGATCTCGTCCTTGGGGAGGAAGGTGAGGACCTTGAGTAGCTTCACGACGTCGGCGTCTTCGGCCTGCATGAAGAACTGGTAGAAGCGGTAGGGCGTCGTGCGTTTAGGGTCGAGCCAGACGGCGCCACTCGCGCTTTTGCCGTATTTGGTGCCGTCTGACTTGGTCAGGAGGGGGAAGGTGATCCCCCAAGCTGTCGCACCGGATTTGCGGCGGATGAGTTCGGTGCCGGCGGTGATGTTGCCCCATTGGTCGGTGGCGCCGACTTGGATTTCGCAATCGGAGTGGGTGCGCAGATGGTAGAAATCGTGCGCCTGGAGCAGCATGTAACTGAACTCGGTGTAGCTGATGCCGCCTTCTTCGAGACGGGTGCGCACGCTGTCCTTGGCGAGCATGAGGTTGACGGGGAAGTGTTTTCCGACGTCGCGCAAAAATTCGAGGTAGCTGAAGGGAGTGGTCCAGGTGGAGTTGTCGACGAGTTGGGCGGGGTTGGTCTCGGACTCGAAATCGAGAAATTTCTCCAATTGACCCCGGATGGAGGCGATGTTGGCGGCGACCTGTTCGGGCGTCTGGAGATTGCGCTCGGCTGATTTGCCGGAGGGATCGCCGATCATGCCGGTGGCTCCGCCGGCGAGGGCGATGGGGCGGTGGCCATAATCCTGGAAACGGCGCAGGGCGAGCAATGGCACGAGATTGCCCACGTGCAGGCTGTCGGCCGTGGGGTCGAAGCCCGCATAGAGCGACGTCGGGCCTTGGGCGAGGCGCTGGGTCAGCGCATCGAGATCGGTACAGTCGGCGTAAAGGCCACGCCATTGGAGCTCTTCAAGGATGTTCATGGGAGTGAAGTTGAGCAAAGCGGGCAGGCTTTGGGAGGGGCAAGGGGGAAGTGCGGAGGCAGGTGGCCCAATCGCAGCATTCCTAATGCTGAACGATTTCACGAAAATAACGACGCTTCTAAGTGTAAAAACGGGTTGCGACTTATTTCAGGAGCTCGGTAAGTTAGCGCTCCTTTTCGTCGTATTACATGACGATCCCAAAATTCATTCCTTAATCCCGTTCAACATGCCCATCGCCGTAGGTTCCACCGCCCCTGATTTCACCCTTAAAAGCAAGAATGCCGACGGACTCGCCGACGTTTCCCTCAGTGACAACGGCGGCAAGGCCACGGTCGTGTTGTTCTTCCCCTTGGCCTTTACCGGCGTCTGCACGCAGGAATTCTGCGATGTGACCGCGGGTCTCTCCGCTTATGAGGACCTGAATGCCCGTGTCATCGGCATCAGTGTCGATAGCCCTTTTGCGCAAGAAGCCTGGGCCCAGGCCAACAATATCTCCATTACGCTCGCCAGTGACCTGAACAAGGAAACGACCAAGGCCTATGATGTGCTCTTTCCGATGCTTGCGGGCGTCGGCGACACTTCGGCCCGGGCTGCGTTTGTGGTGGGAGCCGATGGCGTCGTAAAATACGCCGAACAAACCCCGGCTCCGACCGAGCTGCCGAACTTCGACGCCATCAAGGCGGCGCTCGCCAGCTAAAGCTCCGCGACGGATTACCCGTCGCATCCCCGACCGTCTCCGCGAGATCGTGTGAGGCAGGTCGGTTTATACCTTAAGCAATACCGAAATAATCCAGATATGAGTCTTCCCAATCCGTTTAACACCCGGGGCACGTTCGAAGCTAACGGCGCGTCCCACGCTCTCTATTCGTTGCCCGCGTTGAAAGACGCCGGTTACGCGGTCGATCGCCTGCCGGTTTCCATCCGCCTGGTGCTCGAGTCGCTGTTGCGCAACTGTGATGGAAAACGGGTGACGGAAGATGCCGTGGCTTCGCTCGCCGGCTGGCAGGCCAAGGCCGATCGCACCGCCGAGGTGCCGTTCGTGGTGGCTCGGATCGTATTGCAGGACTTCACCGGTGTGCCACTGCTGGTCGACCTGGCCGCCATGCGTTCGGCTGTCGATCGCATCGGCAAGGATTCCAAAATCATCGAGCCCCTCGTGCCGGTTGATCTCGTGGTCGATCACTCGGTGCAGGTGGACTTCGCCGGTTCGGCCGAAGCGATGGCCAAGAATCTCGACCTCGAATTCAGCCGCAACCGCGAACGCTACCAGTTCGTGAAGTGGGGCATGCAGGCATTTGATACCTTTAAGGTTGTGCCCCCCGGCATCGGCATCGTTCACCAAGTGAATCTCGAGTATCTCGCCAAAGGAGTGCTCAAAGACGAAAATGGCACGTTCTATCCGGACACTCTCGTAGGCACCGACTCCCACACGACCATGATCAACGGCCTGGGTGTCGTCGGTTGGGGTGTGGGTGGCATCGAAGCCGAAGCCGGCATGCTAGGCCAACCGGTCTATTTCCTCACACCTGATGTTGTCGGTGTGCACCTCACGGGTGCGTTGCAGGAAGGCGTCACCGCGACCGATCTCGCGCTCACCATCACGGAGATGCTCCGCGAGAAAAAGGTCGTCGGCAAGTTCGTTGAATTTTACGGCCCGGGGGCGAAAGCCCTGCCGCTCGTCGACCGCGCCACCATCGCCAATATGGCGCCCGAATACGGCGCGACGATGGGCTTCTTCCCGATCGACGAAGAGACTTCGATCTATCTGCGTGGCACCGGCCGCGAAGAGGAGCACGTTTCCCTTTACGAATCTTACTACAAGGCTCAGGGCCTGTGGGGCATTCCCGAGAAGGGCGCCATTGATTACTCCATGGATGTCGAACTCGATCTCTCGACCGTCGTGCCGAGTGTCGCCGGTCCGAAGCGTCCGCAAGATCGCATCGTGGTCCCCGAGCTCAAAGAGTCCTTTGCTAAAACCTTTGCGAAACCCGTCGCCGACGGTGGCTTTGCCAAGGATCCGGCCGGCCTCGGCACGGTCGCGACGCAGGTCAAGGATACCGACATCGGCCACGGTAGTGTGTTGATTGCCGCCATCACGAGTTGCACCAATACCTCCAACCCGAGTGTCATGCTCGCCGCGGGATTACTCGCCAAAAAGGCCGTGGAACGCGGCATGCAAGTGAACCCGCTGGTCAAAAGCTCCCTGGCTCCCGGCTCGCGCGTCGTCACTGATTATCTCAACAAGACCGGTCTCGCGCCTTACCTCGACCAACTCGGTTTCCAGACCGTCGGTTACGGTTGCACGACGTGTATCGGTAATTCCGGTCCGCTCGATCCCGACATCGAAGCGGCGGTGGTCGACAACGATCTCGTTGCCGCGTCGGTGCTCTCCGGCAATCGCAACTTCGAGGCCCGCGTTCACCAGAACATCAAGTCCAAC
>CBFHXU010000070.1:0-14453 GCA_965659875.1 uncultured Opitutaceae bacterium
AGAGCAGTGAGAGATGAACCAGAGTAACAATCTTGATACTTGTTACCTGATACTTGGCACTTTTTTCTCAGTGCGGTAACTCACCGAGAAAACGGATCAGGTTGTTTACATGTTCGTCGAGGTCGATGCCGAGGTGTTCGCAGCCGGTGAAGATAGTGGCGCGGTCTACTTTGGCGGCGAAACCGTGGTCCTTGATTTTCTTCTTAATCGATTTGGCCTTCATTTCGCCAAACGGAATCGGGTTCATTTTTGATAGGCATAGAAGATGCCGCAGAGTTCGTCCGTGGCGAGTAAGGCGGCGGCGAGTGGCGTGGAGGGAAGCGTGGTGAAATCGTTGTAGCTGTAGGCGTGGGCTTCGACGGCGTGAATCAAGTCTTCAGGGTAGTTCCACGCCTTAAACCAACCGAGCGATTCGGTCGGGTGACTATCGGGGTGCTCTTCGAAATCGATGTCGTGGAGCAGGCCGGTGACATACCAGAGGTGCGGATCGTGGCCGAGATGCTCGGCATAACCGGCCATGGCCGTGGCCACCATCAGCGCGTGGTAGCGTTGGTAGTCATCCTGCACGTGAGATTCGAGTAGGGCTTGAGCGCCGGCTTTCGCGGGGAGGGGCATCGGAAGGGGAGGTTGAGTTGAGTGAACGTCGGAGTCGAGCCGGTCTGATTCGATGCGGAGTGGAAACGAGATTGAATCCGAGGTGGCCAAAATGGAGAGAGGCGCAGAATGTAGGGGAGTCTATGATGAATGAGGCGAGTGCGATGATCGAGTTGGAAACGGAATTACTCGTCGCGGGCGGTGGCCTGTCAGGCGTGTGTTGTGCGGTCGCGGCGGCGCGTCTGGGTCGGCGCGTGATCCTATGCCAGGACAGATCGGTGCTCGGCGGCAATGCTTCGAGCGAAGTGCGGATGCACGTGGTGGGGGCGACAGGCTTGCGGGGCGGCGTGGCGCTGGAGACCGAATTGCGCGAAGGAGGGATCATGGAGGAGATCCGCTTGGAATTGGCGGTAAATAATCCGCAGCGATCGGCGTCGATGATGGATCTCGTGCTGTATGACCTGTGTCGTCGGGAGCCGAATTTGGAGCTGTTGCTCAATACGACGGTCGATGGAGCCACGGTGGAAGACCGGGAGATCAAGTCCGTCACCGCCACGCGGGCTTCGACGGAGGATCGGTTTCGAATCACCGCGCGCATTTTTGTCGATTGCACCGGCGACGGCCGTTTGGGGGCGGAAGCAGGGGCACCGTTTCGGTTTGGGCGCGAAGGCACCGAGGAGTTTGGCGAGCGGTTGGCAGCACCAATGGCCGACGGAAAAACGCTGGGGTCGACGATTATGTTTCAGGCCCGTCGCCATGATATCCCCATGCCGTTTGTAGCCCCCCCGTGGGTGCGGAAATTTCAGGAGTCGGACTTCAAACTGCGGCCTTATGGGCAACCGCAATCGGACCTGGGGCTCGAGTATGGTTACTGGTGGGCGGAGTGGGGCGGCGAGCTCGATACCCTGAAGGACAACGAGAAAATCCGTGACGAATTGTTGGCAATCACGCTGGGGGTTTGGAACTACGTGAAGAACGAGTCGGAACTCGATGCGGCAAACTGGGCGCTAGAGTGGTTTGGGTTTTTGCCGGGCAAACGCGAAAGTCGGCGATTTGTGGGGCACCATGTTTTGACCGAGCACGATGTGATGCAGTCTACCTCATTTGGGGATGCGATTGCGTTTGGAGGTTGGCCGGTAGACACGCATCCCCCGGAAGGCGTCGATGCGCCGGAACTCGCGCCGTGCACGCAGCATCACTTACCTTACCTCTACGATATTCCGCTGCGTTCGTGCGTGGCGAAGACGCCGCGCAACCTGATGTTTGCCGGTCGCAATATTTCGGCGACCCACATTGCGTTTGCGACCACGCGGGTCATGGCTACGTGCGCCGCCATCGGGCAAGGCGTGGGTACGGCGGCGGCGATAGCCTTGGCGGAAAAAACCACCCCAACAGAGCTCACCGAGCGACCGGAATTGTGGCCGCGCGTCCAGCAACAGTTGTTGCGGGACGACTGTTATTTGATCGGCGTTTCGACTAACGAGCCGAACGACATGGTGGGTGCGGCGAACGAGATATTGGCTTCAAGTGCCCAGCAGGATGCTGAACCGGAACGCGTGCGCAGTGGCCAAACCCGGACAGTAGAAGGGAAGCCGGAAGCGAGTAAAGCGGGGGCGAATACGAATTTGTGGGAGGATGTATTGGCGCACGTGGAATCGGGCGAAGAAGTTGCGGCCGCCGTGACGTGTGCTCCTCCCGACCGTGCGAATCCGGGCCTGCACCGCTGGATGAGTGAGCCGAACGACGGGTTGCCTGCTTGGATCGAAATGCGTTGGGCGGAAGCGGTGACGATTGCTGAAGTTACCGTGGTTTTCGACACGGGGCTGCACCGACTGCTTACCTTCTCGGGCGCTGATGCCTATACCGCCAAGATGCAGTGGGGGCAGCCTCAAACCGAGACGGTGCGCGATTACACCATCGAGTTGGAAGTGGGTGAGTATTGGCAAACCGTGGTCGAAGTTCAGGGCAATTATCAGCGACTTCGTCGTCACCGCATCGCGGCCGTTTCCGGAGTCACGTCGATGCGAGTAAACGTGACCGCAACCAACGGAATCGATCATGCACGGATCATGGAGATCCGGACCTACGGTTGAGCGATTCTATGATTTCTGCTTGAGCTTGGATGGGGGAGGGACGACCTCCGTGTCGTCTGGTTCGAGATACGGTCCACACGGAGGTGGACCCTCCCGGCTTTCTCCTCTGTGTTCTCTGTGACCGACTGCGGTCCTTAGGTCAGTTAAGCCAAGTGGGGGGCAATTCGGCTTCGAACTGGCGAAAGGCAGTCTCATCCGGAGCGGAATACGGAGGCAGTAACCGCAACGGAAACGCGGGTTCGAGCAGCTTGAGGTTCATCTTGTCGTAAGCGCCATCCATGTGGGCGTCGGCGGCGTGCACGTGTTTGATCAACACCTCGCGGGCGGCGATGGCTTCATCGAGCATCGTCGCGAGACGATCTCCGCGCGCGGCATGGAATTCGCGGGCCCAGGCGGGTTTGCCTCCGGCCATGGCGGCGATGTAACCGCATTCGTATTGATCGCGCATTGCGGCGTAGCCGAATTCTACGAAGAAGCATTGGAGCTCGGGAGCCTTTTCCAAGATGTCGGCCAACGGGGTGGTATCCAACCCGCCCATTTTGATCGCGACGAGGTTGGGATGCCGGGCGGCGAGGCGGGCATAGTCGTCGCCGGTAAGGAGTTTTTTAGTGCGCGGGAGATTGTAGTGCAGAAACCGACAATCCGGGAATGCCCCGCAGGTGGCCTCGAAGAAGCGATCGACCTCAGCGTCGGTCAACGCACCCCAACTCGGAAACGAGATTTGGAAATCACGAAAGCCCAGCGCTTGGGCGGATTGGATGCGTTCGACGATCGTGCCGAGCGATAAACTGATCACCCCAATCATGGGCACGGTGTTATCCGGCAACGCCGCGCGGAAGGTTTCCGTGATTTCCTGGTATTGCCGATCCGTGACGGCGTAACCTTCGCCGGCCGTGCCGAAAAGATAGAGGTGCGGCGTCATTTCGGCGGCGAGAGAATTGACCGATTTCGTAAACAATGGCGCGTCGAAGGCGTATTGAGCTGTCCATGGAATCGAACACGTCGCGAGCAGAACAGGGGGGTAGCGTTTGGGGGGCATCGTGGGGTGGTAGATCTTGGGATAGCCGACCCAACACTGCGTTGCAGGTATGCCCGGGTGTCGAGTCCGGATGCGGGCGCCGGACGCAGAAACGGGAAATGTTGTCGCGTGTTCCTTTGCGATCCGGCGGACTCACTATCATGCGTCTTGGATTTATTTGGATGGTGTTGCTTTCGGGCATCAGTGCACTCGTGGCAGACGCCAAACCCAATGTGCTATTCATCGTTTGTGATGACCTGAATACGCATGTTTCGAGTTCGGGGTATGCGAACATTGAGACGCCGAATTTTGATCGCTTGGCGGCGCGGGGTATGACTTTTGATCGCGCTTATTGTCAGTATCCTGTTTGCGGTCCGTCGCGAGCTTCCTTTCTGCACGGGCTCTACCCGGAAGTGACTGGAGTCTTGGATAACACTTCGGATATCCGTCAAACCCGGCCGGGTTCCGTGTCCATGCCGCAGGCGTTCAAGGAGCAGGGGTATTGGACCGCCGCCACGGGCAAAATTTTTCATAATGCCAAGGTGGATCAGGGAGCCGTTACGTGGAACGAAGTGGAGCGTTTTAGCAATGAAGAGCTGCCTATTGAGCGCAGCGCTCGTGAGGCTTTTGAGGCGGAACACGGATCTATCACCGCACGGGAAAACCGGAATGCTTGGAAAACCTACGTTCAAGGTGTCGCGACGCAGACCCGCGGACAGCAAACCCCCGGCTACGGTCCTTCCGGTCTCACCTATGATCAACATGCCGATGGCAAGAATGCATTGCAGGCGATGGCGTGGTTGGATGACCAGGCTTTTGGTGACAAACCGTTCTTCATGGCGGTGGGTATTCATAAACCGCACGTGCCATTTCTGGCGCCGGAGGCCTACTTCGATCTCTACCCCCGGGAAGAGCTGCGCTACGTGAAGACGCCCGCGGATTTTTGGGATCAGGCCCCCTCCACCGCGATGGTGAAGCGCTACGAAGGATTTGGATTTGAGTTTGCGGTCGAGAACGACGCACTGCGTCGTGAATTCATGCAGGCTTATCACGCTTGCATTTCATTCATCGATGCTCAGATCGGCCGAATTTTTGACAGCCTTGAGCGCAACAACCTGTGGGACGATACGATCGTCGTGCTCATCTCGGATCACGGTTACCAACTCGGCGAACACTTCATGTGGGGCAAGGTCACGCTCTTCGAAACGTGTGCTCGCGTGCCCATGGTTATCCACGCTCCGGGGGTTTCCGATGCGGCGGGCCGATCCCAAGCACTGGTCGAACTGGTGGACCTTTATCCGACTCTGGCGGAGTTGTGCGGCATCGAAACTCCAACCGGACTGCAGGGTCGCTCATTGGTGCCCAATCTGACCGATTCCCGCGCCGAAGGTAAGTCCGCCACCTACACGGTGGTGACACGGGGAGACCAGCTCGGTAAAGCGATCCGCACGCAGGATTGGCGTTACGCCCTTTGGCCGAATGGCGAGGAGCTCTACCACCTCAAGGAGGATCCGTTGGAGCACACCAATCTGGCGAATGATCCCGCCCATCGAACTGTGTTGGAGGACATGCGGGCGAGGTTGCCGCAATTCGTCAGCGAGTGATCTTGCTCAGTTGCTGCTGCTGGGAGCGACCGTTGGTCCGGCGCCGGGGTAAGGTTTGGTGATCGCGTAGGGTTCGCGCTCCATGCGCACGTTATCGCCGTGCTGCTCCATCCAATTGTCCAGTTCGGTGGCAAGTCGCGCGACTTCCGCGGCATAAGCCGGATGTTTGGCGAGATTGGTTAATTCCCCGGGGTCGTTGACGATGTCATAGAACTCCACGGCGGGCCGATAGTGGTATTTGCGCACGACATCACGGGCATGTGAATCGGTCTTGGCGGCTTCCACCCATTCATTGAAGAGCGAACCGTGACCGGGGCGGCGTTGGATATCGGTGTGGGTGGTATGATAGGTATCCGGATGGATGTTACGGATGTATTTGAAGCGTTGATCACGCACGGCGCGGATGGGGTAAATATTCTTGTCCCCGTCGCCTGAGTGAGTCGTGAAGATGAGGTCACGGTGGTGCGCGGACTCGCCACGCAGAACGGCGGCAAACGAGCGGCCATCGATATCAGCGGGAGCCGCTGCGCCGGCGAGGTCGAGCAGCGTCGGGAAGATGTCGATCCAGCTGACCATGGCCTCGGTGCGGGTATTGGGTGCGATCACCCCCGGCCAACGCGCAATGAATGCGACCTGCGTGCCCCAGTCGTAGAGATTCCATTTTCCAAACGGAAACGCGTGACCGTGATCCGACGTGTAGATGGACAGGAAATCGTCGGTCCCGAAATGGTCCTGCGCGATCTCGTCGATGTTGCCCACGGTGGTATCCACTTCGGTGACTTCGCCGAGATAGTTTTCCCAGATTTGCCGCGTGTCGGGCGTGTCCACCCAATGCGAAGGCACCGTGAGCTCCCGGCCGTTATACGTGTCATGTTCGTGCCAAGGCGCATGGGTGCGCACGTCACCAACAATGAGGAGAAGCGGCCGGTTAGTGGAACGGGTCTTCAGGTAGTCCTGCACCGCTTGCTCCAGGTTGTTGCGTTGAGGGTCCACATGATCAGCCCCGACGGCCTCGATCCATCTGTTATGATGCACCTTGCCGAATGCGGCGACTTCATATCCCGCGTCTCGCAGATGCCGGACCATGGATTGCGTGGCGAGATTGGGCTTCTCGTGGTTGTGTTCGGCGCCGTTGCGCACGGGCATCAGACCGGATAGGAGCGCCGAGCGGCTAGGACCGCAGGCGGGTGACGCCACGAACGCCTGATTGAAGGTCAGTCCGGCCCTCGCGAGTTTCGCCATCTGTGGCGTGATGGCGTCACCGAACGGATCATAGACGGATGAGTCGTTGCGACCATGGTCGTCGGCAATGTAGAGCACGACGTTGGGCGGTGCTGCCATCGCGGTTAAACCTGCGAGGAAGGGAACAAGGGAAACAAGAAAGCGAAACATGGGGTTATGAATCATTAGGGCGCTTGATGGGGGCGACGCGATGGAAATTCTGGTTTCCGATTGGGGGCCGGAGGGCTTTCAGGAACTCCCGCCCGGCCATAAATTGAGTGCAGTCCCCCGAGTTCATCATTTTAGTATTTGATTTGGTAGTTCCCGCCCCCCCCCCCCACCCCTCGAAAATGAATTTCTTAAAGCAATTCGGATTTACGATCATCACCTCAAGATTGATCGGTATATTGTCTGTAGCTTCTGTGACCCCAGGCCAAGCGGAGAGCGCCGTGATCGAGCATCGCATACCGTCCCCCTATCAGGCTGGAGATACGAGCATTCGCATTCTACTTCCCGATACCATGGAAGAAGGGAAACGCTATCGGGCGCTGTATGTTTTGCCGGTGAGACCGGAGGACGATGAACGGCACGGTCAGGGACTCGAGGAGGTGCGACGGCTCGATATCCATAATCAGTTCGAGGTGATTTGCATCACCCCGGCTTTTTCCGCCACACCGTGGTATAACAACCACGCCACGGATCCCCAGCGACAGGACGAAAAGCATTTTCTGGAAACAGTGCTGCCTTTTGTTGAGGCAGAATATCCGCTACGGCAGGATGCGGACGGACGCCTTCTGCTGGGCTTTAGCAAGTCAGGCTGGGGGGCAATTTCGTTGCTTCTGAAATACCCCGAAATGTTTGGCAAAGTCGCGGTCTGGGATACCGGGATTCGAACTGATACGGGACCACTGGAGGAGACCGATCGAAACCAACGCGTGCAGGATTTTTGGGGCAGTGCAGAGAATTTTGAACGGTATCGCTTGTCCAATTTGGTAAAGATTCACGGATCAAAATTGGGCCCAGAGACCCGGCTGCTCTACTATGTGCCGGTCGGCAATCGCGCGCTGGGCGGAGCCCGGTTTCATCAATTTCTGGTCGAAAAAAACATCCCCCATCGTTATGTATTTGAGCCGCGTCGTCGGCACAGTTGGGAGAGTGGTTGGATGCCCGAAGCCGTCGCGTTTCTATTCAGCGACCGCTGATGAGCAAAGTCCTCGTTCCAAGGCGCCCCCGCTTATTCGTTTGAGTGGGAATGACTCATTCCGTGGGGAGCAGATTTAATCGCGCAGGGTCGGGGAGAATGGGCGGTCGCCGGGGTTGCCGGTAGATTCAAACCGCATCGCACCTTCCGGTTTGATGGATTTATTGCGGCCGTCGTTCAGGCGGATGTAGAGGGTGATAAACCCTCTAGTAGCGTCGAAGCTTTCAGATCAAATCCGCCTCCGCGAATTTTGATCGATTACCCGACGATAGGAATCGGGCACAAACACTCAAACGGACCTGCCGTGGTGGTCGCGAAAATAATCCGAGAGATTGCCTCGCGGAACGACCGAACGGAACTAGTTCTGAGGGATGGATTACTTCAAAGAGATCGGCGAAAAGCTATCCGCGCGTTGTGGCGAAGGCGAACTGGGCGAGAACTTTCCCGAGCTTGCGGCTGAAGTCTTGGCGGAGATTCCGGTGCCCGCCGATATCGGCATCGAATTCATGGCGAATTGGGCGCTGGGCCGGGATCACTTACCGGAGCAGGTCAATTTTCACAGTGGATTTGGCGAACCTCCATTGGTGGTTTACGAGGAGCCCCGGTTTTTTGCGGAAGTTCTGTTCTGGTTTCATGGTCGCACGTCGATTCACGGTCACGGGTTTTACGGGGCATATCAGGTGCTGGCGGGATACTCCGTGGAGGCGGAGTTTGCTTTTCACCGAAACGAGGAGCCCGTGCCCGGCATTCAGGTGGGAGAATTGGAACCGACCGGACTCCGGTTGATCACGCCCGGTGACATCACGCAGATTCTGCCGGAAGAGGCCTTTATTCACACGGTGATGCACATGGGCAATCCGTCCCTCACCCTGGTGATCCGCAACCGCGGGGAGTTGGTGCAGTATGATTACGCCATGAATGGATTGGGCATCGATGCTTATCAGGATTCACAAACCCATGTGCGCCAAGCCCAGGTGCTGAGTGCCTATTATGCGGCGAACCCGGAGGGTTTCGCCCCCCGTTTTCTTGAGTTCCTCAGCGCCGGGAGCGCCCATCGATTGGCGCGGATTCTCAAGGAAATGGAGCATGAGCTCGACCCAGAGTTTTTGGTCGGCGAGATCCGCGAATTGGCCGTGGCGCGATTCGGTTCCGTCGGTGAGTTGATCATCGATTCTCTCACCCGAACTCTGCGTGGCAATATGATCTGGGATGAGGTGGCGGGAACGGAAGATCCGGCGATGCAGCTCAGAATGGCACTGTTGGATCTCTTCCCCGAGAATCAGGATCTGCTGACCGTAGTGAGCAAAACGTTCCCTGATCGCGACCCGAATGACGTTCTGGAAACCTGGGCCGACACGGTAAGCCAGATCGGTTAAAAACGCGTTTCTGAACATCGAAATAAAACCGTATATATTACCTATTTGAATAGGAATTTTCGTTTGGGTATCCCCAGTAAAGTAACCTATTAAGTTACTTTACTTATGCACACCAATTTGGGGTCATCCAACGCTGATTGATGGACTCAGAGTTTCATTCTAATTGAGACCATAGCTCCTTCATGGCGCGAAATTGGACCCGTTTCAGTTCAGGTCCGTAAAAATGAAACTAGGGTGGGGAGAGATTCACGGTGGAGAGCCCGGCCAGTTTTGCGGCCGCGAGCTGACGCTTGTCGGTGGACACGAAAACGGGGGAGGGCAGAAGCCGAGCGGCAGCAATATGAAGTAGGTCCAATGTGCGGCAACCGGTGCGCGAAGTGATTGTTGACGTGAGACGCAACATCTCGTCCGAAATGGCATCAAGCGTCAGGGTCGTTTGGCAGAATTTACCCTCATTACAAAGTTGAGCCAGAAGAGCTTGGGTTTGGCGTAACTGGGTGGGGGTGAGCTGGCGACGGTGCCGCATAGCCTGCAAGGTGTTTTCAACCTCCAGGGAAACTATTTTGGTAAACCAAACCGGCGCGCGCTGCTTCGCGAGGTAAGTGCGAACGACCGGGCTGAGCGGTTCCTCGACGAGCAACTTCAGCACGAGCCCGGTGTCCAAATACAGCGGTTTCATCGGTCGCCGCGCAAATCGTCCAGAACCTCATCAGTGTGGGTGGATTTGCCGGTGGACACTACGCGGACCGCGTGATCCGACCAATCTACTCCCGCCTTATCATCCACCCGGGAAGGCTCCGGCACGAGTCGGGCAAGGGGAACACGACGACGTGTGATTTGCACCGTTTGTCCTGCCTCCACCTCGAGTAGAATTTTGCCGAGATTATGCTGTGCTTCACGAATGGTTACGGTCTTCATGACGCACAGTATTGTTGCACGTTTTTGACGAAGCAAGGTTTGAATTCGCTGATGTGTTTAAGCCCTGAATCTCTTCCACTTGACTCGAAACCAATAGGCCTGAACCGAATCGCAATCTCCCGTGAGAGCATTCCGGTTTGTTATCACAGGCAGATTATTGAGCGGAGACATTAACCCCTAGAAATCGACCTCTGCCAGGCGTTCACCATTTTTTGGCATCACCAGTAAAGTCACCTATTAGGTTACTTTACCGGTGTACTCCTGAGTGAGTTCTCCGCTGATTACGGTATGCAAATTTTCATCAGCCGGTAGTTGCGGGAGGTCGGCGAAGCTCATGGGTGGAACATGTAACGGCCGTGAAAGAACTGTAAGTCGGGGATTCGACCAGTCCACTTATCGCTTGGTAGCAGAACGAAGCCCGGCGATTTTATCTTCCAGGTTTTGCAGGCCGCGCAGGACCTTGGATCGATTCTTGGCCAATTTCATCCAAGAGGGCAGCCGGGCGACCATTGACCATTTACCATCAAATTGACGCTCGCGCAAATCAGCCGCGATGTAGTCACGAACCTGCGCCAAGTGTAGCTCGTTGTAGGCCCACAACACCTCTCCCGCGATGGATGTCTGCAACCACAACGGGTAACCAAAGAAAGGGTCCACCGGCGTTCGGGTGGGGCGTTCGGCATACCAGTTGATTTCACGTTTCACTGAGTTTCCGCAGGAACATTTCCACGAGAGGTAGCGAGTTACTTTTTGCGTTGCGTCGTCATGCCGCAAGGCGCGTCGCGGACTCGCCTTGCCACAGACCGGACAAAATCGCAGATACTCACCCCGGGTGGGGCCGTTCCATTTTTCTCCCGTCCACGTTTCCCGATGAACCCCCGTCAAACTGCGGAGCTGAGCGCGGCGGGGGAAGCACCAGTATTGTTCGCCCTCGACCAGCGCCGGTCCTTTCGGTCCGTCAACGTAGATCCGATTCTGATAGCTCATCAGCGAATGTCCGTTGTCTTTGAAACGGGACTTCATCAGAGCACTTCAGGTCCGAATACCGTGAGGCGATTAAAGGCGGAAAGAGGGGCCTGATCATTCAGGCCAGTAATCATCCCTTGGGTCAGTAGCTGTTCTTCAGCAACTGCTGCAGGGCTTCGGCTTCGGTGCCTTGGGGGCGGCATTCGACGCCAACGTAGCCGCGGTAGCCTAGATCGTGGGCGGCTTTCAGGATGTTCACGTAGCTCAATTCGCCGGTGCCGGGTTGGTGGCGGCCGGGGGTGTCGGCGAGCTGCAGGTAACCGACTTGATCGAATCCTTCGCGCAGGTAGTGAATGAGGGCGCCTTCGCTCAGTTGCATGTGATAAAAATCCCAGTTGATTTTGATCATGGGTGAGTCGACTTCGCGGCAGATTTTCACGGCAGCTTGGCTACCGTTGAGGGTGTTCTTACCGTGGTCGACGGGATTGAATGGCTCGATGATTATCATGACGCCGGCTTTTTCGCAATGAGGAGCGACCCGCTTCATGGCGGCCGTGTAGTTGGCGAGCTGTTCCTCGAGGGTGTAGCCTTCCACCCACCGGTGTCCGACCACGGTCATTTTCTTAGCCCCGAGTTTTTTGGCGACACCGAGAGCTTCTTTGATGCCGGCTTCGAATTCATCAATGTTTTTGCCGGAGCCCAGCGGTGCGCCCCAGGCGGTGAACTGAACGACCTTCATCCCCAGCTTCTTGGTTTTGGCGGCGATGGCATCGATATCCTCCTTGCCGTAGGCCCAAAACTCGACGGCGTCGAAGCCCAGAGCGTGAGCCTTGTCGATTTTGTCGAGGGTAGGTTTACCTTTGCCCCACCACAGCGCGAGGTTCGCGGCGTATTTGGTGTTCACGTCGTCAAACGTGAGGTGAGCCGAAAGGCTGCTGGTGAAGGCGAGGAAGAGACCGAGGATGGCAAGGGTAGGGCGTTTCATGAAAATTTACTATTTACGATTTTGGAATTCTGGGGGGCATTCGCCTTCGCTGAGGATCGGGCAAGACGTAAGGCTTTGAGACTATGGAGGGCTTTGAATGGGTTCGTCGAATATCTACGCACTGAAGCGTTTCAGGAGGTTGGAGAATCAGCCTTCGTCCCGCGAGGCGGGACTTCGGCGGACAAGATGGCGAACAGGGAACGAGAACGAGGGAGGGCGGACGGCGTAAGGAATGGCGTGGTTCTGGGCTGCGGACGCGCTGAGGAAGGGGTCAGGTCGGAACAAATTTACTCCGCCAAGCTACGTAGAACATGTTTACGACCTGACCCCGGCGTTCGGTTTCGGGGGATCGGCTTTCAGTCTCTTGATACTTGTTACCTGATACTTGGCACTTCGCGTTTTGAACGCGCTTGTTACCTGCTACTTGCCCGCCCGCCGAAGCCTCGGCGTAGGAGGGTTACCTGATATTTGGAACTTCGCGCGCTTTAGCGCGCGGGTTGGTTTTCGCGCCAACCGTCGTTGAACTGTTGTAGTAGATTTTTCACTACGCCGGGATTTTGGGCGGCGACGTTTTTGGTTTCGGTGGGGTCTTTGTCGTGGTCGTAAAGTTCGAAGAAGACGGGGTCGGCGGTCGGGTCGGTGTAGTCTTTCCAGATTACGAAACGGTAGCGGTGGGTGCGCATGGCGTAGCCCATGAGTCGGTTCTCAAACAGATCGCGGTCCCACTTGTCCCCTTGTTGGGCGATGATGCGGTCTTCGACCTTTTCGATCAGCGGGCCGAAGAAGGTTTCGCGACTGCCTTGGGACAGCGGGTTGGCGGCCCATTCACGGAGAGCGGGGTTGGGGAATTGGCTGAACGCCGCTTGCTTCCAATCGCGATGGGGTTGGGCGAGGAGCGGCACAAAACTCGTGCCTTCGAGATGTCTGGGGAGATCGACACCGGCGAGTTCACACAGGGTGGGATACATATCGATCAACTCCACGAGGGCATCCGACGTCTGGCCGCGGGTGGTCGCGGGGAGGTGGGGCGTATCAATCATGAGCGCGACGCGGGTGCCGATTTCGTAGTTGGTGGCTTTGCCCCAAATACCCATTTCGCCGAGATGCCAGCCGTGGTCGCTCCAAATGATGATGATCGTATTGTCGCGGACGCCGGCTTCTTCGAGGGCTGCGATCATCCGGCCGATCTGGGCATCGACGTAACTGACGCAGGCGAGGTAGGCGTGACGCAACGTCGTCGCCAGTTCCGGGCCGATGGGGCCGTCCTTGGGAATGCCGTGGCGGGTGCGTAATTCGAACGATGCGTGCAAGCCCATGGCGGCACCGTTTTCGGGGCCTTCGGTTTGGGTCGCGAGGGGGATTTGGTCGCGGTCGTAGAGATCCCAGTAGCGCTTGGGAGCGACCCAGTTCAGGTGGGGTTTAAAGAATCCGAGTCCGAGGAAAAACGGTTTTTCGGGAGTCGTTTCAACCATGTCCTGTAAGGTGGCGATCGCCAGGTCGGTATTGAAGCCGTCGATGTAAGCATTGTCGGGCACATCGGCGCTCTCGAAGGCGGGACCATTGCCGAGTCCTCCCCGCGCTTCGGGCGGGTAATTGGCGTCGGCATACTCGCGGTTCTTTTTGCGGATTTCCTGATTCTCGGGCAGCGCGTAACCGGCGATGGCGGTCGGGCCTTTCTCCGCCAGACGGTGACGGGCGGGTTGGCGGCTCCACGATTTTTCCGGGTCGCTGAATTTACCGTGATAGATTTTCCCAGTATGAACCGCTTCATAACCTTGGGCGATTAAGTGTTGCGGCAGCGTGATGATGTCGGGATTGGCATCGCGAAAGTAGGTGTAGTTTTCAATGACGCCGATGGTGTCCGGCCGGGCCCCGGTCATGAGACTGGCGCGGGATGGGCTGCAAATGGCTTCCTGACAATAGGCGCGGCTGAATTGCAGGCCGCGATCCGCAAAAGCGTCGAGGTTGGGCGTGACCGCGAGGTCCGAACCGTAGCTCCCGAGCTCGGGTCGCAAATCATCGATGGCAATGAAGAGGATGTTTGGGCGGTCGGCGGCGGCTCCGATGGACGAAGCGAACAAGGTGCTGATGGTAAGCAGCAGGGAGCGAAAGCGCGGGAGGGGTATCATGGGAGAGGGGCCGGTTTGTTCTTAACCACTAAATTTATCCGCGATTGGTGGACACACTAAAGACACGAAAAGGGTGGGGCATTCTACTTCGGCCGTGCGGCGGGACTGCGGTGGACAGGGTTGAGACTGTGAGCCAAAGGGGATGGCGGGGGAATCCAAGCGGGAAATGTGTAGAAGAGAATATCGACGGGGCAGGTTTGGGAGATTGTGGTTGGCTCGGCACCGGGTTGAACCGGTCGGTGACGGGAGGACGCTTGCTAAGCAAAACTCTCAGGGCATGAATAGGTGCTTTCCATGAGCCCCCAGGAGTTGAAGCAAACCATGTCGTCGGGACTGCTGTCCTTTCCC
>CBFHXU010000071.1:0-14420 GCA_965659875.1 uncultured Opitutaceae bacterium
GCGAGGCCACCATGATTCTCGGTTTTGTGATCAACGGAGATACCACCAAACCCGTGCTCATGCGCGGCGCCGGCCCCGCCCTCGCCGACCTCGGCGTGATCTCCGCCAGCACCAATCCGACGATCAATCTCTACGCCTCCGGAGCGACAACTCCGATGCAGACCAACGCACGGTGGGCAGAGACCAACGAGCTTGCTCGCCTCAGTCAAATCACCGTCGACGTCGGCGCATTCACCTTCCATGGCGACAGTAATGACGCCGCGATTCTGTCCGATCTTTCCTCGGGTGCCTACACGCTGCAAATCGAAGGCGACGGTGGCATCATGCTAGCCGAAATCTATGACGCCGCCAACAGCGACAACGGTCAGTTAATCAACCTCTCCACCCGCGGCACCGTCGGTTCGGGTGACCATTCACTGATCGCCGGGTTTGTGGTGACCGGCACCGAACCGGTACAGGTATTGATCCGGGCCGTTGGCCCGACCCTGGGTTCGTTCGGAATCTTGAACCCCTCGCCACAGCCTTCAGTCAAATTGATCCGCCAATCCACTCCGACGCGCACCGTCATCGCGGAAAACCAAAACTGGATGACCCACCCTGCCGCTTCCGCCATCGAAAGTCTGGCGCAACAGATCGGCAGTTTTCCGCTCGAGCCCCATGCCGAAGACTCCGCTTTGCTCATTACGTTGGAACCCGGGGTCTATACCGCCCAAATGGCGGACGACTCCCTGACCGAACCCGGGATCGGTCTGTTGGAAATCTATTGGATTCGGTAGGTTTTCAGAAACGAGGTTTCGCGCTCGCTGTTTTTCCAAAATTTGGTCTAATCTGACCACAATCAGTTTTGTTCGCCACCCGACAATCGCGTGCCACGAACTCAAATCCCCCCCTCACTCAATCAACCCCACCTATGAAAAAGCTACTTATCCTTACTGCTGCTTTCGGAATTTCCTGCGGTCTTTATGCCGCCGAAGCCAAAGAAGTAAAACTCACCGGCACGGCCATGTGCGCCAAATGTGAACTCGGCGAAGCCGAAAAATGCACCAACGCGCTCCAGGTCACCAACAAGAAGACCGGCAAGGTTCGCACCTACACATTCACCGCCAACATGGAGCACGGTAAATACTTCTGCCAAGGCACCACCGAAGGTGTGCAAGTCACCGGCACCGTCGAACGGAAAGACGGCAAGTTCATGCTGACACCTGCCACCGTCACCAAGAAGGGTTAAGTTTTAACTCACTTCTCGTTTCTTTGCAGGGCCCCGATCGGGGCCCTTTTTTTGGCACTAGAATCCGAATGCCGTCTCAGATTCGCTGGATTTTCTAATCCCCCTGCACCAACCATATCTCCCCGGCGTCGGACATATGAATCATCTCCCCGCCAAACGCACCGGCGTTGACCTGCGTCAGATCAATCTGACCTGAGTCCACGTGCAGAAACGGACAGCCCGTGGTATCGGCGCGAAACAGATCCGGATATTTCGCCAACCCTTGGGTCCAAATAGACTCCGGCCATCCACTCAAACCGGCAAAATAGTGATGTCCATTTCGTTCCACCGATGCATTGCCCAACGCCGCTTGCACCGCCAGATCCTGCTGCAACGCAATCGGTCCGATATTGGACAAATCCTCACCGCTCATCTGCAGAGCAAGTTCCGGATTATCGTGCATGCGTTTGGTCAGAAGGCAGCGGTTGGCGAGACCCTGAATGACGCCCTTGCAGTTTTTGTGACTAACTCCGATGTAGCCCAACTTGAGCGCTTGGCGGAGATCACTTTCTGAACCACCCGATTCATCGATCAACAGCGGCGGATGTTCGGGCCAGCCCTGCAACGTAGCCTCAATTTCCTCCGCCAAGGCATGATCACGGTGTAGAGGCTGTTCAACATAGGTCAGGCGCGACCAGAAATCGGCCAACCCGGAACGGGCGCGGGCCTTGGTCCAGAAGTCGCGAAAATCCACCATCGTGGTGAAGGATTCATTGCCATCGATACTCGCTGCAAATTTACCCTGGGTTTCTTCGCTAATCAATCGTACCACCCGCTCCAACCGATCCAACGCGGCATCCGGATCTCCCGCGACTTTGATTTTGAAATCGTGTAACCGATAGTGACGGCAAACCGCGCGCAATGAGACCGGCAGATCGTCGGTGGGTCGCTCATCCTCGATCACATCAGCCTCTTCCAACGGATCACCCAGCCCCACGGTATGCCGGCTGGCCACGCGACCGAGCGTCACCTTCGGCAACCCCTGCGCAGGCTCCCAGTCCGATAGTTCGGGATGTAAGTCGCCCAATACCACCCCGAGTCCATTGAGGCGTAAAACCTCCCCCACCGGCGTGCCGTGCCGACGACAAAATGCGTCGATCAAAGCGCGCTCGACAAACGTGACGCCAAAATGGGACAGCAGAGTTGGAAGACCTTCGCCCCGAGCCCATTCTTCCTGAGCGTGGGCAACGTGTTGCATGAGCGCATGCACCGTTTCGCAAGGCTCGCCCACCGCCACTGCTCCCGCGTGATCCAACACATCGCGCATCTCTTCGACCTCCTCTTCGAGCGGACGATTGGGATCCTTGGTAAACCACTTGGGCGGTAGATGATCAGCTGACTGTCCGCTCACCCGCTCACCATCGATAGTCGCCTCCAACTCCAGCCACACGTGCGTGACCTTCACCATCGTCGCGATGCCATATTTGAAAGGAAGACGGGTATGTAGTTCTCGGTCCGACCAACGGAGCTTATGGATTTCGATCATGATGGATTATGCTTTAATTGGTTTTTTGCCCCAACGCCCGAGAATCACTTCCAGGAGGCCGAACTGATCAGTCAACAGACCTTCGTAACCACAGGGTGTATCGCTCCAATCACGCCAGTCCACTCCCGTGCGATTTCCGCCAAACGTGGACGCTTCGGCGAAGCCGACACACAACCGCTCCAGCATCTGGTCGGCCTCCGCCCTCAATCCGACGTGGTAAAGTCCCATCACGAAATGGCGGGTCTGCGAATGAGTGCGACCGCCGTTTTGGTAATAGCCAAACGGATACCCCTGCAAAATATCAGCACGATCTTCATCGGGAATGGGCCACAGGTTCATCGGCAAACCCAGTGCCGGGTCGGGCAACCCAACGCGATCCATCTCATCCAGCAACCGTTGCATGACGCGTCGACCTTCCCGCGGAGAGAGCAGACCCTCGCGCACCGCCTGACCATTGATGGGCAGAAACGCATAATCGTGCAGCTGATCATTTTTACAGCGCCACCCCGCAAGCCAACCGGAACCCTCCTGCCAAAATGCCGGACGATAAGACGCCTTCAGGCGTTTACCCCATGCACGAAGATGCGTCGCGGTCGTCCGATCATCGAATCGGGCAAACCCTGCCGCAAGCTCGCGCAGCGCACCGAAAAGAATCGCGTTACTCCACGCGCACTTCCAACCGAACGACAACACGTCCAGCCAACAGGTGCTCCATTGCCCACTGCCACTCGTGCCCGTCCGGTGCGGACTCTCAATCAAACCATCACCATCCAAGTCCCGGGCTTCCGCCGCCTGAATTTTTTCCAAAATCACTCCCCGATGTTGCCGGAACCACCTCCGATCGGCGCAGCCGCGCAGATAGTCGCCGATCCCCCGTAGAATCGCCGCGCCCGTCATGAGGTATTCGTCGTCCGCGTTATGGACCTTACCTCCATGCGAAAGCATGCCGGCCGTGTAACCCGGCCCGCCGGCCAACCAGCGCTCGATTGAAAGTCGTAACAATTCTGCCCCGCTGGGCGCCCCGTCCGCGATCCCGGCCAATTCCTGATGGGGTAAAACCGCACTCCACGAATCCATGCAAATCGGGCATGTCATTGAGGCTCCGCTATTGGCCAAAGTAGCAATGTCTGCCCGCAGCGTCGGGGCCACCAGGTAGGTCCGATCCAATGCCCGCCGCACAATTGCCGGCGCGTTGCGCTTCAACGGTTGGGGCGGACGCAAGGGGCGCATTTTGAACGTCGCTTCATGCCGCCCCGTCGGCAGGCGATACAGTCCCGAAGTCTCAGCAATTTCTCCTACCTTGAGTTCCAGTTGGTGAAGATCCGCGTGACGCCGACACTCTGACCGAATGGCCGCCGCTTTATCCCCGGATTCAATCAGCCACGATCCAAACCCCGGAGCGTTGATCCACACGGGGAGATGGAGCCCCCCCGACTCGCCCCTCTGCCGCAAATGTCCCACCGCGTGGGTTGGTGACACCGCATTATCCCAACCCAACGTCCAAGCAGAACTGTGCCAAAGGTGCTCCACCTGTTTCCCCTCGCGCACCACGTTGAGCGTGAGTCCTGAGCGGCGGACTTTCCAACTTAACCTATAATGCTGCGCTCCCGAGACGATGTCGTAAGTCACGTCACCACCTCTCACCGTCACCGTGCCAGTGAGATCACAACGAATCGCCGGCGCCAGCCGCGGAGCGGCCCCCACCGCATGAATTTGCGGCCCCTGATCACACTTCACCGGATTTGATAACAGGAGATTCGTTTCGATCGCCATCTCCTGCTCGATCCCTAGGCTCAGAAACGAAAATCCCGGCCGATCGAGTCGAAACCCCACGAAATAGTCCTTAGTGGTAAATCGCACCGTTCCGTCCCGTCGGGCAGCTTTCACCCCGGCTGGGGGCTTAATCAGATCACAACCCGCAACCGCCAGCCGGCGTTCAAAGCGTGGCCCGATTTCAGACAACCGTTCGCCCATTAGGACCAGACCGCCAGTCGCCAAATTCCAAGACGTCCACGCACCATCCAGTCCACTGCGCCTCAGCTCAATGACCACGGCGTCAGCCACTGTATTTTTCCGGAGTCTGAACCACCGCAATTCCTTCGACCGCGGCTTTCTCAGCCCCATCCGATTCAGCACCTCACTCCACTTCCCTTCGATCCGCGCGCGCACTCGCAAGTCCACGATCCAATCGCGATCCCCCGAACTGGCACATTTGTGAAACCCCAAAGCCGGACGCAGCCCCAGTTTGTCCAATCGCGCCGGTCCGTGCAAACGAAGCACGCGTTGATGAATGATGCGCTGCTGCGGTAAATCATTTTCACCTTCCATACGCCGGGTCCACACACTGCGTCCCTCATCAAGTCGGTGCCCGATGCTCAAATCGCCCATCGGTGGTTCCAAATCAGCAATCTGTAATAGATCTTCTGTCTTCAAAGTGGTGATATGTTTTGAGGAGTTCAGTCGTTTTTTGCGATCTCCGCGGACCAGGAACGCGGAGGCTGACCAAACTTCTGACGGAAACGGCGGTAGAAATGCGACACATCATTGAACCCACTCGCAAACATTACGCCGGTTACCGAGTGATCACCTGCCCGCAATAACTTCGCCGCGTGCTCGAGGCGAAGTTCGGACAAAAATACGCCGAACGTGTCTCCCGTGTTTTGCCGAAAAAGCTCGGTAAACCTTCGCCGCGACAATCCCGCCCGGCCCGCTGCCCGATCCAGATCCCAATCATCGTAAAACGTTTCCTCGATTTCCACCTTCACCGCCAATACCCGTGCCTGCGCGGATGCCCCGCCACTTTCTACCGGAAGTCGCGAGAGCAAAACCAAGGTCTGCGCCGCCAGTGCCCGCACGGTCGTCGCTCCTCCCACTCTGGCGTGTTCCCACTCAAACATGGCCCGCCGCCACATGCCCTCCAATCGTTGTTGAGCCGGCCTCGAGAGTTGCAACATAGGCTCGGGCATGTCTCGCAACGTCCGCCAAAGTTCAGTCAAATCCTCTTCGCTTTGGGCATATTCCTCATGGAAGCACATCAACAGCAAGGTCGATGGCTCCCGATCGGCGATGTGATGCGCGGTATCGCGAGGCACGATCAACAACGCGCCTGCCTTGGCGGGGATCGCCCGATTGGAATCTATTTCCCGATACGCCATCTCTCCGGCCAAGACGTAAATCAGTTTGTGATACGGATCTCGGCGGGGCGCCATTTCGAACTCCCCGGAGTGGGAACTCTCAGCGAAGAGCACCCCATGGGGAGGCAGTTTAACCGTGATGGGACGAGAAACACGCATCGGATGATCAATTTTTTAAATTGCCCGATATGCCAATCGCTGCAAGCTTCATCCGCCAAGACAATTCGTCGTTATTCGCGTAAGCTCCTCTCTCTCTTAACGTCATGCCTACTTCACCCCACCCGACCGCCACCCGCGCGGAAGTCGAATCCGTGCTGCGTTGCACGCCCAACGCCCGTTCGATGCCACTGTTTCTGCCCGCCATCTACGAGCAGAAGGCGGCCTTCATTGGGAGCACTCCCTCGGCCATCTCCCGCGATGCCGACCTGCTCACCAAAGCTTTGCTGGCGGAATACGAAGCCATCGGTCCCGACGCCCTCGCGGTCGGCGTCGATGTCTACAACCTCGAGGCCGAAACCGTTGGCTGCAAAGTCTCGTTCTACGAAGGCACCGACACCTCAATCCCCGGCATCAAACCCGGCAATCATGTCGTCAAGGTCGGAGATGATCTTTCCAACGCCCCGCTGCCCAATCCGCTCACCGATGGCCGCATGCCGGTCAATATCACCGCCACGGCCAACGTTCGCAAAGAAATCGGCGACGACTACTGGATCCGCGGCGCGATCTCGGGCCCGTTCTCCTTGGCGATCTCACTCGTCGGTGCCGAGGACCTGTTTTTGGCCTGCTTGGACGAACCCGAGTGGGTCGAAGAGGTCCTGCAATACTCCGGCCGCATCATCAAAGAATTCTCCAAGGCCTACATCGATGTAGGTGCCGATTTGGTCGTCTTTGATTCTCAGGCCTCCCCCGAGTTGCTTTCGCCCAACATGTATGAAGAGTTTGTGCTGCCGATCACCCAGGATCTCGTGAAGTGGTGCGCCACGCAAGGCGTGCGCGACCTGCCCCTCATCATCGGTGGCAATACCACGCCCATCGCGGAACTGCTCGCGGAGTCCGGGGCCAACAATCTGCTCTGTGATTTCACGGCTGATTTCGACGAGTGGGCTGAGGTCTGTGAAGACCATGGTCGCTCTTTCCGTCGCAACATTTCGCCGCGCCTCATCGAAACCGGCTCGCCCGAGGAGGTCTACGACGTCGCCGCCCGCGAAGTCGCCCGCGGTAAAGACATCCCCGGCTACATTCTCGGCACCGCCGTGGTGCCGTTCGGTTCTCCGACCGCCAATCTTCTCGCCATCAAACAAGCCTGCATCGACAGCGCCTCCGCCTAACCCCCAACCCCAATTTATCATGCCTGATTACGCACTCATCAATCAACTGCTCTACGAGGGCAAAGCCAAGGACGTCGGCGAACTCGTCCAACAAGCCATCGACGAGGGCAACCCCGTCGACGAGGTCCTGAACGAGGGTCTGATCGCCGGCATGTCCGTCGTGGGTGAAGACTTCAAATACAACATTCTCTACGTGCCCGAGGTGCTCGTCGCGGCCCGCGCCATGAAGGCCGGCATGGCCATCCTCAAACCTCTGCTCGTAGCCGACGCTGAGAACAATCCTCCCCGTGGTACAGTCGTGATGGGCACCGTCAAAGGCGACCTTCACGACATCGGCAAAAACCTCGTTTCGATGATGGCCGAAGGCGCCGGTTTCCAGATCATCGATATCGGCGTGGACCAACCCGTCGAGGCATTCATGAACACGTGTCGCGAACACAAGGCCAACATCGTGGGCATGTCCGCACTGCTCACCACCACCATGCCCTATATGAAGACGGTGATCGACGCGTTCCGGGCCGAAGCCGACATGAACGACGTCAAAATCGCCGTCGGCGGTGCACCGGTAAACCGGATGTTCGCCGACGAAATCGAGGCCGATGGCTATGGCGCCGACGCGCCTTCCAGCGTCGAACTCTTCCTCGAGATGGTTACCGCCTAAACGACCGAAAAGACCATCATGATTCGACAGCCGCTGCGGACCGGACAGAGCCGGTCCCTCCCTGCGCCACAAACTCCCCTCGGGAGGGACGACCTCCGTGTCGTCCGCTCTGCCCCTCGGCTCCCTCTCCTAAATCTGCGCCAATCTGCGAAATCTGCGGTTATAAGTCATCCCGTCAGCATTCGTGAATTCCGTAGATAAAGCACCATGACCTTGCCCGAAAAATTCGACGACCCACACCGCTTCTTGCTGGGCGTAGAACTCGTTTCGACCCGTGGCACGATGGTGGAAACCCGGGCCGCCAAATCCGTGGCCTTTGCCGAGGCGCTGGCCGCGCACGACGATGTCGATTGGGTCTCTATCACCGACAATGCAGGCGGCAATCCGCAGCTTGCGCCCGCCGCATTGGGGGACCTCATCCGCTCCGCCGGTCGCGAAGTGGTCGTCCATTTGTCCTGTAAAGACTTTAATCGCAACGCGCTAGAATCCGAAGCGTGGCACCTCGCGAGCCTCGGTCTGCACAACCTGCTGGCCCTCTCTGGTGACTACTCTGGTCGCGGCATTCACGGCGGGGCTAAACCTGTCTTCGACATAGACTCGGTCGGACTACTCACCTTGCTTGCCCAGATGAACAGCGGCATGGACGTCACCCGTCCCGGCGCCAAAAAAAATGCGCGTCTCGGAGCCACTCAATTTCACTCCGGTTGCGTCGTCACCAACTTCAAACTGCACGAAAACGAGGTCGTCCCCCAACTGCTGAAGTTGGAGAAGAAACTGGAGTGCGGTGCGCGTTGGGTCGTGAACCAAATCGGTTACGATTCCCGTAAAATTCACGAATTGATTTTGTGGATGCAACAACGCGGCTGGGGACACGTGCCCCTCATCGGCAACGTCTATGTGCTCAATCCCCGCGTCGCCCAACTCTTCCGCACCCAAAAAATCCCGGGCGTCGTGGTTTCAGACGAACTCGCTGAACGCTGCCAACAACACGCGTCCTCCCCCGATCGCGGCAAAGCGTTCTTTCTCGAACTCGCCGCCAAACAGCTCGCGATCTACCGGGGCTTAGGGTATCGCGGAGGTTACCTCGGCGGTGTGCACCGCATCGAAGATATGGAGCGGATCACGGAGATCGAAGGCAGCTTCGGCCCCGCGGACTGGCGCACGTTTGCGGCGGAAATTCAGTTCAGTCGCGAAGGCGAATTTTTCTGCTACGCCCAGGATGAAACCACCGGCCTCGCCGACGCGAACCGACCGCGGGTCGATCTCGACGCCCCCGGCCCGAATACCCGCAACGTTTCCTACGCCTATCGTTTTTCCAAATTTACCCACGGCCTCATGTTCGAACCCAACAAGGGCCTCTGGAATACCGGCAAAAAACTGACGGCCAACGCCCGCGATCCCGAGCAAGGTCCGGGCTGGATGCGTGCCCTTGAGCATGCCGGTAAATCCGTCATGTTTGGTTGCAAAGACTGCGGCGATTGCTCGCTGCCGGACATCGAATTCCTCTGCCCCGAATCCGCCTGCGCTAAAAACCAACGGAACGGTCCCTGTGGCGGTACCCGCGACGGTAGGTGCGAAGTCGACGACTTCGAGTGCATCTGGTCCCGCGCCTACGATCGCGCCAAGGCGGATGGTCGTAGCCGTCATCTTCTCGGCCACGCCCCGGTTGTGCAGGACCAATCACTCCGGGGCACCTCCAGTTGGGCCAACACCTGGCGCGGGCGGGACCACCTCTCAAATCCAATCCAAATTCCGGCACCCGCTGTGCCCATTCCTGTAACCGGCCGAGCAACACCCGCCGCCCGAAGCAACAAGCAGTAAGTATCAAGCTCGCCCGCCTCTGGAGGGTAACAAGAGCCACCACCCATCTTTCTCTTTCCATGTCCGCCACAGTCCCGCAACGCGGGACGCCGGCGGATCGTTCTCTAACTCCAATCCCCCCCACTCGACCCCTTCAATGAACACCGAATCATCAACCCTCGCGACGCCAATGGCCTCCGCCGTACCTCAGCCAAAAATCATTGGTGAGCTCATCAACAACGCCTACGCCCGCGCCCGCCGCGCTTGGGAAGCCCGCGATGTCACCGGTTTCCAACACTTGGCCAAACTGCAGTCCGACGCCGGGGCCGAGCTCGTAAACCTCAATATCGACGGCACTCAAAAGGTCTCAGTGCGCGTCGAGGAAATGCTGGAATTTCTGCCGATCGTCATTCCGGCCATTCAAGAGGTCACCGACGTCTCCCTGAGTTTCGACAATCCCAACATCGCCTACCATCGTGTTGCGCTCGAAGCCTTCGACCGCAGCAAGAGTCGCGGCAAACCGCTGTTCAATTCATTGGCCGCCTCCCGGGAAGACCTCGACGAGATGATCGCCATGATCGGCGAACACGACATGCGCTGTATCGTGATGGCCTCGGAATGTTTCCGTCCGGATGGCAGCACCGGCCAAAGTCTCGATCCCCAACAGAGCTACGAGACGGTCAAGCGCTTCGTAGATCTCCTTGTCGACAAGGCTGGCCGCACCGTCGATGACATCATTGTCGATCCGGGATTGGCTCCCGTGGGTGCCGACACTTACGGACTGGTCAACATCGGTCTTGATACCATGCGGCTCTGCACCGCCGACCCGGAACTCAAGGGTCTGCACTATTCCGTGGGTCTTTCCAATTTCGCCTGGGGCACACCCAAAGCCATCAAACCCTTGCTCGAGCGGGCCTACCTCACCATCGGAGGTCGTATCGGCCTCGACTACGCCCTCGCCAATGTCGAAGCCAACGCCACCCCCCTGGAAGCAGACCATCCGTTGATCGCGGAACTCGAAGCAGCCCTGGAACAGGGTCGCGCGAAAGACGGTGAAACCGCCGAAGACGCCGGTTTCCGCCAAGCGGAGCACATCATGGATCTTTGCAACGACTACATCGACGAATGAGCGAACGAGTCTCCAGTTCCGACCCGATCTCCGAGGTGCTCTCCAGTATCGTCGGCCCCGTCTGGCTTCAAGTCGGACGGATGTTTGGCGGCACGGATCATACCGTGATCCCGGACGCGCACATCGTCTACGACAGCGATGGGATCCGCCATGCGGGCGTCGAAACGCCCTCGCGCGATTTGATCCGCATGGGCCAGGAAAAACCCGATCTGCATCTGCCCAACCACACGATTCTCCCCGGGCTCACCGACGCCCACACGCATCTCTTTCTGGCGGGCGGCGAAACCGACCCGGCCAAACGATCCGCCCACCTTAAACTCTCCGCCGAAGAGCAACTCACACTCGCGCAGCCACGGCTCAAGCGTCTCGTCGCCCTTGGCATCACCGCAGTGCGGGAAGCCGGCGACAAAGCAAACGTCGGGCTCGCCCTGCAGTCACGTTATACCTCCGGCCAACGCGGCCTCATGCCCTACGTGGATGCACCGGGCGCAGCCATCAATCACCAGAAACGCTACGGTTCCTTCATGGCGCGACCGACCGAGGAATACAATTCTCCCGCGGCCACGGTGGCCGCTCGTATCGCCGATGGAGCTCATCGCATCAAGCTCTTGGCCACGGGGATCATCAATTTTGAAAAGGGCGCGGTCACCGCCAAGCCCCAGATGCCCGCCGAAGAGCTGACCGATTTCGTGCGAGCGGCACGCGAACACGGCAAACAGACCATGGTGCACTGCTCGGGCCACGACGGCGTCGCCAACTGCATCGAGGCCGGCGTCGACACGATCGAACACGGTTACTTCATCGATGATGATCAACTCACCCGTATCCGCGACGCGGATATGGTGTGGGTGCCCACGTTCGCGCCGGTTCAATTTCAAGTCGACCATCCCGGGCACATCGGTTGGTCCGATCAGGTCTGCACCCATTTGCAACGCATCATCGATGCTCACTCGCGCAGTCTGGTGAAAGCACTCGAACTCGGTGTGCGCGTCGTCGCCGGCAGCGACGCGGGATCTCACGGAGTAGCCCACGGCTGGGGATTTATCCGCGAACTCGAACTGATGCAGATCGCCGGTATTTCCGCCAAGCAAGTGCTGCACACCGCCACGGGCGCGGGTCGCGAGCGCATGGATTACGCCGAACGATTCGGCGCCCTCCAAGCAGGCTACAAATCCCGTTTTATACTCACCACGCACGACGTGTTAAATAACGTCTCTCATCTACGGCGGGCCAAGATCGTCGTCTTTGACGGCACCACCGTTTCCACCGGCGACGATGAGTCGCAACCCGGCCTTTGAGTCCCGCAATGTCCAAAAAAGTCACCATCAATCAACGCGTGGGTGAGTTTGCCGTCGGCACTTCGTTATTCGAAGCCGGCGAGGATCTCGATATCAGCGTGCCCTCTTCATGCCGCAAACAGGGTAAGTGTCGCGAGTGTTTGATGGAAATCACCACGGGTATGGAAAGCCTAACCCCCCCAACCGATGAGGAAGCTCATCTCAAGGACAGTTTCCGCCTCTCGTGCTGCGCCCGCATTTCGGAAACTCCCGGAGAAGTCCAGGCCCATACCATGCGGCGGGCTGAAATTCACATCGAAGACGAAGCCATGAATTTGCCGCCGGAAGCGGCGCTCGAGAAGATCGACCCCACTGTCACCCGCGACGGCGATCGTGTGCTGCTCGACGGCAAAGAAATCGCAAAGTCCACCGGCCCATTGGTCGGCCTTGCCATCGATATTGGCACGACGACCGTCGTGATTCGGGCGCTCGACCTCGAATCAGGCGAAATTATCGCCAGCACATCACTCGAAAATCCGCAGCGATTCGGCGGCACCGACGTGATGTCGCGCATCCAGTTTGACACCGATCATAAGGGGAGACTCCTACACCGCACGTTGCTCGGCTACCTCACTCGCGCCATCAAGCAACTCCCGGTTGAACCGGATTCGATCTACGAGATTGTCGTAGCAGGAAACCCCACCATGCGGGATTTGTTTCTCGGCTTGGATGTCAGCTCAATTGGCCAACGCCCCTATCGCTGCCTGAGCGAAAAAGCCTGGCGCGACGGGAAGGCCAATACCACGGCCGTCAGCATGCCCGCCCGCAAGCTGCGTCTGCCGTGTCACCCGGAAGCCCGACTTTATGCCATGCCGGTCGTGAGCGGTCACGTGGGCGGCGATGCCGCCGCCTGTTTACTCGCCGTGGCGGGCGACCGTAGCGACGAACTCATCGCAATCATGGATATCGGCACCAACACGGAAGTGTTCATGGGCTACCGCGATAAATTACTGGCCGCTTCCTGCCCGGCGGGGCCGGCGTTCGAAGGCCGCGCCATCAGCCAAGGCATGCCGGGCCTCGATGGTGCCATCGAGAAAGTTCGTATTACGAACAATGGAGATGTGGAAATCAGGGTTATTGGCGACAAGACCCCCGAGGGCATTTGTGGATCCGGATTGATCTCGTTGTTGGCTGAACTGAAGCGCACCAGGATCATGAATGCGTTTGGTCGCTTCGAAGATGATGAATCCGCATTCGTCGTGGATGAAGCCCACGGCATTTCATTTTTGGAAAGCGACGTGAACGAGCTGGCTCAAGCGAAAGGCGCCAATGTCGCAGGGTTGCGAATTGTCGCTCAGAGTTATGGCCAGAGCCTCGGAGAGGTGGACAAATTCTACCTCGCCGGTGGATTCGGCCGACACCTCGATATCGAAGCCGCCAAGGAGATCGGACTCATTCCGGATCTGCCCACCGAAAAGATTGTGCAGATCGGCAATGCGGCCATCGAAGGCGCCTGCCTCGCCCTCCTCTCCGCCAGCCGCCGGCGCGACCTCGAGGAACGCATCAAAACCATCGAGCACGTGGAGCTCGAAACGGACCCGCATTTCTTCGATCACTTCGTGGAGGGCTGCCAGTTCCAACCTTACGGCATTGATGTGGAGGACCCGGTATGACACTCCCACATATTGATCTCTCGCCTCAAATCGACGTGGACGACCGCGTCTTCAAACGCTTCCTCCGTTTCCCGGTAGCGCGTGAATTCGAAGGGGCGGTGGGAGAAAACGCCGCCTGGACGCGTGAATGGTATGCCCAGAACGGCCGACCTTGGCTGGTCACGATTGAGGCCGATGAAACCATCCAACACCTCTGCTCGGACATCTGGCCCGAAGCGCCAAATCTCGGTGTGATCATCGCGAGCGCCGGCGCCGAAGCCGAACTCGCCGCCGCCGAACACTGGGAAAACGACGAACCGGACCGCTACTACTTTCTCGAGTGCTTCGCCTCCGCGATCGTCGACGAATTGCTCACGCAAACGCGCAACCGCTTGGGAGCCTCCAAGCACTACTGTCCCGGCTATCCGGATTGGAGTATTGCCGCCAACATTCCGCTGCTCGCCGCGATTAAAAACGTCACGGATCTACCGCACGCGCTGGAAACCTTGGACTCCGGCATGTTGACTCCTAAAAAATCCCAAATCGCCGTCTGCGAACTTCCCGCCGCATGAAATCCTCGAACGACCACAATCTGGAATCAGCCTCTGCGGCAAACGCTCCAGAAAATTATAATTCAACGGACGCTGTCGGGCATAAAGCCCGACCCACGGCCGCAGCCCCCGCAG
>CBFHXU010000072.1:0-3726 GCA_965659875.1 uncultured Opitutaceae bacterium
GTTCATCCAGCGCTCGAAATAAGGCAGAGCCGTTTTGATCTGCGTCTGTTGCAGCATGAACTCACTCACGACGGTGCGGTAGAGCGATGGCGTCTCGCGCCACGGCAATTTGCGTCGATGCGTACGATACCATGCGAGCAAATCGCGTTGGAAGTCAGAGGGATGGTCCGGAAATGTGTTCGCCACCAGAGCGATAGCAGGCGGAATTATGGGCTCGGGTGCCACTCTGGATTTGTGAAAGAGTGGAATCACCCCGCTTTCTTTCCGTTCCGGCATGGCCAAGAAAAAACCCGCAGATCCCGACGCTCCCAAAAAACTCGCCCATTACACGGTGAAACTCTACGACGCCCAGTTGGATAAACTGAATGCTTGGTGCGAGGGCCGGGGATGGGAGAAGCGTGAAGTGCCCTACGCCCGTTTCGGGTTCAAGGGACCGGACGTAAATGTCACTGGCTACGAGAGCCGCAAGGTGGTCATTGCCGGGAAGGGCACGGAGGAATTTGTTTCGATGACCCTTGAGCCGGAGATCACGGGCGAGGCCAAGCTCGGCTACGATGAGGTTTTGAACCCGGAGTGGTTTGAACCGCACGCGGGGCTCGACGAAAGCGGGAAGGGCGATTTTTTCGGGCCGGTGGTGGCGACGACGGTCATCGCCGACGCGGCCGCGATTCGCACGCTCGTGACGGCGGGGGTCAAGGACTCTAAGAAGATAGCCGACTCTCAGATTCTCAAACTTGACCAGATTATTCGAAAGACCAAAGGGGCGACGTGGGAAATCTCGGTTTTCGGCATGGAGAAATACAACGAGTTCATGTCGCGACCACGGGCCAATTTGAACAAGCTCCTCGCGTGGCAACATGGTATCGCGCTGATCAAGGCGTTGGAGAAACAACCCGTGCCGCGGGGGTTGCTCGACCAGTTTACCAAGACGCCGCTGGTGCAAAACGAACTGAGGCGGAAAGGAGTCAAAGATTTCCAATTGGATATGCGCACCAAAGCGGAGTCCGATCCGGTGGTGGCGGCGGCTTCGATCGTCGCGCGGGCCGAATACGTGCGCATCATGCGGAAGTTGTCCGACAAGTTCGGGGCGAATCTGCAAAAAGGCGCGAGCGCGGCGGTGAAGGACCAGGCCGTTGAGATCATGAATAAGTTTGGGGCCGTCGCGCTGGGGCAGTTTGCGAAACTGCATTTCCGCACGGCCTACGAAGTCGTCAAAGCCGAGGGTCGATTAAATGAGTTACCCTTGCCCGAGCCCAAGGAATACTCGGGATGGAAAGCGAAGTAACCTGCCCCTGAATCTCGTCCGAATCTTGCCTCATGCCGAAACGCCGCCAACTCCGAGGCTTCGACCTCAAGCACCTTGCGGATGCAGAATGTTTGATCGGGGTCGATGAAGCGGGCCGCGGTGCGCTGGCGGGTCCGGTTTCGGCCGGTGCGGTGCTGGTGACGAAGGAGTTTCTTGATGGCAATTGGGTCGCGACGAATGCGCGGCGGATCAATGATTCGAAGCAACTGACGGCGATAGAACGGGACACATTGTGGCTGGATTTCGAAGCGCTGATGGCGGAGCGAAAAATTCACATCGAGATCGGTATGGCCGACGTGGCGGAGATTGAGCAGTTCAATATTCTTGGTGCCACCAAGCTCGCGATGCGACGTGCTTTGGAGGGAATCTATCCTCCTTCGGCTTTTGAGCGCAAAGAAGAGCCGGATTTGTTTGCGACGGATGACGAAGTCGCCGCGTTTCAGCCTCAGGTTTCGGCGAAGATTTTAGTGGATGGTCTCAGGCTCAAAAATTTCCCGTATCCGCACACCAACGTGATCCGGGGCGACACGCGGTCACTCTGTATCGCGATGGCATCGGTGGTGGCGAAAGTATCGCGGGACCGGGAGATGGAACGATTGGATAAAGAGTTTCCGGGATACGGATTCGCCAATCACAAGGGCTACGGCACCGATGAGCACCGAGAGGCGATCCTGCGGATCGGGCGTTGTCGGTTTCACCGCACTACGTTTCTGCGAAAACTCATGGCCGGTCGCGTCGATCCCGGGCAAATGGACTTCCTATCGTAGTGCCCCAGCGTTGGTCCCGCCAGCCTGCTTTTATTTACAGCAGGGAGCAGAGATAAACGGAGCATTCAGCCTGATTATCCCACCACCCAGCAGGACCGAGAGACAAGAATGGCTGGGCAGTTAGAAAATTCAGACGTAATTTTAGAGATGGAATTTATCTGTGTTAATCTGAGTTGAACCGTGGTTAAAAACTATCTGCCTCTAAGTTATGCCTCCTAAGAAACAGAACAGTTCGCTTGATCGGGTGCTGGGTCGATTGGACCAGCTCGACTCGGTGAATCTCACCAACCTCGTGCAGCGTCTCGCGCGGGAACGGGGGTTGTTTGAGGATATCTTTAATACGCTGCAAGAGGGGGTCTTGGTTATCAGTCCCGAGGGGGAGATTGAATACGCGAACCATTCGGCGCATCGGTTGATCGGACTCAATCAGGATGAGTTGTCCGGCCAGACGCTTTGGCGTTTGGTGCCGGGATTGCGGCCGTCTTTGGAAGGCAGTTTGGAGGATGGAGCTCTGCCGGTGGTCGCCCGGGAGTTCGAACTCACTTACCCCGAACCGCGCACGGTGCGGCTCTACATGGTGCCGTTCAAAAGCGATGACCATGGCGGCGAAGGGCGGCGTTACGCGGTTATTCTCACCGATGTTTCGCACGACAAAGCGACGACCGAAGAACGCATCGAAAATGAACGCACATCGTCGATTCTATTGCTCGCAGCCGGAGTCGCCCACGAATTGGGCAACCCGCTCAATTCACTCAATATCCACCTGCAACTTATCGAACGAAAGCTGAAGAAATTGGAGGCGGCAGCCAAAGATGTCGGTGGGCTTACAGATTCCATTCAGGTGTGTCAGGAAGAGGTCAGTCGGCTCGATGGCATCATCAATAACTTCCTCGAAGCGATAAAGCCGAAGGCCCCCGATTTGTCCGACATCCACCTCCTCGATGTGGTGGATGAAGTGCTGCGGTTTCATCAAGGCGAACTGGAAAACCGGGAGATCACCGTGGATGTCGAAGCCACGCCTGATTTGCCGGTCATCATGGCCGATCGCAACCAGCTCAAGCAGGTGTTTTTCAACGTCCTCAAAAACGCGATGGAAGCGATGGAGCCGGGTGGCCAGCTGCATCTGAAGACCCGAGCTGATGACGATTCGATTTTCCTCATGTTCGGCGATACCGGGACCGGAATTAAGCAGGAGGATTTATTGCGCCTGTTTGAGCCCTATCACACCACCAAGCCGGGTGGGAACGGACTGGGGCTGATGATCGTGCAGCGGATTATGCGCGAGCACGGCGGCCAAGTCGGGGTGGAAAGCAAACCCGATGTCGGCACGGTGGTGACGTTGGAGTTTCCGCGCAAAGACCGCCGGGTGCGGGTGCTGGAAGAATAGGCCGATACAGGGGATCTATTTTCGACCCAGGCGTTCGATATCTACCTCGATTTCCTCGATGGTTTTACCCTTTGTTTCTGGGGTGAGTTTGGCCAGGGCCAGCATACCGAAGAAACAGAATGCACCGTAAATCAGGAAGGTGACGGTGGAACCGAGATGCTCAATTTCGAGCGGGTAGAGTTGCGGCACCACCACGCCACCAAAAACACTGGTGACCCAGGCACAGCCGGTGATGGCCAAAGCCCGCACTTTGGTCGGGAAAAGTT
>CBFHXU010000072.1:3736-14266 GCA_965659875.1 uncultured Opitutaceae bacterium
CGGCGAACATGATCCACATTACCGGTCCCGCGGAGAATTTGTAGGCACATGCGAACAAGATGATTCCTGCCAGCACGAGATGGGCGTTCATGGAGACTCCGTGCAGCATGACGTCGGCTTCGATGGTGCGGTAGTTCTCGCTGCCGACATGTCGCCGTAGCTCCTCTTTGAACGTGAGTTCGTCGGTGAATTCGGTTCCCGCCAGAGGCTGTAGATCGGCGGGATCAATCAGGTCGGAGATCGCGACGAGGACTTCGGGTGTGACCGCGTAGGTCGCCGTGCCGAATCCGTAGGCGACGATGCCGAGGCCCAGAGCGCAGGCCGAGAGTCCGCCGATCAGAATGATCCGGCGGCCGATGCGATCGATGACCAGCAGGGCGATGAAAGTGAAAAACAGCCCGATCAAGTTCACCATCATTTGATCGTAGAGTTTGGTTTCACCGCGGCCGGCGTATTCGAAAATCTGCGGCATGAAGGACTGCAAAGCGTTCATCCCTGTCCAGGGTTGAACGACCGCGAGGATCAGACCGACGAAGAGGGCGACCCGTAGTTTCGGACTGATGAGTAATTTCGCCTGCTCGGCGTAACTGAGGTGATGTTGGGTGTTCTGGAGGTTCGTGGAGATCTCTTCGAACTGGAGAGCCACTTCGTCGGGTGGAGCCAATTGACCCAGCACGGATTGGGCTTGGGCGGAGTGACCGTTGAGAATCAACCAACGCGGACTCTCCGGGATTTTTAGCAGGAGCAAGAACCACAGTGCCGCGGGAATTGTTTCGATGCCCAACATCCATCGCCAGGCGGAATGCTCGGTGAGCATGATAGCCTGGGCCCACTCGGGAGGAGATTGTCCGATTCCCGCGATGAGGTAGTTTAAGCCGGATCCTGCGAAGAGCCCGATGACGATATTGAGCTGATTGGCTCCCACTAGTTTCCCGCGGATCGACGGTGGGGCAATTTCTCCAATATACATGGAGGCGAGGGAAAGAGAGGTGAAGGCCAGACCACCGATTAGGCGGAAGAAGAACAACGACCAGAGCCCGCCCGACAGTGAGGAACCGATGGCCGAGATGGAGTAAATGGCGGCGATGAGCAGGAGTGATTTTTTACGTCCCAAGCGGTCGCAGACTGCTCCCGCGAAAATCAGTCCGATCAGGGCTCCCCAACCCGGTGCCGACGCAATGAGCCCCTTTTGACCCGCCGAAAGACCAAATTGAACCTCGGTGTAGTCGAAGGTGCCGGCGATCAATACCAGGTCTAAACCGAAGACAAATCCCCCCAGGGCGACGATCAGGGAATAGAAATAGGCATTACGGGTATGAAGGGGCATTCGGAAAGTTGTATGCAAAATACAAATTAAAGGGAGCTCTTTTTTTCGACTCCTGTGTATCAGCGTTTCGCCGTGTCCTGGTCGCCTTTGGCGCCGCCGTAGGCGGGTAACCTATTGCCGGCGTCTTAAAGTGCCGGCTGAAGCACGGCACTATTTTGGATACCTCCACCGATCGGCCCCTGCCATTTCGAGCGATTTCTTCGCCCGGTTCGCTACTAGGGTGCTTTGACGTCGGATTCGGTCACCTCGATCGGGCCGATGATGACTTCACTGCGGAACCGGCGCACGAGTCCGCGGGAGTTTTTGCCAAAGAATCCCGAGCCGGTTGTTACCAAGGTGCCAACCTTATCGGCAAAGGGAGTTGCCGAGGCTTTCACACTGACATGGGTGCGCCAAAGCACGGCAGACTCACGGCCACCATGTTGCTGCACGCGATCGAAGTCGTAGGCCGTTACCACGAGATAGTTGCGGGGAGCCTGCAGATCAGACGAAAGGTCTTGTTGCATCGTCTGCCCAAGTGACATGCCAACCAACTCTCTCGCTTCTTGATAGGCTCTGGTATAACCGAGTAAGGCGGATTTGTAGCCAAATTGGAGCGATTCATCCACGTTGGCGTGAGCATAATCGCCGATTGAAATGGAAGCGTCTCTGGCCGCATCGGTGGTGCCGGCATGAACCACTAAAAGTTGCTCGGCGGACTCGGAATCGGACGCGAGTTCGAATCCCTTCAGACTCAATTGTTGCACGAGTGATTCCGACAGGTTTTCGGCAAATACGGAAGATTTTACATCTTTGTCGGAGGTGAAGTCAGCTGCTAGCTCGAATGAAATGGCGTAGGGGATGGCTTGGTGGTCGTCCCTTGCTTTGAGGGCCGATCGATAGTCGCGGGAGGCTTGGGAGAATACCGAGAGACTGGCGGATTCGGCGAAGGCCTGAGGCGCCACCAAGAAGGTCGCGATGCCGCAGAAGATCGGAGTCAGTCCTCTACGAACGATTGCTGAAATCGGATTAAGTAAGTATCTGATTGAGAGGCGGTTCATCACTAGGGCAGTCCGGTCCGAGTTTAAGATTTTCGAAGCCTTGCGCGTCCAATTATACCCTTGCGGTCAAGCAGGTCGTTGAGTCGCAGGATGGTAGCGAGCGAATAGCCTGGTTCCATGTGGAAAACGAATTTCAGCGGGCCGTCGGCGTTGCCCTCGAGCACCTCGTCCAACCAGTGATCAATGTCGTGAGGATCGGCGCGCTCCATGAGAACCTCCACGGGCGGAGCTACGTTGATCTCAAAGTCGGGACCGAATTCATCGCGAATGTTGGCGACGCGCGTGCTTGACCCCGTGTCGATGATTTTGAGGTTTTCGCAATCGCCGAGCGGTTCGATCAAGTGGGTGGACGCACCGCAGGAATGCCAACGCAGCGCTCCGACCTCGGCACCCAGTTGGCTGGCATGAGGAACCACAAATTCGGAGAACTGATCCGGACTGAGCATGGTGCCGGAGCACTCTCCCACGTGCACAGATGTCACCGGCAGTTCGGCGAGTCGCGAGTAGTGTTGAATAAGCGCGGTGTAGACGTCGGCGATCCAGCGGTGCACTTCATTTACGAGGTCCGAATCGTCGACCATCATGAGAAAAATATTCTCCCCGAAAAGTTTCATCGAGGTGGTGATGAAACCGTGAATGGTGGCGCGTCCGGAAGTGTCCCAAAAGTAGGGTGGGATGATACGGTAGTCCGGTTTATCCGCTTTGATCCGGGCGATCTCCGCGTCGAAACCCTTGATCAAAGGTGACGCCAGAAATGACTCGACGGTTGGAAGTTTTTCGGGGGTTTCGAGCAGCGCCTCGAGCGGACGAATCGAGATATCGGAGTCCTTGTCGGGATCACAGAAAAAGTCGGCTCCCGCCGCCAGACCCATGATGAGGTTGGGCTGGATGCCTCCGACGATGATCTGCTTTTCGAGCGTATGTTCAATCTGCCCCAGATTGGATTCCATGTTGTAGATCGGGTAGTCGGGGAAACGCTCGTCCAAGTAGTGATCGATGCGTCGGTCCTGCTCCCAACGAAACTCCGGATCGAAATAGTAACGCTCTTCGAATTTGAAACCGGCCTCCTGATGAAGCCATCCCTTGCTCGCGCTGCCTTGAATTTTGATCATCGGTTGCCGCAAAGTCAGGACCAAGGACGGATGGAATAACAGCAGGAAAGGAGTGAAATTTCATTCCGAGTACGGACGAAAAACTGACGTAGCTTGCTTTACCCGGTAGACGCTTCGTTGTTGGTTAGGAGCGATTGGTTATACCAAATTTATTTCCCTCATGAATACTGCCGAATCTGACCTGTCCTCCAATGTTTCCCGTCGTCGGTTTTTGCAAGCCGGAGCATCCTTGAGTGCGCTTTCGATGTGGGGAGCACCTGCACACGCCCAAACGAATTCCAGTTCCGGCGGGAGGGTGGGGCGCGGCGTATTTTTTGATCGCGAAGAGTTGCCTCGGATTCGGGCGAGTTTGAAGCATCCGGCGTTTGCACCCTATTGGAAAAATTGTCGCGAAGCCGATCTGGCGACAGATCGCCGTTTTCTCGTGAAGGAGGTTGATCTGATGAATCGCGTGCGAGATCTGGCGCGGGTTGTGAACATCGCTTTTCGAGCTGCATTTGTCCATGTGATTGAGCCCAACGAGGAACAGCGGGCGCTGGCTGAGCTGGCGGTCGCGACCGCCCTGAAGTTTAACCGGTGGGATTGGATTTTGGAGGATGGCGTGCACACGGTGGGAGTGATGCGGGGGCCGATGGTGGGCGTGTTGTTGTCGTGTGCGTTGGATTGGCTCGGAGACGGGATTGATTCGGAACTCCGTGGTGGGGTGATGCAGCGACTAGGCGATGAAATCGGCCCGGCGAGTTTTCGAGCGGTGCATGGCGAGCTGGGGGCGACCCCGATGCCGAAGTGGACGATGGATTTGGAATCTACCGGTCTGACGGTGGTGGATGTGAGCCAGTGGCCTAATATTCTCGCCGATACCAATCTGCAAATTATCGCGACCTCCGGGTTGTTGATCTCGGCAAGCATGTTGCCGGATCATCCGGATGCCACCAAATGGCGGAAGCTGGCGCAGCGTAGTTTACGCGAGTTTATCGCCAAGCAACCCGCGGACGGTTCCTTTGATGAGGGGTCAGCGTATTGGGGATTTACCTACAATTATTTTTGTCTGTGTCTCGAGTTGCTACGGCGTTTTCATGATATCGACGAACGGGGTATGGCCGACTTTCCCGCGATGGCCCGCTACTTCCTGCGTTCGACGATGCCCACACATGAGACGCCTCGAGATACCCTCAGTATCGGTGATTGCAGCAATTCAGGATCGGTGATCGCGCTGGCTTGGATCGGGCGGGAGTTTCGTGACTCGACGGCGCAGCATCTGTTGACGCGACCCGGGATGGCCACCACCGAGCCCACGCTATGTTGGGCGGCCATTTGGTTCGATCCGACGGTGCCGAAGGAATTTGCGGCCGATATGCGCATGGATTACACGTTGGCACCGGGCCTGGTGGTTTCCCGCACGGGGTGGACGGAACAAGATTCGGTGCTTTGTTTACGAAGCGGAGAACCGTGCAATCACGAACATGCCGATCGAAACAGTCTGCTCTTCGCTGCGTTCGGCGAGCGGCTGCTGAATGACCCGATCAAAGCCTCCTATGATCCGCAGGCTCCGGGATGGTTGCTCCGGCAGACCGAAGCGCATACGTCGCTACTGATCGATGGTCGCGGTCATATTTACCATCACGGTGAGGAGGGCACGAACGCGTCGCTCGCTCGGGCGCACATCACCGCCCACCAAATCGGGCTCGATTGGATGACCACGACGAGTGATGTGACCGAGGCTTATCGATTGGCTGATCATCCGGTAGAGCGGGTGGTGCGCACGGTCGTATTTCTCAAACCCGATCTGCTGGTCGTATTTGACGCGGTGGACCTGGAGCGAGCGCAACCGGTGGAAATTCGGTTCCAAGCTTTCAATCGCGATGGCCAAGGCACGGTGATGACGGATGACGGGTCGATTCGAATCAAACGTCCGAGGGCTGGTTTGAAAGTGGTGGCGGGAGGCAACCAGGTGGTCTCAGTGCGTGCTGATAAACTAGATCTCCCGGCGGACATGCCGATATATCCGTTTGGTGCCGTGACGTCTGAGGCGACCAAGCGTCACCGGGTTCTCTCGGTTTGCGCGGCACACTCCGCCGGCGAAGTTCCGGCTGAAGTGCGTTGGAGGGAGGAGGGTGGGAATTGGCTCATTGCAGGCGAACGTAACGGAAAGTCCTTCGAGATTCGACTGGCCGAAAGGTCGGCTCAACGGGCTCCGGCGATTTCAGTCACGAGTTAGAGCAGGCTTCTGTTTTGTCGAAGGGCTCACTAAGACCACTCTGCGGTCAACTTCGAGAGATGCCGCATCTCCCAAACCCCGCCTCCTGATGAAACGTTTTAAATCCCTGCTTGGCCTCGTCCTGCTCCCCCTACTGATCCCGGCCGCTCCGCTGAGAGTGGATATCGACGTTACCCAGCGCGGTGCGCCCATCAATCCGATGATCTACGGGCAATTCATTGAGCATCTGGGGCGCTGTATCTACGGAGGGATTTGGGCGGAGATGTTGGAGGACCGGAAATTCTATTTTGAAATCACGCCGGAGTATGCGCCCTACACGAGTTTGGAAGACACTGATTTTCCGGTGGTAGGCGCTTCCCCGTGGGAAATCACGGGAGGCGTTGACGGGCTCGAAATGGTGGCGGCGGATTCCTTTGTGGGCGACCACACGCCGCATTTGCAAGCCGGGACCGGGATCACTCAACATGACCTATCCTGGGAAGACGGCCGGGGCTACGTTGGGTATGTGTGGATCAAGCGCTCCGTCGATCAACGGACCAAGATAGCGGTAAGTTTGAGCGGGGTGGTGCAGCCTGGTAATTTCGAGTTTGTGGCGTCGGGAGATGACTATGAGCAGTATCGGTTTCATTGGACTGCCCCCGCTGACACCGCGGCGGGAACCTTCAGTATCACGGTGGAGGAAGGCGCGGCGTTCGTAGGCACGGCTTCGATTATGCCCGATGACAATGTGAGAGGCATGCGGGCGGATACCCTCGCGCTATTGCAGGAGTTGGACGCCTCCATCTATCGCTGGCCAGGCGGTAATTTTGTGAGCGGTTATGATTGGCGCGATGGCGTGGGTGATCGCGACCGGCGCCCTCCGCGGGTGAATCCGGCTTGGCAAGGCGTGGAGCACAACGATTTCGGCACCGATGAATTTATTGATTTTTGCCGCGCGGTGGGAGCGGAACCCGTGGTGACGGCCAACATGGGGTTTGGGGACTCCTACTCGGCGGCCCAGTGGGTTGAATATTGTAACGCCGGAGGGGATACCGTCGGTGGCCAAATGCGGGTCGATAACGGCATGCTCGAACCCTTCGATGTGAAGCTGTGGTGTGTGGGCAACGAGATGTGGGGCGCATGGCAATTGGGCTATATGCACCTCGACCAATACACCCTGAAACACAACCGGGCGGCTCGTGCCATGTGGGATGTCGACCCGGGGCTGACCCTGGTGGGGTCGGGTGACTTGCGCAGTCGGAGCACCAGTGTGAACAGCGACCGTGAACGCGGTTGGTCTGAGGGCATGTTGCAGGACAGCGCCGATTACATGACGCATTTGTCCGAGCATTTTTATGCGGGGCGCATCCCGTGGGAGCCGGAGCAGGTTCGCGTGCCGGTGGAAGAGCATGTGACCCAGGTTGCCGACTTTATTAAATTCATCACCGATGGGCACCGGGATATGCAGCCTGAGATCGATCAGTTGGAAGGCCGGGTCATGCCCATCGCCATGACTGAATGGAACTACTGGCACCGAGAATACGTTTACGGAGAATTGGGCTGCATTTATGAGTTGCAGGACGGATTGGGTATCGCGGCCGGGCTGCACGAGTTCTACCGCCAAAGCGACATCGTGCAGATGGCCTACTACGCGCAGACGGTAAACGTCATCGGCGCGATCAAAACGACCGATACGTCGGCGGAATTTGAATCGACCGGTCTGGTGCTCAAACTGTATCGGGCCCACTTTGGGGATACCCCCCTGATTTTAGAGGGTGATTTTGGCCCCATCGATGTTTCCGCAGCCCTGGACGATGACGGCACAACCCTCACGATCTCGGCGGTGAATCCGACATCGAACGCCTCCACTCTCCAAATCGATCTGCAAGGAGCGCGGCTCGCTCGAGAAGCTACCCGGCATTGGGTCGCGGGGGCCGAAGCCGAATCCTTCAATACACCCGGCCAATCCCGTCAAGTGGACGAATATCACGACACGGTTTCCCTAGGCAAGGGTCTCTCCGTTCCGGCCCTCAGTGCCACGATCTTCCGGATCCCGCTCAAGTAGAGCTGGAGCGGACTGGGTTGAGGAGAACCTTAGACGGAGCAAAGTTTGATCGCCCGTCGTAGTGAGGCGATGGCGTCTGTTTCGGCGGGGATGAATTCCTGTCCGACAAACCCGGTGTAACCGGTATCGACGATGGCTCCCATGACCTTCCGGTAGTCGATTTCCTGCCGATCGCCGTCGAGCTCGTGCCGACCGGGGTTTCCGCCCGTGTGATAGTGCGAGAACCATTGGTGATGTTCCCGAATGGTGCGGATGAGATCGCCCTCCATGATCTGCATGTGGTAGTTGTCGTAGAGGAGTTTGAAGTGAGCCGACCCCATCTTCTCGCAAAGCTGCACGCCCCATGCGGTGTGATCGCATTGGTAGTCGGGATGATTCACCTTCGAGTTGAGCAACTCCATCGTGACCGTGGCGCCGTATTTTTCGGCGATCGGCACGATGCGGGCGAGGCCTTGGGCACAGACCTCCAGTCCCTCTGCGTCGGAAAGATTACGGCGGTTGCCGGAGAAACAAATAAGATTGGTTGCGCCCAAATCAACGGCGCGCGGAATCTGCCGTTCCATGAACGCGACAATCGCGTCGTGGTTGTTGGCATCGTTGAGGCCGTCCGCGATGCGCCCCGGGACGCCTTTGACCATCGCGCATTTCAGGCCGCGTTGATTGATGATGGGGAGCTCTTCGACCGTGAGGAGCTCGATGGATTCGAGACCGAGGTCTTTGGCTTGATCGGCCAAGTCTTCGAGCGAGATATCCTCGAAGCACCACTTGCACACCGAGTGTTTAAATTGACGGGAACCGGGTTGATGGTGTGCGGCCGAAAGATGGGCCGAAGTGAGGGCTCCGCCGGTGGCGGCGAGGGCCGTGGTGGAGGCGAGGCTTTTGAGCGCGGTGCGGCGGGTAATCGGGGTAGTCACGATAGAGAAGGATAAGAGATAGGCGGATGCTGACGAGACCGGAGTCGGCGCATGTCGAGTTGTTGAGTTTTGGGGAAGGGGTCAGGTCGGAAAAAGTGAATTACGTTCCGAAGGAACTCCATTGCACTTTTTAACGACCTGACCCCAGCGGTCGGTCTTCTCCTCAAGTTCTTGTTACCCGTCAGAGGGGACACTGAAAGGTGTCACGTCGTGAAAAGTTTACTAGGCCAACTCCGTTGGCTCCGTAGAACTTTGTCTACGACATGACCCCGGCGGTCGGTCTCCAGATCTTGATACTTGATACTTGGAACTTGTTACTTCGGCGGCAGCAGCCGCCGCCTAGTGCCATAACGTCACACCTGAGCTTGACCCGCCGCTGCGAGGGGCGATGTTGGGGGCATGATTCCGACGGTTTTAATCGTAGATGACGAACGCCACACGCGGGAGGGCTTGCAGTTGGCGTTGGAGGAAAACTTCGATGTTTCCGTCGCGGCGAGTGCCGACGAGGCGTTCAACCAATTGGCGGGACAGGAGTTTGACGTGGTGGTCACCGACCTGCGCATGCCGGGCAAGAGTGGACTCAAGGTGATCGATAAAGCGCTGAGTATGTCGAATCAGCCGGCGGTGCTGATGATGACGGCCTATGGGAGTATTGATTCGGCGGTGGAGGCGATGCGGCGGGGAGCGGTGGATTTTCTGACCAAGCCGGTGAACATCGAGCGATTGGAGATACTTATCAATCGGGCGCTGAAGAACCGCACGCTGGAGGTCGAGGTGAAGCAGCTACACGAACGGTTGGATGAAAAATTCAACTTCAACGGCATTGTGGGCGACTCGCCGAAGCTGCTCGAAGTGATCGATCGGGTGAAACTGGTGGCACCGTCGAAAGCGACGATTTTGGTCGAAGGCGAGTCGGGCACGGGTAAGGAGCTGATCGCTCAGGCGATTCATCAAACGAGTCCGCGGGCGCGGGCACCATTTGTGGCGGTGCATTGTGCGGCGCTGTCCGAGAATCTTTTGGAGAGCGAAATCTTTGGTCACGAGAAGGGCTCGTTTACCGGTGCGATGGAAAAACGAATTGGTCGTTTCGAAGCGGCGGATGGCGGCACGTTGTTTCTGGACGAAATCGGTGAAATTTCGGCTTCGACGCAGGTGAAGCTTTTGCGGTTTCTGGAAACCAAATCGATCGAGCGGGTGGGGGGCTCCAAGCCGATCGATCTTGATGTGCGATTGGTGGCCGCGACCAACCGCAACCTCGATTCCCTGGTGAAAGAAGGGAAGTTTCGGGAGGATCTGTTTTTCCGTCTCAACGTCGTGGGTATCCGGATGCCGGCGCTGCGGGAACGTCCGGGCGATGTGTCGACCCTGTTGGCGCACTACCTGAAGTATTTTGCGAAGGACAACGGCCTGCCCGTGCCGGAGCTGGAACCCGGCGCGGTGGCGACATTGGAAACCTATGGCTGGCCGGGGAATATTCGTGAGCTACGCAATTTCTGTGAGAATACCGTGGTACTGCATCGCGGCGGAAAAATTTCCGAATATGATCTGGATCCGCGTTTCCGGGCGGAAGGAAACTTGCCCTCGGATGCCGGCGTGCCGCCGGTGCCGACAGGGTCGGTGCTTTCGGTGGAAGAAAACGAGAAACGCTTGCTGCGCGAGGCGTTGATCAAGGCGCGCGGGAATCGCACCAAGGCGGCCCAGTTGATGGGAATCAGCCGCCGCACCCTGCATCGCAAACTCGTGCTCTGGCCCGAACTCGACGTGATCGATTGATGCCCGCTGCCCTGACAAGATGAACTTGCAGCAAGCGATCCATTGGCTGGAGCAGGGCGGGGGGGCGCGCGTTTTCAAATTAGGGGCGTTGTTGCTCACGCT
>CBFHXU010000073.1:0-14242 GCA_965659875.1 uncultured Opitutaceae bacterium
CCCGTGCGATGGGTGATGCCAAAAATCAGTTTCGGGTCGGTGCTGGCAGCCGGTCCGCCCGCCCCCTTGCCTCCGCCGGTGCCGTTGTCGGTGTAGCCGTCGCTGACGTCATAACCCATTTCAGCGGGCGTGACGTCGTCAAAGCGCATGTCCCATTTTCCAAAGTGGGCGGTATGGTAGGCCGGATCAGCCTGCTTGAGCATTTGCGGCAGGCTGAGTTGCCGCCGATAGTTCGCGGTCCAGTTGGGTTGATCCTTTTGGTAGATGTGCCGTGCGGGCGTTTGACCGATCAACAGACTGCGTCGGGTCGGACAACAATACGGCGCCGGCGCATAACCCCGCGTAAAGCGCATGCCCTCGCGCGCCAGCCGCTCAATCTGGGGCGTACGGTAATAGTCACTGCGCGACCGATCATCAGTGGGGTCGATCTGGAGCGACGTGCCCACCCAACTTTGATCGTCGGTCAAAATGACCACAAAATTAGGGGACTGCGTCGCCGCGAATGCGCCGATCGACAGGCAGGAAAGCAGAAATAGAAACGGAAAAGTCTTCACAATAATACAGGGTTACGGGTCAGATTTCATTGGAGCCAATCGGGTACCGAATTGTTGGCCCGCCATGCTTCGACGCGACGGTCCAGTTTATCGGGTTCCCATTCACTCGTGCCCGCCGGCAACGCGTCCGCGCGCGGCAACCATTTCCGGTGTTCCGCGATCACGCCGGCATAGTCGGGGTGAGCGGCGAGGTTCACGTGCTCCCCCGGATCGGTACGATGATCATAGAGTTCCTCACTGCCGTCACGATAACGGATGTAACGCCAGTCCTCACTGCGCACGGCATGGTTGCGGTAATACCACGTGCTGAGCACGGGACGGTTCCAGGCTTGCTCGGGATTCTCCAGTAGTGGCGCTAAACTTTGACCTTCCAACTTCGCCGGCATGGGCAATCCACAGAGATCCACCAACGTCGGATAAACATCCAACAAACTGACCACCCGTTGAGTTTGTTGGCCGGCGGACGGGTGACCGGGGACTTTGACGAATAACGGCACCCGGGTGGATTCCTCCCAAAGTGACTGTTTCCGCCAGTGCTTTTTCTCACCGAGGTTCTGGCCATGATCCGACCAGAGCACCACGATCGTATTGCCGGCGTAACGACTGTCCTCCAGCGCATGCAGCACCTTGCCCAATTGGTCATCCACAAAGGAAACGCAGGCGAGATAACCGTAAATCAACTCCCTCCAATATGTGTCGCTGAGGTTCACCACCGCGTAGTGATCACCCGTCTTGATCGTGCCGTAGGCGATTGATTTTCCCATCAGCGGAATGTCACTCATTTCATCGTCCGGAACCGCTGTTTCGTCGATGGTGTCGAAGTCATAAAGATCAAAATATTCCTTGGGCGCCGTGTAAGGCACATGGGGACGCACAAAACCGACCGCCAAAAAGAACGGTTTGTCGTGTTCTCGTTCGAGCTGATCCACCGCCCAGTCTGCGATCAATTCGTCGAACATCTTGCCGTCCGGCATGTCTTCGCGATCCAACGCGCCCCAACACAGGGATTGGCCGTTGTCGAAGTCGGGACCGTAGTGATTTACGATCTGGGTTCCCTCCTTGGGGAAGGGATAAAACTTGGTGCCCCCGTAACCGCTGCCCCGCGCTTTGAGTTCTTTGGAGACGCGGTATTCGTCGCCCACTTCATCCCAGAAATCCTCCGTCCGTTCCTTGTAATCACTCACCCCGCTGTGAAACACCTTTCCCACCGCTAGAGTCTTGTAGCCGTGTTCACGAAAATACTGCGGCAACATGGTGTGTTCCCCCATGACCTCCTCATAGGAACGACGCATGGCCGAGGTGGAGCCATACCAACCCGTGCTGGCCGGGTGCAGCCCACTGAGCAGGGAATTGCGCGACGCGGTGCACACCGCCTGCGAACAATGGGCATTGGAAAACTGCATGCCCTCCGCCGCCAACCGATCCACGTGGGGGGTGATGGCCTGCGGGTGGCCACCCTGGGACCCCGTCCAGTCGTTCAAATCGTCCACCGAAATAAACAGCACATTGGGCGGTCGCGCACTGCCGGGCAGCGCGGTGAGACTCGCCAAAAATAACAGGATTCCGGACAATGCCCGAACACATGCCAATCGATTCCTAAAGGGGTAGCGGAAGATCATCCCTCGACCAAACCCACTCTGCTGGATTTCACCATGACGAAATTACAAATCCCCCGATTCCCAGAGTTGCGCGTTCTCGTGCAACCGTTCCATATTCGCTGTCTGCCGAAGCTCGGCGGCTTACCCCATACCCCAACCATGCTTGTCTCTCATCGCCTCAATCGAGTTCTGTTGCCCCTACTTTCCAGCTTGCTCCTGTCTTCCGTCGCAAGCTCCCAATCGCGACCCGCTCCCCCGCCCATCACCCACGAAAACGTCGCCTACGGTGATCACGCCAACCAGATCATGGACGTCATTCTGGCCGACGTTTCAGGTCCAGCTCCGGCCGTGATCTATATTCACGGCGGCGGCTTCACCAGCGGATCACATGACCGCGTTTCAGCGGCCAAAATAAAACGCTACCTCGACGCGGGTATTCATCACATTTCGGTGGAATACCGCTTCCTCAAGCACGCCCCCTTCCCCGCCCCCCATGAAGACGCGATTCGTGCGATTCAATTTATCCGCAACCACGCCGATGAGTGGGGCATCGATAAAGATCGGATCGCGGCCTACGGGGGATCCGCCGGAGCCCAGCTTGTCGCCTATTTGGCTTGGAGCGAAGACTTCGCTGACCCCGATAGCGATGATCCCATCGCCCGCGAATCCACCCGCCTGAAAGCGGTGGCGCCACTCGCGGGCCAGTCCACTGTCGATCTTGGTTGGTGGGTCGAAAACATCCCGGGTTACGACAAACCGCACCGCGACATCGATAGCTCCGAATCCGACCCGATCACGACCCGCGGATTGATCCGCGAACTCTCAATCATCAATCACATCACCTCGGATGATCCTCCCACGTTCATGTCCTACGGCATGAAACCCGATGATCAGGTCCCCGATGATCCCAAGAAAGCGAACGGCTGGAAAATCCATCACGTCAACTTTGGGATCGCGATGGAGGAAAAACTCCGCCTCGCCGGCGTCGAAGTGATTTTAAAATATCCTTTGCTCACACTTTCCTTCGATAACGACGTGGACTTCTTGATTCATCACCTGAATCGCTGACCTCTCGCCCCTCATGATGCGTCGCCCTCCACTTCTCCTCACGTTTGCGCTGATCTTTGGGATAGCAGTTCCATTGCAGCAGTCCACGGCCGCTGATCGCCCGGACATCGTGTTCATCATTGTCGACGACCTGAACGATTGGATCGGCGTACTCGATGGCCATCCGGACGCCATTTCGCCCAATATCGATCGCCTGGCCAGCCAGGGCATGCTGTTCACTCAGGCCTACTGCAACTCGCCGCAATGCCGCCCGTCCCGTACGAGTCTTAACCACGGAATCTACGCGTTTAACACCGGCACGTATTTCAACGCCAAATACAAAAATGAAACCCCCATCACCACGCCTACTCTACAGCAGTATTTTTCGCAACAGGGTTACCGGGTGGCGAGTGGCGGCAAAGTGCATCACAGCGGCCCGGGCAACCACGGCGACGATCTGCTGAAACGCCCCGGCGACCCCAAACCGCCTCCCTCCCAAGACAATTTCGACGCGCTTAATCCCCCCAACGACGGTTACGCTCTCGATGTGCCCGACGAAGCCATGGGCGACTACAAGGTCGCCTCATGGGCCATCGAACAATGGGAGACCCGGAGCGACCAACCGCTCTTCATGTCGGTCGGATTCTTCCGCCCTCACCGCCCGCTACAAGTTCCCGCCCCCTACTTCGATGCATTCCCGCTCGATACCATCAAGCGCCCCGCCGAGCCGGCCGAAGATGACTGGAACGACATGCCTCGCTTCGCGCAACGTCTGGCGCGCACCCATGCCCACAAGGACATGCACAATGGTCTCAGTGATCATGAATACATGGTCAAAAACGACCAGTGGGACCCCACGATTCAGGCCTACCAGGCATCGATTAAATTCGTCGATCAACAGATCGGTCGCTTCCTCGCCGCTCTCGAGAAAAATCCGCGCAATCGGGAGACTGTCATCATGTTGGTCAGCGATCACGGTTGGCACCTCGGAGAGAAAAAACACTGGTGCAAGGGAGCCATCTGGGAACAGACCACCCGGATCCCCTTCATCGTTTCCGCCCCCGGCGTCGAAGCGGGTTCCGTTTCAACCCAGCCCGTCAGCTTGGTCGATGTCTACCCCTCACTCGCCGATCTCGCCGGACTCCCCCTACCCGACTATCTCGACGGAACCTCGATCAAGCCGCAATTGGCCGATCCCTCGATCCCGCGCGGACCGGCCATTTCCTCTTACGGCGAAGGCAATACCGCCATCCGCACCGAACGCTGGCGTTACATCCGTTACGAGGACGGCTCCGAAGAACTCTACGATCACCACGCCGACCCCGACGAATGGGTCAACCTCGCCAACGATCCCACCCACGCGAAAACAAAAAGGCAGTTAGCTAAATTCATCCCCGCCAACCAGCACCCCGGCCTTAAAGTCAAGGACTGGTATGACAAGTTCGGATACTAGCGCGAGCGATGCTCGCGAAGGAACAAGCTTGTCCGCCTCAGGAGGGTAACAAGAGACCGCCCAACGGGGTCATGTCGCTAAAAGCGATCTGGAACGAAGTGTAATACGCTTTTGCGACGTGACCCCTTGCGCCCCCTCCACCGTGTTCGAAGCCCACGGGGTCATGTCGTTGATAAGTTCTATGGATGCCGCGCAGCGGAAGGAATAAACTTATGACGACATGACCCCTCCCCGTGACCCGTCCGCCATCCCATCCGCCATTTTGTCCGCCAAAGTCCCGCCCCGCGGGACGACGGCGGAAGCTTTAGTAGCCTTAGGCGACCTCAGCGCAGGAGGATGACGGTCCCTATAACTTGTTAGTTGATACTTGGAAATTGATACTTCGCGTGCAGCGCGCTCCCGGCTTCGTTCTCTCCGTTTCCTCCTGTAATACCAGCAAGCTGACTGCACCGAAGTTCCGGCAAGCTCACTTTCCGCTTCTCAGTCTTTCCACTCTCCGTATATGCTGACTCCCCTTCCCCATGCTCTGCCGCGTCTTTCTTTGCCTCCTCCTTTCCAATCTGCTCTCCCCGTTGGCTTCCGCCCAACGCCAACGTGCCCACGAACTACTCTACACTCAGTTCTGTGCCACCTGCCATGGGGCCGACGGTGCTGGCGGTCAGGGACTGTCATTGGTTGACGATGTTTGGACTCACGGAGCGGACGATGCCTCCATCGCCCGCGTAATCGCTGAAGGCGTCGGCGATGGCACTATGCCGGCTTACGGTGCCGTGCTCAGCGATGATCAAATCCGCTCGCTCGTGGTAATGATTCGCGAATTGCGTAACCGTCCCCTTTTTGATGCGGCCAAACTCGAAGCTGCCGGCACCGACGGCCGTTACTCCTCCGATCTCACCGACTTCACCCTGACCGAAGTCTACGCCACCGAGGGCACGCTATGGGGACTCGATTTTCTGCCCGAAGACAAGATGATCCTGTCCTCCCTGTCCGGCCGCATCGTCATCACCGACGGTCAGACCGATACCGTAATCCAAGGCACCCCCTCCGTGCACGATGAAGGCGACATCGGCATGCTCGACCTCCGACTTCACCCCGACTATGCGAACAACGGTTGGGTCTATGTCGCCGCCAACGTCGATGGCGATCCCAACACCGATGAACGTCGCGCCATGACGGAGATTATCCGCGCCCGTATCCGCGACGGCCGGTGGGTCGACGAAGAAATCATCTTCCAAGCCCGTCCCGAACACCGCGCCGTCGGTCGCCAGCGTCTCGGTTCCCGGTTCCTCTTTCACGACGACTACCTGTTTTTCTCTATCGGCGACGGTGGCCCTGAAGACCTGCCCTCGCAGGATCTCACCGCTCCCACCGGCAAAACCTACCGCATCCACGACGACGGTCGTATCCCTTCCGACAATCCCTTCGTTGGCCACGATCAACCCGGAGTTTACGAAGCCATCTGGACCTACGGCAACCGCAATGTCCAAGGCTTCGCGGTGCAGCCGACCACGGGTCTCCTTTTCGCCACCGAACACGGCCCCCGCGGCGGCGACGAGTTGAATATCCTCAAACCCGGCGCCAACTACGGCTGGCCTCTCGTTACCTACGGGATCCATTACAATGGCGAACCTGTTTCGGCGCTGCAAAAGATGGACGGCGTAGAAGACGTCGTGCTGCACTGGACCCCGTCAATTGCGGTGTGCGACATCCACTTCTACGAAGGCGATGCCTTCCCCGCTTGGCGCGGTGATCTCCTCGTTACCGCCCTCGGCCGCGAGCACCTCCGCCGTCTCCGTTTCGACGGCACCCAAGTGGTGGAGCAGGAACTCCTCATCAGTGACATCGGCCGTATCCGCACCCTCTCCGCAGACGCTGACGGCAACATCTACCTCGTCACCAACCACCGCGGCGAAAACCCCCGCAGCCACGTCTACCGCCTCGACCCAAGCGCGCGCTAACGCGCGCGAAGTGCCAATTTCCAGGTATCAAGTATCAAGAAATAGCTGTGCTGCGCACATAGTATTAGGCGCCAAGCTTGCCCGCCTCAAGCGGGCAACACTTACCAAATCAAGTTACATAGGTTTAAGGATTCTTTGCTATCGCTCCCCACGCGCTCCCTCCGCGTCCGCGCTCTATGTCCGCCGAAGCTTAAGTCGCCTTAGGCGACATCAACGCAGGAGGATGACGGTTCCTATAACTTGTGAGTTGATACTTGGAAATTGATACTTCGCGCGCAGCGCGCTCTCGGCTTCGTTCTCTCCGTTTCCTCCTGTAAGAACAGCGAGCTGACGGTCAGATTTCTTGTTACCCGCCTGAGGCGGGCCAGCTTGACACCTAGCACTTCGCCATCGGCGATCTACCTCAGCGGATTCTCATACCACGCCACATTCCCCGTCGACCGTCCCGCGTTCAGTAAATCCAAATCCCCATCCCCATCCATATCGACCGCGCGCAAATCATACGACTCCTGCGCATCATCGAGATCCTTCCGCGTAAACGTCCCTTCTCCATCATTGAGATAAATCGACAGCCGCTCGCTTTCGAAGCCACAGCTCGCGCCATCGAAATCTCCATCCTCATCCAAGTCGACCAGCACGAGTGAATGCGGCGAACGCATCTCCGGATCGATCTCCCGCATCACCCAGTCCGGTCCTTCAAACCAAAGCACCCCGACGCCGTGCCCCCGCGAAGCCAACAGGTCCATCTGACCATCGCCATTGATATCTCCCGGTAGAATATTGGTCGCACCCTCTTGATTTTCCGCTAGGACCGTTTTCTTCCACGGACCTTTGACGGCTGCCTTTCCCGGGTTCGTCCAGTAAGCAAACCAGTTACCGTCCTCAAACGGCTTGCCCTTGGCGCCCACCGCGATTTCGCCCCAGCCGTCGCCATCGAGATCTCCAAATCCAAAATAGTGACTGCCACCCCGCGCACTGCCATCGGCAAAGATGTGGCGATCCCAGCGATCAGCAGTCATGACATCAGCCGGCTTACTGAACCAAGCGATGGAATCAGCCAACACCCCCTCCGGCCGAAAATGGTTGATGATCAGGTCCTGTTCTCCGTCTCGATCCACATCCGCCAGCAGAAAACAGTGAATCCCGCCCAAGTCCGAATCGATGATCCGCGCCTTCCAATTTCCGGTCGGTGTTCCCGGATTCTCCAACCATATCGCGGGGCCATTGGCCTCGCCGCCCGCCCAGTCCATGTCGCCATCCCCATCGATATCAAACGTCGCGCTATGGATCGCGATTGTCCGTGGACTCGACAACTCATGCAGCACGATCTCCTTTCCCTCGGCGCCTAAAATCAAGTTCACCTTCCCGCCCGAACTACTGATCACATCCATCACCCCATCCTGATCATAATCCGCCGCAATCGCGGTAAAGTTACGCCCCGACTCCGTAACGACATGCTTTTCCCAGCCTGCAGAGAGAAAGGTTGAAGTGAGAAGGAAGCATACAACTGGGTAAATTTTCATAATGGGGTAGCCAATAGCATGCAGATCAGCCCGCCCCTGTCAGTCTTTTCAGTAATCAGCAATCAGTTGTCAGTCCTCCGCGCACTATGTCCGCCATTTTGTCCGCCAAGTCGTCCGCCGAAGCTTCAACGAAGGACGAAGTCCCGCCAGGCGGGACGACGGCGGATGCCTCAAAGCTCTACTCGCTACCCACTCCTCGCTACTTAACGATCCACGCCTAAGGCGTGGATCGTGTTTTGGATTTCCCCCTCGACGAGCTCGCCCTTGGCGCCGAGTAGCTTGTAGCTGATGGACATTTGCCAGACGGGGCTCATGTCGGCGATGCCGATGTGGAGGGTTTTGCCGTCGGCGGAGAGGCTCAGGTCTGTCACGTCGTAGTCGCGTTCGTCGTAGTGATCGGAGCCGTAGTTCTCAGTGCGCTTCAGGGCCCAGGTGTGGATTTTTACGGGAGCTTCGTTTTGCTGCAGTGACGCGGGATCGATGGGATCCGAGAACGTCACATCCATGCCTTTCGTATGAGCGTTTAACTTCACCGGGAGGTGCATGGGTTTGCCGGTCGAACGGACGCGGAAGAATCCCCCGGCGAGCTGCATCTGTTGCGTGCCCCAGGCGGCCATGCCGGTGAGGTAGAGATGGCCGTTGGTCGGATGGAATCGACCCCGCATGGTGCCGGTGGGAAAGTCGGGAATAGGGAGCGACACGAGGCCGCCTTGGAGTTGACCGTCGAGTGATTCGTGGGGGACGAGTTCCAAGCGGCCATGACCGTAGGATAGGTTGAGAAGTCGGCCGTCGAGCGGACCCCAGGCGGGGCTATCGATCCAGAGCAGCTCGGAGGGCGAGCGATCGAATTTTTTGTCCACCCACGCGAGGGGTCTCTCAACCACATCATCGGAGGTGTCGTCGGGAGAACCGTAGCCCCACATGTTGCCGTAAAAGCCATCCCCGGGCACGACGTGGTTGATGCGATTCATGGGGTTCCAATGACCTTCCTGATCGGTGACAAAAAACGTGCCGTCGGGGTTGCGGCACACGCCGTTGGCCGCGCGGAATCCTTTGGCCAGGATCTCCGTGGTCGCGCCGTCGGCACTGACTTTAAGCAGCGTGCCGTGATGCTGCACCAGCGCGGTGCGCGCGTGGCGCCCGCTCTTGGCGTAGTAAAGGTTGCCCGCGTCATCGGCCTGCAGCCCCATGGCAAATTCATGGAAGTGCTCGGTGACCTGATGGTCGCTGTTGAAGCTCTCGTAGTAGTCGGTCTCGCCGTCGCCGTTGAGATCATGGAGCCGCACGATCTGATCCCGACAACTGACAAAAATGTCCTCCCCCACCAGCTTTACCCCGAGAGGTTGAAAGAGCCCGGAAGCGATCCGGCGCCAACGCACCGTCGCAGCGGATTCGTCGGCAATGCCATCCACCCGCCAGACATCGCCATCCCAACACACGACAATCGCAGACTCACCATCGGGCGTGAAATCCACTCCTGTCGCGCGCAGGCGGCTGTTCCACGGATTTACGAAGGGCATCGCAAAGCTGTCCCACTGAAAAGGTCCGGGCTGGTCGCCGCGGATGATCGGTGACTCGACCACTTCCAGCCATTGGCTCGGGCCACCCGTCGTGAAGGGCTGCAAATCGAGGGGTTCCGCGCGAGCCATATCCCCGATGGTGAATACGAGATTGAGCGGAGTCAGGGCCGCCGGGATGTGCGCAACCAAATATCCATCATCGCTCGTTATCAGAACCGGTTCACGTCCTCCGATCGCAACATCGGCTCCCACATCGGCAAGACGGACTTTCAGATCGTGAGCTGACGCCCCGATGTTCAGGTGGCGTTCAAGCCCGCCGCCTGCGGAGGTCCGATGGTGTTCGAGGATGTCGGCGTACCCTACCCGATAGCTGAGGACGATGTCATTGCCCTGTTTGTAGAGTCCAGTGAAGCGCATCCACTCGCGGGGTAACGGTCCAAAGCGACGGCCATCGAGGCCGACAAAACGGGCATCATCAAACTCACCGGTGGCGGGATTCGCCCAGCCAGGGCCGTCGGCGGTTTCGAAGATGGGTTCGCCTACAGTGCGCGGACGGTGCACATGGAGTCCGTCGAAATTGATGCTTTTCCAATCGATGAACCCCTGCCCCTGCCACATGCCGGCAACGCGTAGCGTGTCGTGTTCAAAGGTCACCCACTGCTTGCCTTGGCTCACCCCACCCGACCCGGGATCGAGGCGGATGGCGATGCCCTTGTGGGGAATATTGGCATCGGTTGAAACGTGGTCGGGTTTAGCGCCCTTGGGCCATGGGTCGGCGCGCTCGGCGGCGTTCGCGATCTCGAATGTGCCAGTCAGAAACGGACCATAATCCATGTCACGCCAGGGTTCGAGTTTGACGGGATCGGGCCCACGGGAATCACCCTCGGGCAGCTCGGCTAGGTAGTCGTCGGTGATCTTGAACCACTGCTCCCGATTGTGGGCCGCGAGGAACTGTTCGCGAATGTAGTGAATGACCGCATACTTCTCGCGCGGGACAAGTTGCACCTGCGGCGGCATCAGTCGCCAACCGCGGGTAATGGTCTCGTACATGGCGTGCGGGTCGCTGCCGTGTTGGAACTGACCTTCCGCGAAACGCAGGGAGTTGGGAATCGAACCGGGCAGATTAACGTCACCGTGGCAGTTGTAACAGACGCGCTGGTAAACCTCGCGCCCCTCGGCGATAACCTGCTTGTTGGTGGTGGAAATGAAGTACCCATGGTCGATCTGCGCTTCGTAGTCCGGAAGGGCGGAAGCAGGCAGGAGCAGTTCTCCCGCCGGCACATCGGATTGCGCGCGGAGACCCGTCGCGCCGGCGATAGCGATAGCAAACAGAAGAAAAGGGTAACTCCACCGAGGGGTAATCATGGGTTTCTTTTGAAGTAGCGAGGAGCGAGGAGTGGGTAGCGAGTAGAGCGCGGAGCGAAGTTTCAAATTTCAAGTATCAAGCTTGCCCACCTCAGGCGGTTACACGAATCGGAACCATCTTTCTGTAATTTTTAACCACGCGGTGCAACGAGATGGTGCGCCTCGTGTGACCAAGCATCACTGCCTCATTGTTTCGTAAGTTTTCGAGTGATTTCGTGGGCCACTAATTCGTTTTAATTGGCAGGAAGAATCGCACTTAGCACCTAATTCTGTGTGCAGCACCGCTGCCTCTTGGAACTTGTTACTTGATACTTGCTACTTCGCAAGGCGCTCATCGAGCGCCTTACGTGTTGGCTCATCCGCGCTCAGGATGGCGCGCACGCCCGTGATGTGTTCGAGGATGAGGGGCGCTTCGGTGGTAGGGAGTTTCGCAGCGAGCTTTTGTTTCTCGCCTTGATGCGCCGGGTGGTCGGCGAGGTTGTGCCATTCATTGGGGTCGGTCACGTGGGCATAGAGCTCTTCCCCGTCGTCAAAGTAACGGGTGTAGCGGTAGTCGCGAGTGCGCACGGTGTAGTTCCCTCTCCCCCAACTCGTAACCGCCGGTCCGGCCAGCGGAGCACTCGGATCTTCGAGTTGCGGGGCCAGACTGAAACCGTCGATGCCATCGGAACGTTCGAAACCGGCGAGGTCCACGAGGGTCGGATAGATATTGATGAGGGATACGCCGTCATCGACGGTGCGGCCCATCGGGGTATTCTGCTGGCGCGGGTCGTAGAGGATGAAAGGCACGCGGGTGGTTTCTTCCCAGAGGGCAAATTTCCGAAAATGCCGCTTCTCGCCCATGCCGTAACCGTGATCGGACCAGAGTACGATAATGGTATTGTCCACGTAAGGGCTGGCCGCCAAGGCATCGAGCACGCGGCCGATGTTGTAGTCGGCCCAGGAGTTGCAGGCGAGATAGGCGCGGCGAACCCGCGTCCAGGCTTCGTCAGCGGTGAAGCGTTTATCGTCACTGATCTTCGCCATCGCCTGCCCCACCTCGGGAATGTCGGCGAGGTCATCGGCGAGGATGTTGGGCGGAGCCACTTCCTCGGGATAGAGGTCAAAAAACTCCGGCGGGCAGATGAACGGCAGGTGAGGTTTCACGATGCCCACCGCGAGGAAGAAGGGCTGATCGTGATCCTGCGCGAGGACCTCCATGCCGTAGGTCGCGACCTGGTAGTCGGGATGTTCGTCGTAGGGGTTGGTCGTGGGTGCAAACGACATCTTGATACTGTTGCCGAAAGCGTAACCCGCATCGGCATCGATCTTCAGGTTCTCGTTGCCGTCAGTCTGAGCGAAATCAGTCCACTCGCTGGGATGTCCTTTGGTGCCGTGGTGGATCTTGCCGGCACCGAACGTGCGGTAACCATTATTTTTGAAAAAAGTTGGCAAGCTGGTGTATTTGGCGCGGAGGATATCGTGAGCCTCCTCGCCATTGTAGAACGCGTAGTAACCTGAGTTGAACGGCTCTTGGCCGTAAAGCAGCGCCTTCCGACTCGGCGAACATCCGGGAGCCACACAATGAGCGTTAGTGAAGTTCACGCCGCGCTCGGCCAGACGGTCCATGTTCGGCGTGATGGCTTCGGGGTGCCCACCGAGAAACCCGGTCCAGTCGTTCATATCATCGATGGCGATGAAGAGAATATTGGGGCGCTCAGGATCAGTGGACGCAGAGAGCGAAAAACTGGACAATACGCAAGAGATCGCGACGGCGAGGCGGATAAACTTGGGGTAAGGCATAAGTAAAAGTAGTGAGTAGCGGGTAGAGAGTAGCGAGTAGAAATCAGAGGGGCGCTGCGCCGAACCATCAGCCTGCTCCATTAAATCTGGCACTCAGGGAATCAGGAACCAGTAACCTTCTGGTCTATTGTTACTTGCCTGCCGCTGATATGCTCCCAAAGCCTCGGCGAAGGAGGAAATCCCGCAGTGCGGGACGAAGGAGGGTTTCGTGATGCCCGCCTGAGGCGGGCAAGCTTGAAATTTCGTGGCGAATAGCGCATTTCGGTTCTGCTCGCTACTCTCTACCCGCTACTCACCACTTCATCCACTATGAACCTTTCTTCCGCTGCTCGTTTTACTGCTTTGAGCCTGATGGCCGGTCTAGCGCTCTCCCCCACCTTGGCCCAAGGCCAGATTGATTTTCCGGCACCGAGTCCAGGTGCCACGGTCAAGCAGACGGTGGGTCTGACCGAGATCTAGATCAACTACTCCCGCCCCGCCGCCAAGGGCCGTAAGGTGTTTGGCGGCCTCGTGCCATACGACCAAGTCTGGCGTACCGGGGCCAACGAATCGACGAAGATCACCTTTGGTGGGCCGATTCAATTCGGCGGAGTCGAGGTCCCCGCCGGAACCTACTCCCTGCTCTCGGTTCCCGGCCAAAATACGTGGGACGTTATTCTCTCCTCCAACGTCGAGCTCTTCGGCTCCTACGGTTACAATCCCGCTGAAGACGTCGCCCGCGTCAGCGCCAAACCTTCGCAAACCAACACGCCACTCGAGTCCTTGCTCCTCTCGTTTGATGCCGTAGTGGATGATGCCGCTCATCTTGTGATCGCCTGGGAGAATACTCAGGTGGCGGTCCCCATTTCCGCGGACACCCAAGCGGTATTGGTGCCCTAAATCAAAGCGGCCATGGCGGCTGACGGAGATGAAAAACCATATTTCGCCGCTGCCATGTATTACTACGCCAAGGGCATCCATCTCGATCAGGCAGCCCAGTGGATGGCGAAGGTGGTCGCGCAGCAACCCGACGCGTTCTGGGCCTCGTATCGCCAAGGATTGGTGCTCGCTGCAGCCGGCGACAAAGCCGGCGCCCGCAAAGTCGCCCAGTCCTCCATCGCCAAGGCGAGCGCTCACGACAACAAGGAGCTCCGCGAAGAATATATCCGCCTCAACGAGGCGTTGATCGCCAGCCTCGAGTAAGGCGTCGCCCAGACTCCGTTTGATTCGAAAACCCGTCCGACTCCGGACGGGTTTTTTACGGGGCGAGCCGCAACCCTACTCTTCCGCCCGCGGGTCCACGTACCGCTCGGCCAGCGCTCCAAGCGTGGTGCGGCCTTGGCGCTTCGCCAGGCGCAGGAGTTTGAGGAATATCTGCGCCGTGATGAACGCATCCCCGGAGGCGGTGTGGCGATCATGGGGCTCGACGTGAAACTGCACACAAAGCCCATCGAGCGAGAAGT
>CBFHXU010000074.1:0-14210 GCA_965659875.1 uncultured Opitutaceae bacterium
CTGTTCGCGGGTAATCAGATCGAACAGGACGTCTCGGCCCAGGTCGTTTACGCCGGGGTTGTTCTGTTGGAAACAACCATGTTTCTCGTAGTAGCGCCGATCCGCGAGGGGGACGGCTTCAATGTCGGGCACGAACGGGCGATCCCAGGTGCGTTGCCAGCAGAATCCAAAAGCGCAGTAGAGCGCGACGAGTGGTTGCCAAATCAATGCCTCTTCAAAAGTCCGCCAGGCGTCGTCGAGTTGTTTGGCGTGAGGCGCTCCGACCAAGTCGGTTGCGTAGTTGAGTAGCACATCATCGATGGAGGCTTCGGGCGTAAACTGAGCGGCCCGGATGGCGACGGGGTTCGGCCAAAACGGCGTAGCTTCGGCGTGGGCGAGCCCCCCGAAACAACTCGCGCGATCGGCGCCCATACCTTTGAGCGCGCGCATTTTTGCGTGCACCATGCGCGGGAAGGGCATCCCGATCAGCGGCTCGTGATTCATGAGACCGGAAGCCGAGTAGTTCATTATCGGGTTCACTCCGGCGGCCTTGGATTCAGCCATGGCCGGTGCTTCGGTATCGTCCATCGTCGTGTGCATGATCGATCCGGCTACGCCCATATTCTCAGGGTATTTGGGATGTGGATACGGAAGGTCGTAACCGTGCACCAGCATCGAGGGCCCTTCCCAGGTCAGGTGTCCGCCGAGGCCCGCTTTGATCGTGTCGTGCTCATTTTTGAAAGGCTCAAGTCGCAGCACCACATCGAAGTCCGGATTGGTCTTCGCCGCGGCCGTTTGCAGGTTGGCCATGTAGTCGATGATGCTTTTCCCGGCCGTCTCAGCGATGTTGTCGTGGTCGCGCCACTCGCGGATCATGTAAGGTCCGCCATTGCGGCCAACGTAGAGCGAAGACGTGTGCTCAAATCCTGCCCCACTGTCATTGGCCCAAATGGACAGATAGGAAAGTTCGGGAGCGGCGTCCATGAGACGTTCCATGCATTCCGCGTAGTGGCGCTTGGTGACGGGATGGTCCTGGGCGAGGCAGTAGCGGGGGAGTCGCGAGCGGAACGGATGATCGACGCGGGCGCCCCGGAGCGTGGGGTATTTGACGAAAAATTTCTCCGGCATATTGCGCGGCTCGAACATCAATACGCCGGGCTTGAGGCCATAGCGCTCGGCGAGTTTGGCGAGATGCTTCAGCCGCATGAGATTGGCTTCAAGATAGTGTTCCGGCCACAAACCTTCGGTGAGCTTGCTGTTTACGAAGTGGTTAAACCCCGCGCAGTAAGTATAGAACTGCGGATAGAACTCGGCTTCGACTGACTCCTCGTAGGGAAAGTGCGCATGCATGGAGTTAATCTCGCAATGCGTGAAGCCGGTCTCGGCCAGTTTGCGCACGTAAGCCTCGTCTTCGAATCCGCGGGCGGATCGCCAATACTGAGTGAGGCAGGCGTCGTAGTGGGGGCGGTGGAAATTAAAGGTCGCAGGTAATAACACGCCGTTGCCGAGATTGGCCCGCACTTCGGAGGTCAGGCCGCTGGCCAGGAGACTCAAGCCACTGAAGAGAAAACTGCCGTGCGTCGCGATCAATTCACCGGTGCCTTCGTCGGTCAGACGCAACCAGATCCATTGCTCGTGGCCTTCCGTGTCATCGGGTTGCACGAAGTTACGATTCGCCAGTGCGATATTGAATCCCGCACCGGCCTGATCGGCTGCGGTGATGATCGCACCGGTCCGTTCGGCGAGCACGTCGGCGGCTTCTTTTTCGGCGGCGGAGGCAGTGGTGGAGATAGTGATGTTTTTCATATGGGAAGTGGTTCAGGAAATTGAAATGAGCGCGATGGATCGGGCCGGCAGTGAGAGGGTGAGTTGGCCGGTGGCGGAGATTGGGCCAAGGGTGAAGTCGCGCGGCGTAACCTGTTCGGGGGCGTCGAACGTGTTGTGGGCGTCGCAGGTCTCACCGGTGAGGATACGACCGCCCACTATTTTTCCGGCGGCGTCTTCGGTGGGGAGAGTGATGCTGATTTCGTGTCCGCGGTCGGGGTCGAAGTTGATCACCGAAAGGTGCACGCGCCCTTCGGCGTCACGGGATGCGGAAGCGTCGAGCAGGGGAAGGTCGCCGGCCGTGGTAGCAGTCTCGTCCGATGGGGACAGGGTGAGTGGGAGGAACGTGGCGTCTTGATGCACCTTCAACATTTCGAAGACGTGGTAGGTGGGGGTGCACAACATTCGGGGGCCATCCGTGAGGATCATGGCCTGCAGCACGTTCACGGTTTGGGCGATGTTGGCCATGCGAACCCGTGCCCGATGTCGATGGAAAATGTGGAGCGTCTGCGCCGCGACGAGTGCATCCCGCAGGGTATTCTGTTGGTAGAGGAACCGCGGATGGGTGCCCGCCTCGACGTTGTGCCACGTGCCCCATTCGTCGACGATTAGACCGATGCGTTTAGTGGGATCAAACCGATCCATGATAGCACTGTGTTGGGAGAGCAGATCGTCCATACGCGCTGCGCGTCGAAACGCGGCGAACCATTGGTCGGGAGCGAAGCCCGTGGCCGATCCTTTGTCTTCCCAATCGTCGGTGGGGATGGTGTAGAAGTGCAGCGACAAACCATCCATGTGGTCGGCGGCCTGTTCCATCAGCACCTCGGTCCAACGGAAGTCGTCTTCGTTCGCGCCACAAGCTATACGGTAAATCGGGCGATCCGGGTGATGATGACGCACGTAGGTTTGGTAGCGGCGATATTCGTCCGCGTAGAATTCGGGCCGCATGTTACCGCCGCAGGCCCAGTTTTCATTGCCGACACCGAAGTAGCGCACCGGCCAAGGCTCGGGCCGGCCATTGGCCCTGCGGAGCTGCACCAGCGAGGAATCAACATCCGCGGTGAGATACTCGACCCATTCCTGCATTTCGCGCACGGTGCCGCTGCCGACGTTGCCGGCGATGTAGGCGTCGCAACCCAGGGTCTCGACCAAATCCATGAACTCGTGGGTCCCAAACTGATTGGATTCCACTACGCCGCCCCAGTGATTGTTGATCATGGGACGTCGCTCGTCCCGCGGACCGATCCCGTCCTGCCAATGATACTCGTCGGCGAAGCAACCACCCGGCCAACGCAGGACGGGAATGGAGAGTTTTTGCAATGCCGCCACCACGTCGTTCCGCAAACCGCGGGTGTGAGGAATACCTGAATCTACGCCGACCCAGATCCCTTCGTGAATGCAGCGGCCCAAGTGCTCGGCGAAGTGCCCGTAGAGCTCGCGTGGAATCTGACCAGACGAGTCGTCCGCGATGGATGATAGGGTGATGGCAGTGGAGGGAAGAGACACTGGTTGATTGGGTTTTAAGGGTATTTTCAACCCTACCATGGTTCGCGCTGCCAATCCTTGGTAATGGAGGTGAAAAAAATTGGCATATTGGGCGATTTACTTAAGCAAGGGTCATGACCCTCTCTCAACCGGTCTCTTTTCCCGTGCCTACCGACGGCGTGTATTTTGCCGAAAGCATGCACCTGAAAGACTACGAGGCGTCGCTGCATAGAGATCCGTTTCATAAAATAATCTTCATTCAGCGGGGACGGATGGAATTGCAGTCAGCGACGGGTCGAAAGTCGCTTACGGTCATGGGACCCGAGCGCACTTTGTTGGCCGTGCCCGCGGGCGTGAAACATCGGCTCCTCGATCATGAACCATCGGTGATTCTCGTGCTCGGGTTGGGGGATCGATTTCTGCGGCGCGATCGGGATATCTGGGAAATTTGGCAGCGGCTGTTGGTGCATCCGGTGAGTGGGCGGATGATGGAGGGTGGTTTTGCGGGCTGGTGGCGACGAGCGGTGCTGGAACAGACCCTGCAAGGTCCCGGATATGCGGTGACGGTTCGTGCGATGGCGATGCAGGTATTGGTGGCGGCTGATCGTCACGTGGCCGGCCCCACCGACGACTCAGCGGTGGAGCGAGTGCGGGTCGTGCAGCGGCGTGTGCAGGAAACCTTCTTCGAGAATTGGACAATTGACCGTGCCGCCCAACGGGCGGGACTGTCCCGTCGTCAGTTTACGCTGCGTTTTAAGGAAGTCACCGGCACCACCTTCGTCGCACACTTGAATGCCTTACGGCTCGCTCATGCTGAGCGGTTGTTGAGCAGTCGTGAACACAGTGTCACCGGCGCGGCGTTTTCTGCCGGATTTGAAGATCTTTCCCACTTCTACCGACTCTTTCGCGGCAAACACCACATGCCTCCCCGGCGTTGGCTCGAAACCACCCCTTAACCCCATCTCCACCTCGCCGCTTCACCCTGCCGCCATCTCAAATCCATTGTCACTTAGTAAGTGACAATGGATAATAAAATATTGGTATATAGATATTAATGTGAGTAAATTTATCCGATGAGGCGGGTGCCGGTGAGGCCGTCGAAGATGGTGGTTGAGCGCGGCGGGAGTTCGATTTCGATCACGGGCCCGCCGGGCCATTGCAGGCGGCGCGGGCCGCCTTCGATGGTGTGAGGGATGATGAGTCCGTCGCCGATCAGAGTCACCTCGGTGTGATCGTTGAAGGCATGGCAACCGGCGGTGAGCGCAAGTTGCCGGAGGAACTCTGGTGAGGTGGGGGGCAGGGCGAAGCTCCACCAGGTTGCGGTGTCGGTGAGGCGTCGGGCCGCACTGATACTGCCGTCGGACCATCTCCCGATGATGTCGTCTTCGGGCGCCTCGAATGCCGGAATATTGACGGAAGGTTCTACGGCGCGATGTTCCGTGATCGCGTCAAGTGTGAGGGTTTGCGCGACGTCTTCGATATCAAGGAGTCGGGTGGGAATGCCACTGAGTGACGTGGCGAGATCGGGGTGGGTGGTATCTCCATCACTCCAAGCGCCGAAGCCCAACAGCGCCACGTGACGGCCCGCTTGCGCCACGCGTTCGGTTATGATTTCTCGCTGTGATTCCGATATGACCGGCACCGTCGCGAGCAGGATTAATCGATAGGGTGAGAGGTCGAGGGTGCCGAGTTCACTGAGGAGCGCTTCGTCGAAAGCGACGCCAGTTGCGTAGAGACCATGCAACAAATCATCAACGAGCAGTGGCGTTACAGGATCAGAAGTGGTGAAGGGAAGTTTACCGAATTCGGCCGAGGGATGACGTCGACTTACGGCGTGAAGAAACGACATGGGATCGTGCACGAGTAAGACGTCGGCAGGGCGCTCGAAGGGGCGACCCAATCTTTCGTGAGCGATGCGGATGAGGGCGGCGACATCAGCCAAAAGCTCAGGGGTATCCCACCAACCGCAATTGCCGCCGGAGGCGAAGTCAGGGGTCGTTCCAATGGGGCCAAAATCATACCACCATTGGCCGCCGCCGCGGGTGATCGGCTGCATGACATTGCGGCGATGGATGGCAATGTCGTCGGCGGGAGTGCTTTCGAAATTTTCCTCCCACGGGCAACCGACATGACTGGTCGGCATATCCATTTCATCGAGCCACAGTTTGCCGGCTCGACGGACGACGCCGATGATACCGCGGGCGTTGCCGGGGCCGCCGAATTTGCGGGCGTTGGCTTCGTAGGATTGAGGTGAGCACCACGCGTCCAGGTGAGGTGAATTCAGAGCGTGCTCCGCCGCAAGCTGGGCGCCCGCGGCTTGGCGGCCGAAAATGCTGTAGAAATAACCGAAGAATGCCGCGGTGATGAGCGGACGCGGCCACGCGGCTTTGGTCGTCGCGCCGAATGCCGTGACGATATCGGTCAGGTTGGTGTGTTGGAAGGTGTAGTAGTCGATCACCGCGCGCTGTGTTTGAGGATCGCGCAGGATACCGATGCTGGCCGTTTCCCGGGCGGGAGAGTCAGGCGACTCCACGGTGTCCCAGGTCAGGCCCGGTTGATTCCAAGCGTCTGCGAGGGCGGCTTCGGTTTGATATTTTTCCTGGAGCCACGCGCGAAATGCTTTGGTCGCGGCGATGCCCGTATCGGGGTCATGATGGATGAACCCGAATTGGTGCCATTCACCGTAAACACCGTTGGCGAGTTGGATACCGCAAAGGGCGTCTCCCTCGGGGGAGATTGCCAGTTTCGTGCAAAAATCACGCAACTTGGTTTGGGCCCAGTCCTGCCATGGGGCGGAGTAAAAGCTGGCTCGGATCGGACTCGCGCCATCGTGGGCAAGCGGACGATGCAGACCGTGAATGGGTGGGTCCTCCGCTTCGGTATCGGCATAACCCACCTGTTCCTCGGGGTGATCGTAGATCCACTGGGTTGGTGGATTCAGGTGCAGACGGATCATGACCGCGGCGTTCGGGGCGGCGGCGGTTACTCCGGCGATCTGCTTTTGGGCGAGGGTCACGTCGATGGCGCCGTCTGTGCTCAACATCTGGTGTAGCCAGACATCGACCTGAAAAACACGCACCCCGCGTTGACCGAACTCTGTGATGTTACGCGTGGGCACTTCTTCCCACGACCAACGGGCACCCGGGCAATCGGACAACGCGTAGATGAGCGGAGCGACGGGTTCGTCGTTGAGCATCAACGTAGGGCGGCCTTCGCGCATCTCGACGCGAGTGGATAGGGGCACGGGCATGGGTCAGCCTTTGGGCAGTGTGGTCAGAGAGAAAAGCTGAAAGCCGATGAATATTTCGGGAAGCATCGGGATGGGATTCACGCGCGCCGGTTCATCGATACCACCAGCCGGTCGAACCCCACGCTTCGTCGGTATGCGCCGGACTCGATGGCCTCTTCGCGTTCGTGGATTTCGATATGATCCAGGCGTGCGCTGAGTTGCTTGAGCAAGGTCCGCAGTAGTAACCGGGCGTGGGGGGCGCCGAGGCAGAGATGAGGGCCAAAGCCGAAGGCCACGTGCGGATTCGGTTTGCGGTCGAGCTGCACGTCTTCGGGCGCGTTGAACACAGTCGGATCGAAATTGGCGGCGGCCCAACCCAGCGACATGCGACCATCGGGAGGCACGGAGTGCCCCTGCACCTCTGTCGCCACCGGACACACGCGACCGATGTGGGTGAGGGGAGTCATGACGCGAAACAGTTCCTCGCTGGCGGTGATGATGTTTTTCAGATCTTCGCGCAAGTAAGCGAGTTGGTCGGGCTGGTTGGACAGGTATTCCAGAGTGCCGGTGATGGTATGGATTACGGTGTCACGACCACCGGCGAAGGTAAGGTTGGCAAACCCCATAGCCTCTTCGTGGGTGAGTTTCCGGCTCTGAAATTCAGCGGAAAGCAATGCACTGAAAAAATCATCTCCCGGCGATTGGGCGGCTTGGGCGAGCCGTTTGCGCAGATAGGTATCCAGCACGGTTCCCTTGGTCGCACCGTCACCGTCGTTGAAGACGTGAGTGCCCCAACTGATCCAGGTCTCCGCCTCGGATTCGGCCACGTTGAGGAGATAGGTAAGGGCGGTAGATTGCAGCGGGAGCGCGAAATCGCGCACAGCTTCGATGGAGTTTTGGGCCAAAGCCGCGTCGATCAGGCGATTGACCAGTGCTTCCACCTTGGTGATGACTTCGGGGAGTTTCGCGCGCTTGAAAAAGGGTTCTACGATTTTGCGGTAGGCCGTGTGTTCGGGGGGATCAGTTTCAATTGGCAACTGCCGCATGGGGCGCAAATCCTCTTCGGAGGGAATTGGCACGCGATGAGGGGCGTTGGAACTGAAGGTGCGCCAGTCTTTGGCCGCCTCGCGCACATCGGCGTGTCGCAGCACCATGGGAATGTCTTCGCCCTGAATGTGGTTGATCAAAACACCGTCGTCTTCGCGGGCTTTTTTGAAGGGATCGTGAAACGGGCAGGGCATTTTATGAAAAACTGAGATGCTGAAATTCTAAAAAGCTGAAATTGGAGCAGGCGATTCAGCCGAGGTAGTCGACGACGAGGGGGCTTTGTTGCAGGGCGTTGTTTTCGGCGGCGAGGGCGAAGGCTTGGGCCTTTGGGCGCGAGCCCACGAGACGGGTGCGGGTGGTGCCCACAAAGTGAGCGGCGACGCCGTCGTCGAGTGCGATGCCGGGTTTGATGCCGCCGGTCAGCAGCAAGTTTTCGTAGGATGGGCGGCGATGCGCTTCGCCGTCGTAGTGGGGCGAACAACTGCCACCGAGCCAACCCAGGCAATCGAGAGCGCTGAGGTCGCCGCGCGAATCAGTATGGCCTTGCTCGAACCAGCAGATGGCACCGGCGCTGACGCCGCATACTACGACGCCATTTTCCCAGGCCTGCTTCAGCATCGGTGTGACGCCGGCGGCGTTCCAAATCGCGAGCATATTGCGGGTATTGCCGCCGCTCACGTAGATCACGTCACTGTCGAGAAGTTGGGCCTCCATATCCGGTGATTGGCGAAAGAGCGACACGTGGCGCGGGCGACACGCGTGGCGATTGAACGCGGTATAGAATTGCGCGATCAATCGATCCGCGTCGCCACTGGCGGTTGGTAGCAATGTAATCCGAGGTCGACTCGCTGCGCTGGCCTCGAGCACGTATTGGTCCAGAAGTGGATTGTCGGGCTCCATCGAGAAGCCTCCGCCTCCGAGGGCGATGATTTGTTTACTCATGGGTGTTCGGGGCTGACATCGATCGGTGGTAAAGCGTCGAAGTTTCCAGGGGAGACTTTTTTCATCGATGACCAAGTTCTGCGTGGCGGGCAAGCGGTGGCTTCGTCGGCTGGGAGTATAAGCGGGCAAGTTACTGCTTAGATCCAGCTTCATTGCGTGAAAATTAATGAATATTTCAGCGAAGGTTGGCTTCCGGTTGACCGCGGGTCGATTCCATCAACACGGTGAAGAGGCCTCTCAAAACTGTTTCCCTTATGAAAGCTCAAGCTGTCGTCTTCACTGCTCCCGGCGAAGTGAAATTCCAGGAAGTTTCCTGCCCCGATCCCGGACCCAATGATGTGGTTATCGATATTACACATTCGTGGATCAGTAACGGCACGGAGGGTTCGTTTTTGCGGGGTGAGAGGTTGGCGGGTGATACGGCGAAGGCCCCTGGAGACCCCGAGCCTTTTCCGATGATTGCAGGTTATCAGAAGGTTGGCTGGGTTCGTGAAATCGGCGAGGAGGTGAATGACTTCGCGGTCGGTGATTTTGTATTCGCGATCATGAGTGCGGTGGAAGGGATGTTTGATAACCAATTTGCGGGTCACGTTTCTCCCTCGGTGTGTGCCCAGCATTTTGTGCACAAGCTTCCGCCTGAAGCGCAGGATGATCCCGAGGCCTATTGCGGCATGGTGCTCACTCAAGTGGGCTATAACTGTGGCACGCGGCCGCGACTGGAGAGCGGTGAACTCGCAGTCGTGGTGGGCGATGGGTTGGTGGGGCAGTGGACCGGGCAGGCCCTGCACCAACGCGGGGCCCGGGTAATCATGACGGGACGCCACGAGGATCGTTTGGCAAAATTTCGAGACGGCGGTTACGGCCGAGCGCTGAAAGTGACGTCTGATGGCGTGGATGAAATCGTCGCCCTCGAGGAGGGACCGATCTCGGTGTTGGTCGATACGGTGGGTGACGCCAAATTGTTTGATGCCTATCTGCCGCATTTGAAACATGGTGGCACGATTGCGGCGGCGGGGTTTTACGGGCTCGAGGGATTTATTGAAATCCAACGCTACCGTTTTCGTGAAATCGCCTTCGATTTGGTGGCGGGAATCACCGCTGAGCGCATCGATCGCACGATCGAGTGGGTGGCAGAAGGAAAACTCGATACAAAGAGTTTGATCACCCACCGGTTTCCCGTGGCGGAGGCGGCGGATGCTTGGGATCTGATCGAATCGAAACGGGAGCCGGTGCTCGGGGTGATTCTGCAGTGGAAACCCGGAGGGGAATTATGACGGTGCTACCGCAATCGATGAAACAACTCGTAATCACGAAGCCCGGTGAAGTGGCTTGGGCCGATGCGCCGATGCCTACGCCGAAGCCGGACGAAGTGCTGGTGCGGGTGTCGGGGGTGTCCACGTGTCCGCATTGGGATATGCATATTCTGGATGGAGAGCCGATGTTTCCCGGGCAGGATTTGCAGTATCCTTATTTCCCCGGGCAACCCGGCCATGAAGCCGTGGGCGTCGTTATGGCGGTCGGCGAAGAAGTGACCTCTCTCGAAGTCGGACAACCGGTCGTGGCGTGGCGTGACACGGGTGAACCGCGCGCGGGATTTTATGCACAGTTTAACGTATTTCGGGCGGTGGATCTACTGGCCGTCTCGGACGATCGCGAACCGGCCCAACTGGCTTCGCTGGAGCTGGCCATGTGCGTGGAGGTGAGTTTTCAACGATTGGCGGAACTTGGCGGGGTAAAAGATCGCAGTGTTGCCATTGCCGGGTTGGGTCCGGCCGGTATAGTGGCGGTGCAACTTGCGCGCTATCATGGGGCCAAATCCGTGATCGGTATTGATCCGGTGGAGGATCGACGGGAGTTGGCGCAGCACTTGGGGGCCGACTCGGTCAGTGATGGCACGGCCGAGAGTTGGCCGGCGGGTCGAACATCGGAACATGCGGTGGACCTGGCGATCGATTGCACGGGGATTGCTCCCGTAGTCGAATTTTTGTTACATCGCACCCATCAAGCGGTGGCTTTGTTCGGGGTGGTGCGCCAAGAGATAAAGTATGCCGGGGGTCTGATGTGGGGGCCCGGCGTGACGCTCATGGGTTATGGTGACCACAATCGCACCGCGGCTGAAACCGCATTGGCGGCCGTGGAGGCCGATGCGCTGGATTTGTCGGCCTTGATCACCGAAACGATGCCCATGAGTGAATACGCCCGTGGGGTGGAAATGCTGCGGCAGAAGCAGGCGATCAAGATCCTCTTCGATCCGTGGAAGTGAATCGCATTCTCGTACAAGCGAATTGGGGTAACCCGTTAGGGTGCCCCGAGGACCTCGGCGAGATCATCTCGAAACTTTTGGCGGGCGGCTCGTTGCTTGAGTTCCTTCTTACTTGATTTGTCGGATTCTCCGAATCTTCGATGGGCGATTTTGTAGGCCGTTGGTTGATCTAATTCTGGGTTGGCCTGAATGATCGCTTCGGCTTCACTTTGCACAAGTTGGCGCGAGAGAACGGGTGGTGGTCCCGGAAATTCGGACGGAACCGAAAGGACGCTCGAGGCACATCCCGTCAGCAGGAGTAGGATTGAGGATATACCCAGCAGTATAAATCGGGGTTTCATGGGGTCTCGCGAGTTAGGAGGATAGTCCGATGAAGGCAAGCAACCCTTGGGTCGCGTCGTTCTTGTCAAACAGTTCAAAATAAAAGTCGGTGATTGTGGTGGATTGGACCTCGAACTTGCGTTCAAAATGGGTCTTTCGCTTCGTTACCCCCGTCTCACTTTGCCTCATGATTGTTCTCCCCGCCGCGCGATCCTTTCGCGTCAATTGCGTCGTCGTTTTGTTGCTGGGATTGATTTCGAACCTGTCGATGGCAGCAGATGCGCCCCCGGCTGGTTTTCGTGCTCTTTTTAACGGCAAGGATCTGACCGGTTGGTGGGGATCCAAGACGGAGAATCCACGGGAATGGATGGCGCTACCGGCCGATGAGTTGAATGCCAAGCGCGAGGCGAGTTTGGCGGACATCTGCACATATTGGTCGGTGGAGGGGGATGAACTGGTCAACGGAGGGGAGGGGCTCTATCTCACGTCGGAAGAGTTTTTTGGTGATTACGAATTATTGATTGAATACCGCACGGTCGCATTGGCGGATAGCGGTATTTATCTGAAGGGGAGTCCGCAGGTGCAGATCTGGGATACGACCGAAGCGGCGGGCAAATGGGATATTGGAGCGCGATATGGTTCCGGTGGGCTGTGGAACAACAGCCCGGGCGCGTCCGGCAAAGATCCGCTGGTTTTGGCCGATCGACCGTTTGGGGAGTGGAACCAGTTTCGCATCATTCAATGTGGAGCCCGGACTTGGGTGTGGCTGAATAACCAACTCGTGGTGGATGGGGCGATTTTGGAAAACTATTTTGATAAAACCCGCGCGCAACCGATCCCCGCGCGCGGTCCGATCCAGCTGCAAACCCACGGAGGCGAGATCCGGTGGCGTAATGTCTATGTGCGGGACATCGCGCCCGCCGAGGCTAATGAGCGCCTGAGCAAGATCGACCCACAGGGATTCGAATCCCTATTCAATGGCCGCGACCTCGCGGGATGGCAGGGCGACACGGAGGCTTATGCCGTGCGGGATGGCGCGATCTGGGCGGCGGCCGATAAAGTTGGGAGCCTGTTTACCGATGCGGCGTATGCGAACTTTCAGGCACGGTTGGAGTTTAAGTTGCCACCCGAGGGCAATAACGGTCTCGCGATCCGTTTTCCAGGCAAGGGCAACCCCGCCTATGATGGTATGACTGAACTCCAGATTCTGGATAATACGGCAAAGCGTTATGCCGAGCTCGATCAGCGCCAGTATAGTGGATCCGCTTACGGGATGGCTCCGGCTTGGCGGGGCTATTTGCGTGACGTCGGTGAATGGAATTATCAGGAGGTCACGGTTGATGGGTCGACGCTGAAGGTTGAGCTCAACGGTAACATTATTCTGCAAACGGACCTGTCGACGATCACCGACTATATGGACGAAAAACCTCATCCGGGCAAAAACCTCGCCGCAGGATTTTTCGGTTTTGCAGGTCACAAGAGCCCGGTCGGTTTTCGCAATATTTCTCTAAAACGTCTCCCTTAGTTATTTCCCATGCCTTCAAAATCAGAACTCAAACGTCGCACTTTTCTCCAGACATTGGGAACCGCGGGGCTCGTCGCTCCGGCGCTTCCCTCCAAGCTTGTTGCCGCTGCCCCGAATGGTCGTTTGCGCCATGCTAGTTTTGGTGCCGGAGGCATGGCCGGTCACGATATCGATATGATCTGCAGCTCGCCCAAAGTGGATTTTGTGGCGGTCGCGGAAGTTGACCTTCAACGGGGAGTTCCGGAGTTGATGGAAAAGTATCCCCACTTACGCGTCTACCAGGATTGGCGAGAGCTGCTCGATCGGGAGCACCACAACATCGATTCAGTTAATGTTTCGACACCCGATCACATGCACGGACCGATTGCGATGGAGGCCATGCGCCGCGGCAAACACGTCTATTGTCAGAAACCACTCGCTCACGATATCTACGATGTGCGCCAACTCACCAACTATGCTCGCGAGCACGGTCTGGTGACCCAGATGGGAATTCAGATTCATTCGGAGAGCCCTTACCTCGAGGCCGTATCGTTGGTGCAGCGTGGCGCGATTGGTAAAGTGAAAGAGGTGCACCTGTGGAGTGATAAAAAGTGGGGCGATGCCGGTGCGCCGCCGACGGGCGACTTTGAAGTGCCAGCGGACTTCGATTGGGACGGCTGGCTCGGGGTTTGCGAAGATCGCCCCTACCTAGGAGAGCAGTATTACCATCCCGGAAACTGGCGGAAGCGGCTGGACTTTGGTACGGGTACCTTCGGCGACATGGGCTGCCATATTTTCGATCCGGTGTATAAGGCGTTGGCGCTGAGCGCGCCCGTTTCGGTGCGCTCGGAAGGTGAAGCTCCGGACCAATGGAATTGGGCCAACAACGCGCGGATCTATTACGAGTTTCCCTCGACCGAGTTCACCGTCGAAGGCGGAATTCAGTTCGTTTGGTATGATGGCGATCAACGGCCACCGGATGAGGTTATGGCATTGGTTACGGAGCTGAATCCGCCGGAAAACGAGCGTCCCCCGCCTCCTATTCCAGATCAAGGATCGGTGATCATTGGCACCGAAGGCACGATGTTGTTGCCGCACTTCAAGGCGCCGACGCTCTTTCCGCGGAAACACTACAAGAACTATGATCGACCGCGTATCAAATCGGGTCACCATTGGCTGCAGTTTGTCGATGCGTGTTTGGGGGTGGATACGACGTCGACGCCGTTTGATTACTCGGGACCGCTGACTGAAGCGGTGTTGCTCGGCAGCGTGGCGGTGAGATTCCCGAATCGCACCTTGAAGTGGAACGCCCCCAGTATGCGTTTCACCAATGAACCGGCGGCCAACGATTACTTGCGTCGCCCGCATCGTAAAGGATGGGAGGTTTCTGGACTATGAGTGATTCCACTCCAGCCCGTTTGCGGGCACTGGTGGTAGGGTGCGGGCACATGGGGGCTTCTCATGCGCAAGCCTATCACAATCTTAAGGACGATTTTGAAATCGTGGGCTTGGTTGCCCGCGGTGAAGGGTCACGCGGCAAACTCAACGCGCGTTTGGGCGGGGGCTTGGCGGAGTTCTCCGACTATGCCGATGCCTTGGCCCATTCCCAGCCCGAT
>CBFHXU010000075.1:0-13994 GCA_965659875.1 uncultured Opitutaceae bacterium
CAAGCCTCACGGCTTTGCGTATCTTAATTTTGCTGATGATCGCGGCGGTGGCGGTCATCCTGGGCAGAACCGCGTTGCGTGTTAATGGTCCCTACACCGGCTACGGAGCAGCCGTGATCTTCGCGGCTCTCTCTAGTTTTCTATTGCTCCCTGAAGACACTTTTTCAGCCCACACGGAATGGTTTGTGGTGTTTTTCACCGCCGCCGCGGCGTGGTGCTTCCTCACCGGCGAGGATCGGATCCCCACCACCCGACGTTGCGCCTTGGGCGGAGCGTTCCTGGGACTGGCGATCATGAGTAAACAATCAGCCTTACTCGATACCGCGCCTGCGATGCTGGCCTTGGTTGTCGTCGTCGCTGATCGAAACCTCAGTTGGCAGGACGCCGCCAGACGCGCCGGCGTTCTGCTGGGCTCGATTCTAGCCATGGTACTATTGGTTTCGGCCCCCGTCTTTCTGAACGGAGCCGGAGCAGACTACCTCTACTTCACGTGGACCTATAACCTCGATATTTATGGCGCCGAGTTTACCTTCGCGGAGAAGATTTGGTCCGGAGCACGTCTGCTCGAGGCGCTCGCCGAAGAGTATCCCATATTACTGCTAACCGGCGGTATCAGTCTCGTCTGGCTGTTGGCTCGCTGCCTTCAATTCAACCCACCCGACTCAGCAAGAGCCCGTCGATTTGGTGAAGTATATTTATTCACGTGGTTGGTGACATCGACGGGAGCTGCCATGGCCGGAGGGCGGGGGTTTGATCACTACTTTTTTCCCGTGCTCGCTCCCTTGGCTTGGGTTTGTGCGATGGGACCCGCGTTCTGGTTCCGGCAATTAGTTGAAGCAACCGTCAGCAATCGAATCACGTTGGCCCTCACTTGGGTGACTCTGTTAGGCGTGAGTTACGCGGTAATCTTCACCCCGCTCAAAGCCCGCCAGGTTTCGCCCCCCGGGCCTGATGCGGCACTCCGACTCGCCGCCTGGATCAAGGAACAAACGACCGCGGAAGATAGAATTTTTGTCTGGGGATTCAACCCCGACATCTATCGCTATACCGATCGCCTCCCAGCTTCCCGTTTCGTTTACTGCACTTTCCAAACGGGTCTGATCCCTTGGACCAATATCGACCCCGACATCGATACCTCCTACGCCATCGTTCAGGGAGCAATGGATACACTTCTGGAGGATTTGCGAGCAAACCGCCCACGGTTCTTCGTCGACAGTTCGGCCGGACTTCATCGGCATTTCGGCAAATACCCCTTGCGGCTTTTCCCTCCGCTAAACGATTGGTTGAACCAAAATTATGTCGAAATCGATAACCAGCGCTGGGGGCATCAGGGATTCCGACTTTACATTCGCGGAGACGAACCGGTGGAAGAGTTGACCAATTTCGATCCAGCCCGCCTGGAGTATGAACTGAAAATATTCGGCAATGATCGGATAGCTCCCGGTCGTAATCGCTTCGGTGTAGGATTAACGAATACCACCGAAAACTCGCTAACTGGTCTTGGATTGTCGGTAAACGATGAGGTGGTCGCCGCGACTGAGCTGCATCCCCTGACCCAGTCCGCCATCACCGTGCCCCTGGATTTCACGACCGATGCCAAAGTGGCTCGGCTTAAACCCATCGCCCGTTTTGGCGATGGTCCATGGATAGCAGGCAAAGAAATAGAATTCCCGGTGGTCACCGCAGTCGCCACGCCTGAGCAAAAGCGAGAATTCGCAATTCCGGAGGTCAAGGGATCGATTGCGGCAAAAGGAATTCGCGCATTATTTGGAGCCCGGGCCGATGAATTGAACGGGAGACGGATCTTTGCCATGCATGCCCCGGCCGTGTTAACCTACGATATCCCCCCGGGGGTCGCTCGATTGACTGGGTTTTACGGGCTCCCGAAAGAGGCATATGCACCGGAGAATTCCGCCCCCTCCGACGGCGCCGAGTTCATCATTCGACATGTATCTTCCCGACGTGGCGCCAGTGAGGTATTTCGGCGGTTAATCGAACCTCTTCGAAATCCCGACGACGCCGGCGAACACGCTTTCATCGTTGAACTGTCACCCAGCGAGTCGGGGGACTATCTTGAATTCGAGATCACCCCGGGTCCAGCGGGCATTCCCGCTAGTGATTGGACATATTGGGCTGATCTTCAGCTTGAAACTTCCCCCTAGACGCGCCGCCCCCGATCGGTTGAATCCCCTCTGCATGCCAGCATCCACCGAAAACTCCGAGCGCCCACTCACGCTCAGCGATTATTTGATTGGGGGGCTGTTGGCATTACTGGCCTTCAGCCTTCCCCAAAAGCCTCTGCTCGAACTCGATTCTTCGTGGCGGCAGGCATTGGCGTATTTTCTGGAACAGGGGTTTCCGTTCGGAGAATCGGTGGTGTTTACCTATGGCCCCTTGGGGTTTCTAATGGGCAATACCTACATGGGATTATACTGGGGCGGTTATATTCTGTGGCAGGCGGCATTTTCGATTATCGCAGCGGGATTGATTCTCCAAGTAGGCCGACCTCTGACGGGACTTTCCCGATTCAGCTATTTCATCTTCTTTGTGTTATGGGGCATGGGTTACGCCGATGCGCTGCATATGATCATCATCGCATTCTGCGGATGGTATATGATTCAACGCTTGGCGAAAGAGGCCTCCCCGTGGGCGGTTCCGTTCGGGTTGTTATTGGCGTTAATGGCCGCGATTAAATTCACCAACTTACTCTTCACGGGGTTCGTGGTTTTGGTGGTATCGGCCTACGCCCTGAGCCTCGGTAAGAAAAAATCCGCACTCCGACTATTCCTGTCATTTTCCGTGGGATTTACGGTCATTTGGATGCTGTGCGGTCAGTCTCCGTTCCAGTGGCTCGCTTACGCCTTAAATTCCCTGGAAATCAGTTCGGGCTACCAAGCCGCCATGGGGCTTCCGACGCCCGAAGGGCAACTCGGGATTGCATTGGGGGTATTCGCATCCATCGCCGCCTACGTAGTCTGGCACTTTGTCACCCAGCCCGACCGCGTGCGTTCCGTGGCCTGCTTTCTCATTCTGGCGGCGTTTCTCTTTCTCAATTGGAAACACGGTTTCGTTCGCGCCGACGGGCATATGTTGGGGTTTTTCTACTGCGGTCTCATTCCGGCCATCGCCTTCCCCGCTCTATTCGACGAACAGGTTCGCCGCACGTGGATCCCTCGCGTCATTCTGCTCGTCACCATTTTCCTGTGCCTCACCGGCATGCGGAACACGTTTACCACGACCTTGGACTACGCGCCCAATATCGCGAACGAGAAGCTACAGCGTAACATCCAGGCGCTGCTGAATTGGGATCAGGCTCGCGGTAATCTCGAGGGTCAGGTCGATCATTGGGAAAGAGAGGCGGAACTCCCCAAGGCCAAAGCCCTGATCGGCAACGCCACCGTTGATGTGCTCGGCTTCGAGCAAGCGATCGCTCTCTTCAACGGCTTCAACTACACTCCTCGTCCGATTTTCCAAAGTTACTCCGCCTACACTCCGCATCTCGCGGCCATGAATGCGGAATTCATCGCGGGAGACCAGGCCCCGGAGTTCCTCCTTCTCAAGTTACAGACCATCGATGAACGCCCCCAGTTAGCCGACGATTCGCATGTGATGGCGTTGTTTCCGCATCTCTATGAATTTCGTCTGCTCGAAAAAGACTTCTATGTTTTCGAACGGCGCCCCGACACGGCCGATCCGGAGTCCCTCAAACCTCAATTGGTCAAGAGTGCCAACCTTACACTCGACGAAGAATTGAATGTCGCCGATCTTTCCTCCGCCCACCTTTGGCTGGAGGTGGACCTCCCGTTCAACCTAATCGGTCGAATTCGGAATTTCCTCTACAAACCCGCGTTGGTTTACCTGGTCCTCACGGATTTTGACGACAAAGAGATCCGCTACCGTATTCCACGTCCGATTGCTTTGGCCGGATTCCAATTCAACCCTCTGGTCACCGATTTCGAATCCTACCTGGAAGCCCATGGCGGCGACCCCGCTCGCCAGATTAAAAGCCTGAGGCTGGAAGTAGCCGATGAAAATCGCCGGTGGTTCCAGGATCAGGCGATCGTTTCCGTTTCCACCCTGCAATCGACCAATCTGAAAGCCGAATACGCACAACAACTCGAACGGCAGCGCTTCGCCAGCTTCTCCCACTTGCCCGACGATTTCCATGCGCGCACCCCGCTTTCCAACGAGGAAATCGACGGCCGGGAAGCCGTCATTATGCATGCGCCGAGCGAGATGATATTCCCGCTCACCGCCCCGGTAACCTCTATCCGCGGAGCTCACGGCTACCCGGCGGGCGCCTACACCGATGGAGGCGAAACTGACGGCGCGACCTTCATCATCAAATGGACCGATGGGAACTCGGAACAGTTGCTCTACGAGCGCAACATAGACCCTTTTAATGATCCGCTCGATCAGGGACTGCTCGAATTTAATCTGGAGGATCTCGCCCTGCCGGCAAATGGCGAAATTCGCTTCTTGATCACCATCAACGAAAATCCCGGCTGGGACTGGACCGCATGGGCGGGAATCACCTTGGAGTAATCGCTGCTCTCGTCTTCCCTTGCCCATTCCCTGACCGAACCGCCGACATTTTTCTCATCCATGACCACCGAGGCTCAAGATTCCGAAATCGAACTTACGTTACTGATGCCTTGTCTCGACGAGCAGCTCACCCTGCCCGGGTGCCTCCAAGAGGCTCAGGACACCATCGCCAAACTCGGCGTAAACGGCGAAATCCTTATCGCGGATAATGGCAGCACCGATGGCTCCCAAGCGATCGCCGAAGCGGTGGGAGCCCGCGTGGTCCCCGTGGCGCAGCGCGGGTATGGACATGCCCTCAACACCGGCATCAATGCGGCACGGGGCAAATACGTCATCATGGCCGATGCCGATGGTAGTTATGATTTTCGCGAATCCGGTCCCTTGCTCGAAGCGCTACGTAACGGCCATCATCTTGCGATGGGCAATCGCTTCGCCGGCGGAATTCACCCCGGTGCCATGCCGTGGAAAAACCGCTACATCGGCAACCCGGTATTGAGCTTTCTGGGACGTCTTTTGTTCGGTATTCCCACGCGAGACTTTCACTGCGGACTCCGCGGCGGATCGCGGGAGGCATTGGTTAACCTGGATCTGCGCACCGGCGGCATGGAATTCGCGTCGGAAATGGTCATCAAGGCCGCCCTCTCCGGCCTCAAAATGACCGAGGCTCCGGTTTCGTTGCGACAAGATGGTCGTGATCGACCGCCCCATCTTCGGCCCTGGCGAGATGGATGGCGTCACCTGCGATTCATGCTGCTATTCAGTCCGCGGTGGCTGTTCCTACTGCCCGGCATCTTACTCACCTTGGCGGGCGTAACCGGATTTGCCACACTGCTGAGCGGACCGCTCGATATCGGGCCCGTGACATTGGATGTCCATACGCTGCTCTACGCGGGCGCTGCGGTGTTGTGCGGATTCCAAGCGATCGCCTTTGCGGTATTATCGAAAGTTTTTGTTCACGAAGCCGGGCTGGCCCCGCCCCGACCTGAGAACACGCCACCGCCCTTTGATGGCTTCACTCTCGAGCGAGGAATCGTGGGCGCCGTGGCCCTGGCCGCGTTGGGCTTGGGCCTCTCCGTTCAAGCGGTCCTGATTTGGCATGACAACGCGTTCGGCGGACTTTCCCCCACCGAAATTCTGCGCTGGGTGGTTCCCGGCGTCACCTGTCTGGTCCTGTCGATGCAAGTCATGTTGGCCGGATTCTTTGTTGATATGATTCGCTTGCGTCTCCGCCGCTGATGTCCCTTCGAAAGCTGGCAGTTAGCCTACTTGTTCTCGCCGTAATCGGTGGTGCGTTGGCGCTTAAGCGCCAATCAGAGGCCTTCGACCATCTCTCCCCTGCCGAGGTAACGACGCAAGAGTCCAACAGCTTGGACTACGACCCCGTTACGGGGGTCTTCACGGTGACGGGACCGGATCCCTACATTTATTTGGATCTTCCGAAACACTCCATCCCCCTGCTCGAGCTAAGGCTCGATTTCAAAGGTCCCGCCCAATCTGGTGGTTGGTATATCTATCCGTGTCCCGCTCACCTGGCCCAACCGATCATCAATCAAGATTGGGTCGTCACGGCAGTCCCGCACGAACGAGGTGAAGATCACTCCTTGGTTTGGACCTTGGACAACAGCCAATTGGCCCGAATCGATTTCCCCGACGAACTGAGCGTCCCCCTGACGCTGGAGCAGATCGTGCTCACCACCAAATACGCCAGCAGCAGCAGTTCAGTATTCGTGGCGATGGTAGCCACCGCCGCATTGGCCATTCTGCTCCTCCTGGTCGGCGGACTCGGCCCCCGGCTTCACCACCCCGTGGGGCAGATCGTTTTGATGCTCATCCTCGTCGCGATCAAAACTCTGCTCGCGTCGGAAATGGGGCAGTCGTTCATGATGCAAATGGCCCACGATGATCGCCTGTTCATGACCCAGGGGAAATCAATTGCGGAGGGAAACTGGCTCGGCCCCTACAACGAGCTCACTCATGCCAAGGGTCCTGTTTTCCCGATGTTTTTGGCGCTATCCGCGCTGTCAGGAATTTCGCTGCAGTTCAATGTGGCGCTCCTCCACGCGTTGGGTTGCCTGCTATTTATCTGGGCCATCTCGCCTTGGCTGAAACACGCGGGTTGGCGCATCGCGTTGTTCGCTTTGCTGCTCTTTGACCCCCAGTCGCTATCCGCCGAAATTCTCGGGCGGCTCTTGCGCGGCATGGTGCAACCGGCCCTCACGCTTTTCACCCTCGCGGGCTTCATCGGCATGGTATGCCGGGCCCACCGGTCGATCTGGTGCGTCCTCCCGTGGGGACTTTGGGGAGGTCTGGCCGCCGGCGCGTTTTCGTATTCGCGCGAAGAAGGAATCTGGCTGCTGCCATCCGCCATTCTGCTGGCTGCAACCGCGATTTGGATCGCCTTAGGTCAAACCCAACGAAATCGCGGATGGATCGTTTTGATCGCGATGGCTCCTCTGTTCACCTATGTTTCCAGTCGGGCAGCGGTGCGCGCGGTCAACCAAGCCCACTACGGTATTTCGGTCGGCGTGGACGGAAATGAGACTTCTTTTGCGGACGCTCACGGCGCGATCCTCCGGGTCGAAAATCCCCATCCGTTGCCCGGTGCCCCCAGCTCGACTGCCGCTCGCGCCCTGACCTATCGCGAAAGTCCGGCCTTCGCGGAGTTAGCCGACGTATTCGAAAATCGCATGATGCCGAAGTGGCGCAACGCGGGTTGGGAATGGTATGAAACCCACGAACGATCGGGAGAGGAAATTCGCAACGGGTGGTTCGCCTGGGCGCTGCGGGAAGCCGCCGCGATAGAAGGTTTCTACGAAACCCCCGGCAAAGCCGATGCGTATTGGCGGCAGGTCGCCGACGAAATAAATGCCGCCGTGGATGAAGGGCGATTGCCCGGTGGATCCGAGCGCAGCGGATTCTTCCCACCTTGGCATTCGAGTTATTTGAAGCCGACTTTGATCGGTTGGTTCCGCGCGATTGATTTGATGGCGCGCTCCACTGACTTTCTCCCGCACAGTATCGTTTCCGTGGGAACGGAAGAAGAGCTCACGGAAATGGCTGAGTTCTATCACGTGACTGCGACCAAGGAGATTTCACCCCATTCGTGGGACGGACAAACGAGGCACTTTATCGCTCGAATTATCGGAGTGTTGGGTTGGCCCCTTACCGCGTTTGCCCTGTTCTGCACCGGCTTCATCGCCAAACGAAGCAGGGGCACTCCCCATGCGCGGGAACGACTCGCTGTGCTCCTTTCGCTGTGGGGAGGTGCCACCGCCCTGGCGCTGATCGTAAGTTTGGTCGAAGCCACCTCATTCCCCGCGGTCATCGGCGCGTATCTGGCGCCCGCCGTCCCTCTTATCATCGCTTGTTGGGTGCTCGCACCTGCCTGGGCTTGGAACCTTAGATCTTCCGCTGAATCACGTGCCTGATTGGAATTTAAAAACGAATTGGCCGGGCGTCCTCATTTTTGGATTTGCCCTCGGAGTATTTTGTTGGGCGGCCGGGCTGGGCTGGAGCAACCCACCCACGGATTCGCACGCGGGGCGGCAGACTCAGACCGCCATTACCGCCCAGCTGCTGCACGAGAACGGACTTTCGCCCCTTACTCCGTTCAACGGATTGGGTCCCCCGTGGAATATCCCCATGGAGTTTCCAACCTACCAGATCGTGACCGCCATGCTGGCCACGTTCACCGGAGGAGATATTATCACCGCGGGCAGACTCGCCGCGGTGCTCGGGGCGTTACTGGTGCTTCCGCCCCTGTGGCTATTATTGGGCCGACTGCAACTGAGTGCCAATGAGCGTCTATTCATCTGCGCGTTGTTATTTACCAGCCCGCTATGGCTGCATTTTTCCCGTAGTATCTTGATCGAAACGTGGGCGGCGTCGCTGGCCCTGTGGTGGCTTGCCGCCTTGGTCGAATCACTCCTTCAACCGGACAATCGACGCTGGCTGATCGCCGCCGTTATACTCGGCGTTTTGGCCGCGTTGACCAAGGTGACCAGCTTCATCGTTGTATTGCCGGTCGGCGCGCTTTTGACGTGGCGGTTACCAATCGGAACGTTTCTGCAACGACTGCCCATATCCACCCTGGCTACCCTTCCCGGTATCCTCGCAGCCGTATTCTGGACCCGCCAAACCGACGCGATCAAACACGCGCACCCCTTCGCCGATTTTCTTACTTCCGAAAAATTGAGTGCCTGGAACTGGGGAACTCTGGCGCAGCGATTGAGTGCCGAGTGGTGGCAACGGTGGGCGGAACATCTCAGCCAAATCTTGTCCGTGGGACTGTATGCACTCGTGGTAATCGGTCTGCTCAAGGGATCCCCGAAAATTCGATTCGGCATCGCGGCCTCCCTACTGGCGGCCATCACGGGACCGCTCGCCTTTGCCAATCTCTACTACGTTCACAATTATTACTTCATCGCGGTAGCTCCCGCCCTGGCCGTCGCGGTGGGATTGGGGGTCGTTCCACTTTACCGCATGCTAAGGCCAAAACGCTGGGGTAAAATCTTAATGAGCGCGGGATTGATCGGCGTCATCTATCTGCAGTCTCATGCCTTCTTAAATGGTTTTGGCCACGGCCAAACGCTCGACCGTCCGCTGCCTGAGTTCGGAAAGTTACTGCGGGAAATCTCCACGCCCCGCGACAACATCGCCATCATCGGTCGCGAATGGGATCCCTTGCTCACCTATACCACGAATCGGAAGATGTTGTTCGTGAGGGAAACCCACGAAACCGACGAGGACGCCTGGCAACTTTCGAGAGCCGCCTTGGGTGACGAAGACTACTCGGTTCTCGTAGCCATGGACTCCGTCGCCGGCGATCTCGCGCTCGTCCACCACCGATGCCGGGAACTCGGTCTGTCGACGACACCGCTCTTCACCACCGGTGACGCCGATGTCTACGTCGGCCCCCAACGTTTGGCAGAGCTCGCACCTTGGGTGGCCCGGCAGCGGGCAAACGCCACCATCTTGCCCGAACGTCCCTATCGCATGGGACCGGGAGAGTCCCGGCTGGAATTCATCGCGGCCGATTGGCGTGAACTCACATTTTCCGAGGCCCAAGGAATGTTCGATCAGTGCGAGCCCTACCCCGCGATGGTCTTCACCCGCCATGCTCCCGCTCAATTGGAGGCGAACGGCACCAGCGTGTTGCACATCCACCCTCCGGGCGGACTGCGCTTCGATGCCCTGTCAACTGACCGGACGGTTGCGCTCGACTACGGACTGCGCCCCGAAATCTGGCAGAATAATCACGATTCGGATGGAGTTCGGTTCAGATTATTCATCCGTGGGCCCGACGGACGCCAACGGCTCGCCTGGACCGATTGGGTTCGTCCTCTGACCATCCCGGAAGATCAAACTATGTTGCACGCGGAAATCACGCTCCCTGCCGACCACGAACTGGAGCTGTGGATTGACGCCGGTCCCGACTATAATCCGGGATACGATTGGTCGATCATCGGCCAGATGACAGTTAAATAAATGCGGCCAAATTCATTGCGGCCCCCTTGCAGGACTGTTGGCTAGATCGCAATCGGTGCAGGTCTCATTCGTCATTCCCGTTTTTAATCAGCTCGCCCACACGAAGGCGTGTCGCGACGCACTGAAAACACATGTGCCGAACTCGATCCTCCACGAGGTGATTTGGGTCAACGATGGCAGCGAAGACGATTGCCGTGAATATCTGGATTCCCTCACCGGAAATCACCGCGTCATCCATCAATCTCACAATCAGGGATTCGCCGTCGCCACCAATACCGGAGCGGCGGTCGCTCGAGGCAGATGGCTTTGCCTGCTCAACAACGACGTCGAAATCACGGCCGGAGCACTCGCCGAGATACTCCGCGTGGCGGAAAACCATCGCGATGCGGGAATCGTGGGTTGCGTCCAGGTTTCGTCGTCCGACAACTCCGTAGATCACGCGGGCATAGCGTTCATCGACAGCGGTTACCCTATCCACCAGCGTATTGACTTGGAAACGCTCCAATCAGGGCCCACCGACCGATTGGTGCCGGCGGTCACGGCGGCGTGCTGTTTGGTCGATCAAAAATGGTTCAATAACGTGGGTGGGCTCGATCAGCGTTATCGGAACGGTTTCGAAGATGTAGATCTTTGCCTGCGCGCGCGGGAGGCAGGATGGAAAATCTATCTGGCAAATCATTGCGTCGTGAAACACGCGGTCTCCGCCAGTCAGGGCCGCGGTCGACACGAATACCGCAACGCGCAAAAGTTTCTGGAACGTTGGGGACCTCGCACTGCCGCCATCGAACAGGCCAACGATCGCGAGGAGGCTCGGCGCCAACGGGTGGTTCAAGCCAGATCCGCGCGGAAATCCGCTCATGCCGAGGTTGAATCCGCGCGCCGGCGGATCTTGGAAACGGACGAAACTTTGACCCGGCAGCGCGACACGCCTCCCACCATTTGGGTGGATCTGTTGAGAATGGAGCCACAGGGAGCTAATGGGGGAATCAAGCCGCTCGTGTTTGGATTTCTGGAGGAGATGGGAAACCTCACTTGGGAGCCCATGCAGTTTCTCATCCTCGCCCAGGAGGGGCTGGCCGCAGAACTCTCCTTCCTTCGCTCCACGGATGTAATCGCCCTACGTTCAGCCAGCTCGTGGATTATCCATGAAGGTTCGGCTGAAAGACGCAACGTTACCGCTGACCAGTTACAGGCCGCGTTCCCCGCCGACGCCCTTTACTGCCCATTTGGCACCTCGGCCTTCGCCCGCGAGGGACTGCCCACGGTGGCGCTGCTGGTGGACAGTCTTCATCGCGACCTGCCCTCGGCCCTGCCGGTTGAGGAGGTCAATTTTCGTGAAGATAACTTCAAACGGAGCATCGGCGCGGCAAATTGGATTCAAACTCTCGCCCAACACGGCAGGGATCGACTGCAAGCGCATTTCGATCTCCACCCCACCCGGTGTTTTTATACGTATGCATCGGTTCAGGACCGATTGAGCACGATGGACGATCAAACAGCACGGCCGTCGTCTCTCCCCGATTCGAAGTTCTTTTTCTACCCGGCAAATTTCTGGCCGCACAAAAACCACGAAGTATTGCTCACGGCCTATCATCAATATCGTCACCAGATGGCGGAGAAAGCCTGGCCGTTGCTTCTCACCGGACACTCCGACGAGCGCATGAAGAATCTCGAACGCATGAGCGTCGCTTTGGGGTTGGCCGACCACGTGACATTCGCCGGACACTTACCTGATGACGCGTTCAATGCGGTCTGGCACTTCGCCGGTGCGTTGGTTTTCCCATCGCTGCATGAAGGTTTCGGCATTCCGTTGGTCGAAGCGTTTCAATCCCGCCTCCCGGTGTTAGCGGCGCGAACGTCGGTCTTGCCGGAAGTCGGGCGTGACGCCTGCGCCTGGTTTGACCCGCGGGACCCGCATGATCTGTGCGCAACGATGACGATAATCTCGGAAAACGCGAAGTTACGCGATGATCTGGTTCGGAAGGGAGAGCGTCAGCTCCCCCGATTCTCCCGTCACTACGAGGCGGCCAAACTTAATCATTTTCTGCACGCCGCCGCGCGTGGACTGGTGCCATGAAAATCGGATTGGACGTAGCTCAAACATCAGCTCAGCGGGCGGGCTGTGCCTGGTATGCCGATGCCGTGGCTCGCGCCATGGTCGATGCCGCCCGACCGGCGGGAGATTCGTTCGTATTGTATCATCAATTCGGGGACTGGATCAACGGCGAGCCTGGACACGGTACTTATCTCACCGGACGAGACATTGAGATGCCCCTGCGGGCAATGTTGCCGGTGCCCGCCCGCGCCCTCTGGCGGGAAATCGAAAACGGCACCGCGGCGCTGCCCGGCGATCCTGACGTCGTGATCGCGTCCAGTTTTCATGCGCCCCGCGTGACCCCGGCGAAACTGATCTACGTCATTCATGATTTGGTCTTCTGGACGCATCCCCACTTCGCCACCGATGCCACGCGCGTGGTTTGCCAACGCGAATTGGGGCAAGCCATCGCGCAAGGCAGCGCATTGGCATTCGTCAGTGAGGCCACCAAAGCGGACTTCGAGTCCTTCCTGCCCGGTTGGCTCGAATCCAGCGGAACGCCCCACGTCATCGCCTCCGGCGCAAGTCGCTGGCCGAAATATGCAGAAACCAAACCGCGCGAACCCGACGCACCGTGGCTCATGGTCGGCTCCATTGAGCCCCGGAAAAACCACGCCGGCGCCCTCGACGCCTACGAAATCTATCACGCCGGATCGCCCGCCCCCCGCCCGCTGCACATCGTCGGCGGCCGGGGTTGGCACTCTGATGAAATTCACGAGCGCATCGCTTCAATGTCCGCGGCTGGTTTGCCGGTGCACTATCGGGGCTACGTAGACGAACGAGCGCTTCGCACCGCCTATCAGAATGCGTTCGCCTTACTGCAACCAAGTTGGCACGAGGGGTTCGGTTTGCCGGTTTTGGAGGCGTTCAGCCAAAGCCTGCCGGTTATTGCGAGTGACTGCGCGAGTTTGCCGGAAGTTTCCGGCGGGGCAGCCCTCTTCTGTCCTCCCAACAGCCCCGCGGCTTGGGCGGAGAATATGCTCCGATTGGAGCGGGATATTGAGCTCCCGCAACGCCTGGTATGCGACGGTTTGCGGCGCGCTTCCGACTACAGCTGGGAAAAAACCGCCAAAACCGTGCTGGAGTTAGCTCGGAAGCTCTGCGTAACGTGAACCGCTTTTGTAATCGGTGAACATACTCTTCGCGAACTACGGGGACTGCACGTCCAACAGCCTCAATCACATCGGGGCATTTGCCAACCAGCTGACCAAGCTCGGGCACGTGTGCATCGTCGCGATTCCTGACCACCCTGAAAGCGTCGAGGTATTGGAATCCCCTTTGTTCAGCGTCCGCGTTTTCACCTGGTGCCTGGAGCAACCCGCGCTGTTTCCCAATCGGCAACCCGCGGATTTGATCCATGCCTGGACGCCTCGCGAAAATGTGCGGAAGTTTACCATGGCCTACCTTGCCATGGCGCCAAACGCACGGTTGATCGTGCACTTGGAGGACAACGAAGAACACCTCACTTCATCCTTCACCCAATTATCACGGGATGAGCTGGCTGATTTGAGCGACACCGACCTCGCCAGCCGCATTCCCGATAACCTATCTCACCCGCTGCGTTCAAAACACTTCATGCGTCTCGCTCACGGCGTGACGCATATCACCGAACGTTTGCGTGAATTCATCCCCTCCGACGCATCCGCACATCTGCTTCTGCCGGGACTCGACACCTCCCAACTCCCTTCAGACGTCGACGCCCGGGCCGAAAGAACGGCACTCGGTCTCCGGCCCGATGAGAAACTTATCGTTTATACCGGCAGCACCACATTCGCGAATCTCGCCGATGTGAAATGCCTGACCTTGGCTGTAAAGCTGCTCAACAAAAGCGGCCAACCGACGCGACTGATTCGCACCGGGCATCAAC
>CBFHXU010000076.1:0-13827 GCA_965659875.1 uncultured Opitutaceae bacterium
GGTCCCGCTGGCTTGCCGGCGAAGGCCACTGTGGGAGTTCCGTTTGGAGGCGGGTTCGCCATCGTTGGAGCTCCTGCGACTGCTCGATCGTATGAAATAATCGGGCAAATTCCGCCCGGTCTTCAGGTCCTAAACCTCATGGGGGATACCGTGAACGGGGTGTCGGTTTCGATTTTAGGAACGCCCACCCAAGCCGGTGAATACACCCTGCAGACGCGGGCGTGGCGGGGGATTAATAAAACCCTGGATGGCGGTGATCTGCAGTTTGATTACACGATTGTCGTGTCCGAAGCAGAGGATACGGCTCCCCTCATTTCGAGCCACCCGATATCACAGTCCGTATCGGTGGGCACGGCGGTCACGTTTTCGGTGACGGCGGAGGGGACCCCCGCTCCCACGTTTCAATGGCGCAAGGATGGCGTTGCGATGAGCGGAGCGACCGAAGCCAGTTATATTATTCCCGCTGTAGCCTTGGGAGATGCTGGTGACTACTCCGTGGTGGTTGAAAATTCGTCGGGCAGTGTCACGAGCAACGTGGCGACTCTGACGGTTGCGGATACCTCGATATCGATCACCGCTGCGCCGGTATCGATCGATGTAGCGCCGGGTACTCCCGGGGCACTCTCGGTGGTTGCTTCCGCTTCGACGCCGCTGAGCTATCAGTGGTTTCGGATTCAGACCGGAGAAGGACTTAGGATCCTGAGTGGTCAGACCTCGGCGACGCTCAACCTGCCGAGCGTCACGGCCGCGGACATGGGTTTCTATTTCGTTCGCATTACGAGTGAAGACGATACCATTGAGTCCGCAATGGCGATCGTGACCGTGCAAGGAGGCACCAGCCATTTGGCCAATCTATCGACGAGAGGCAGTGTGCCGGCGGGCGGCGAGTTGACTCCCGGATTCGTCCTGAGAGGGGATGGCGCGAAGGACCTCGTGATCCGCGCGGTAGGACCGGAGTTGGCGGACTTCGGCGTGAGCACTGCGATGGTCGATCCGACTTTGACGTTGGTGCCCTTGGGCGGGTCCGCTCCGACCTTGACCAACGACAATTGGCAAGATGCCGCCAATGCCGACCAACTCGCCACGACGAGTGCGGGACTGGGCGCATTTCCGTTGGATGACAGTTCGGCAGACGCGGCAGTTTTTAGCTCGGTATCCCTGCCTAATAGTGCCGGCAGCAAAGGATTCACCGTGCAGATCACGTCATCGACGGGAGAGGCCGGCATCGCTCTGGCGGAGGTCTACGATCCGGACGCCGCGTCCGTGGACGCAGCTCGGCTGACCAATATCTCCGCGCGTGGGTTCAGCGGTTTGGGGGCTGATGTTTTGGCTCCGGGATTTGTGATCGAAGGCGAGGGGGCGAAAACGATGTTGATCCGGGTGGTGGGGCCACGTCTGGCCGACTTTGGGGTCACCGGCACGATGATCGATCCGCAGTTGGAAGTGATTCCGGGCGGCGAGACCTTTGTTGTCGCTCGGAACGACAATTGGGGAGGTACGTCTGAGCTAAAAACGGCCTACCAGACCACGGGCGCCTTTGCGTTTACGGACGATGCCTCGCTGGACGCCGCGGTCTTGGTGAGGTTGCCTCCCGGAGCTTACACGGTGCGCCCGACCGGTGCGAACAACGGCACCGGCGTGATCCTCGTCGAAGCCTACGAGGTTTTCACTGCCGAGTAGCTCCATTCCCGAGCTCGTCAAACCGTGCGCCAGTCATCGTTTGTCATATGCTAAGTGACAATCCTGGTCTTGGGGGCGACTTACCGGTGGATGGTGAATGCGGGGCAAGTTTTGGGCTGAGACGATAATTGTGGTCTTGGCGAGGACACCTTTGCCGTCAATGGTTGTCCTCCTTTTGTCCATGAAACGGTTCATCCTCCGCCCCCTTCTTGCCGCTGCGTTCATTTCGTCAGTGGTTTCAGCTCAAAATCCGGTCACGACCACCTCGATTGGCGCCCAGACTGGATCCGTGGGAGGACCGACCACATCCATCGACTTGCGTTCCCACTTCGCGATGGACGGCGTAACCACGCCCTTGGTTCGGTTTGATACGGTTTTCGGCAAGTTCGATGTGGAATTACTTGAGGACCACGCCCCCAATCATGTGACCAATTTCCTGCGCTACACGGACGCGGAGCGTTATGATAACACCATTTTCCATCGCACGGCCTCGTTGAATTCATCGGCGCCTGGCATCACCCAAGGCGGTGGATTTTACGCGGTGGAAACGCTTGAGGCGGTTACTACGTTCCCCAGCGTGGATTTGGAGTATTCCCTGCCCAATACCCGCGGCACGCTCGCGGCTGCCCGCACCTCCGATATTAACAGCGCGACCGCACAGTTTTATTTTAATATCGAGGACAATACGACCACACTTGGCCCCGACAACAATAGTGGCTTCACGGCGTATGGCCGCGTGTTGGGTAACGGGATGGAGGTCGTTGATACGATCGCCAGCATCAATCGTTTCAACCTGGACGGAGGCGTCTTTTCGGAAATTCCGCTCCGCTTCTTCAGCGGAGGTGCCGCTGGGGTGGAAAATCTGGTGGTGACCAATACGGTGCGTCGCGTCGATCTCTATCCCACCAGTGGCGACAATGATTCTGTGCTGACGTTTTCGGCCACCAGTTCCGATGTGACGGTCGTCACCGCAACGGTCAATGGTAGCACCTTGGTGTTAACACCCGTCTCAACTGGAGCGGCCACCATTACGGTCACCGCAACGGATATCTCTGAATTGGCCGTCACCCAGGAAATCGCTTATTCCACGGGAGGACTGGCCATCACCACCCAGCCGGTGTCGACCGATGTGGCAGCGGGGGCGGCGGTCAATCTTTCGGTCGCGGGAGAATCCGATGCTGCAATCACCTACCAATGGTATCGTCAGAGGCCGGGGGAATCCTCCGCTCAATTGCTAACCGGGGAGACTGGCGCCACTCTGAGTATCGCCAGCGCTTCGGCGAGTGACATGGGTTTTTATTGGGTCAAAGTGGCCTCCGGTGGCAATGAGGTGAATTCAAACACCGCCATTGTTACGCTTTCCGGCGGCACGAGCCGTCTCGCAAATCTTTCGACCCGCGGTCGTATTCAAGCTAATGGCGCGTTGACGCCGGGCTTTGTAATGCGAGGCACCGGCACCAAGCCACTGGTGGTGCGGGCAGTCGGTCCGCAGCTGTTGAACTTCGGCGTGCAGAGTGCGCTCACCGACCCGAAGATGGATATCATTCCTTCCGGTGCGTCCGATGCCGTGGCGTCCAACAACAACTGGGGCGACGCGACCAATGCCGCTACGCTGGTGACCACGAGTGCCTCGCTAGGAGCATTTGCACTTGATACGGGTTCGGCGGATGCGGCGATTCTGACCGATCTTCCGTTACCCAACTCGGCGGGCAGTCGCGGTTACACGGTTCGCATCACGGCGACTGACAGTGCCAGTGAAGGTATTGCCCTCGCGGAGGTATATGATCCCGAGGCGATCGGGGGAGACCTTCAGCTGACCAACGTTTCCGCCCTGGGCTTCTCTGGTCTGGGTGAAGATGTGCTTGCTCCCGGATTCGTGATCGATGGCACCGGAGCCAAGACGATGTTGATTCGCGTGGTCGGACCGTCGTTGGTGAACTTTGGCGTCACCGGCACGATGACTGACCCCAAGCTTTCGTTGATTCCCGCGGGCCAAACCAACGCAATCGCGACCAATGACAACTGGGGCGGTACTGCGGCGCTCAAAGCGGCGTTCGCTACGACCGGTGCGTTTGAGCTCGATTCCGATGCGTCCGCCGATGCTGTGATTCTCGTGCGCCTCCCACCGGGAGCCTACACGGTCAAACCGGAAGGCGCCGACGGCGGCACCGGCACGATCCTCGTGGAAGCTTACGAAGTGATCGAATAGGTCCGTTGGAAATCGAACGACCGGGTCAGCCTCCTTCGCCGAGGCTACGGCGGGCCAAGACGACCCCGGCTACAGCGGTTGCAAGACAGCTGGAAGGTTGTAGCCGGGCTCGTCGAGCCCGGAGCTACTTGGAACTTCGCGCGCTGAGCGCGCGCTACATGCTGAAACTGCTGCTCAGCGTGAAGATGGCGCTGACCATCGCGTAGGCAATAAAGCCGACGAAAACGAAGACGCTGAGTAGCACGCCGCTGGCGAGCACTTTGGTGAAGGCGTTGAGTTGATTGGAGATCAACTTACGGTAAGTTATCGCCGTCTTTTTGAGGGATGGCACCACGTTGCCGGTGTTTTCACCCACGGCCATTTGATCGAGCACGAGATCGGGGAAACATCCGGTTTCGGGCAGTGATTGCGAGAGCGACTCACCTTCCATGATTCGGTCGATGGCAGTATCAAACGCGGCGCGATGCACGCGGTTCTGCACCTGTTTCTCCGTCATGCGAAGCGCTTCGGCTGTCGTGATACCGTTTTCCAGCAGGACCGAAAGCGTCTGGCTGAAGGCTAATACGGTTTGGCTTTGCACGAAGGTATTCAGCAAGGGAATACGCAGGCTCCATTGATCGGTGACCCAACGGCCGGCTTCACTGACCCGCCAGCGCCAGAAACTGATTCCCCCCACGATAGCGCCCGCCACCACCAAGAGCCCGTATTTGAGAGCAAAGTCGGAAGTCATTACGAGGAGTTGAGTCGACCAGGGTAATTCGCCTCCCAGGGCATCCAATAGACCCTGTAGTCGGGGCAGGAGAAAAAAGAGAAAGAACAAGATCACGCCCGTCGCGACGACCGTCATGAAGATGGGGTAGGCCAGCGCGTTGGTCAGTTGGCGCCGGAGCTCACGTTGTTCGGTAAGATGCTCGATGAGCCGTTCCAACGTATCGTTGAGGTTGCCGGTGGCTTCGCCGGCCTGAATCAAACTGACCGTGGATTCATCAAAAACCGCGGGGAAGTCCGTCAACGCATTCGAGAGGTTGGCGCCTTCACTGAGCCGGTCCCAAATCTCGCCGCTCAATCCGCGCAACGCTGGTTCCTTGATGCGCTGGGAAAGCAGTCGAATCGCTTCCCCGGCGGAGAGCCCGCTCGATGTCAGATCGTGCAGCGATTGCAGAAAGGGTAGCCGATGTTTGCTCAGAAATTTATTAGTCGTTTTGACCGTGCTGGTTTGAGTCGCGGCGGTAGCCTTCGGTTTGGTCGACTTTGGCTTGGCGGCTTTCTTGGCGCGGGGCTTGCCGGCGGCGCGTTCGGTCAGCTTGAGTGGTTTAAGCCCACGCGCCTGTAGTCGTCTTAACGCATCTTTGCGGGACGGCGCCTCGAGTTCATCCACGACCGCTTGGCCGTTCCGATCTTTGGCGCTGTAGGCAAAGTGAGGCATTGCTTATGACTCGGTCACCGTGACGACGCGGAGCACTTCGTCCATCGTGGTGTAGCCGGCGACGATCTTTTCCCAGCCGGATTGGCCGAGCGTACGCATGCCGTGCTTACGGGCAACTTGTCCAAGGGTCCGGGTACTCTCGCGTTGGAGGACGAGTTCGTGCAGCTCCTCGTTGAGGCGGAAGATCTCGAAAATTCCGATGCGGCCGCGATAGCCGGTGCCGCGGCAGCGGTCGCAGCCGCAGGGTGCCTTGAACGTTTTGATCTGGTGTTCCGGTTTGTCGGGATCAAGGCCGAGCACCAGTAGGTTTTCGCGCAGCTTGATGGAATTGACTTCCTTTTCCTGCGCGCACTCGGGGCAGAGGCGGCGCACCAATCGTTGGGCGATGACCAACTCGATTGAAGAGGCGACGAGGAAGGGCTCAATGCCCATATCCACCAAACGGGTAAACGCACCGGGAGCGTCGTTGGTATGAATGGTGGAGAACACCAAGTGACCGGTGAGGGAAGCCCGGATGGCGATATCGGCGGTTTCGCGGTCACGAATTTCACCCACCATGATCACATCGGGATCCTGACGCAGCACATGACGCAAAGCGCTCGCGAAGGTGAGTCCGATTTCGGAGCGCACCTGCAGTTGGTTCACTCCTTCGATCTCGTATTCGATCGGATCTTCAATGGTAATAATGCGTAGATCAGTGGAATTGATTCTGCGCAGAAACGCATTCAAGGAAGTCGATTTACCCGAACCCGTGGGACCGGTGACCAATATGATGCCGTGAGGATAGTGCAGGACCTCGGTGATGATATCCTGCTCGGTTTGACTCATGCCGAGCTTCTCCATCGAGAACGCCTGCTTCTTTTGGTTGAGCAAACGCAGGGAGATCGATTCGGCGTAGATGGTCGGGAAGGTAGATACCCGAATGTCGAGCACCACGTTGCCGGCTTTGAAGTTGATGCGGCCATCCTGCGGGAGGCGTTTTTCGGAAATGTTCAGCCGCGCCATGATCTTAACGCGGGAAATGATGGCATCCTGATAGCGTAGGAGATTTTCCGGCACCGGCACCGGCACGAGAAGGCCGTCCACCCGGTAACGGATGCGCAATTGTCCATCCTGAGGCTCGAAATGGATGTCGGTCGCCTCGTCGGCGATGGCTTGGGAAATGACCTCGGTTACGAACCGCACGACCGCGGCATCTTCGTCGACAATCTCGGCGTCGGCCTCCGCGGCCTCCGGGGAAAGGTAGTCATCGTCGCCGTCGTCGAGGGAAGCGGCACCGACCCCAAAATGTTCGACGATCAGTTGGTGCACCCGTTCAGCAACGGCCAGATGCCAGACTACCGGTCGCGGGGTGAACGTGTGAATCCAGTCGGACATGACATCGTCCGGCAACCAAGCGGTGGCGAGGTGCAGCGGGGTGTCAGGACCGGGTTCGATGGGTGCTCCCTCTTCGTCTTTGGCGGCATCGGCGGCGGGCTCCCCCAAGGCGATGGGCAGAACCTGATACTCATGCACCAGTCGAGCAGGTAAGATTCGGAGCGATGAATCGTCGGCGCGAAGGTCCGAGGCGATATCGATGCCGGCGTGTTGGGCGATATCGTTGAGCACCTCTTGCTCGGGGCGATTCAGGGCCGTGGCCAATGCGGCCACGCGTTCATGTCGGGCCGCTTCGAAAATGAGCTGCTCCTGCTCTTCCTCCAAAGAACCGATCAATGATTCGGGCAGACTATCGGCGGCGAGAAGATCCATGATTCAGGATTCCAAAATGATAGGTCGGGCGGACGATTTATTCGTTGAGCGGACCGCTTTCCAGCACCCGTCGCACGTCATCAGCATTGGACATGCGATCCACGCGTTCCATGGCGTTGTCGTTGTCTGCACTATCTCCGACACTTAAAATAGTGGGACGGAGGAAGAAGATGAGATCCGTTTTTTCGTTGGATCGAGTGCGCAAACCAAGAAGGTCGCCGATGAAAGGAATCGGTCCGAGCCGATTGGTCTCTTTGCGATTGTTGCCACGTTGGAGTCCACCCATGACGATGATCTCACCGTCTTGAACGCTGATGAAGGATTTCATTTCACGCTGACCCACGATGGGCTGTGAGTTGCCATCAATAGTGGTATTGCCGATTACGTCTTCGACCGACTGTTCGATCTCCAGTTGCACCGAACCGTCGTTGCCGATGAGTGGTTTAACCAATAGGCGGATGCCGACTTGGCGATTGTTCACGGTCGTGCGGAATGCGGTGTTGGACGTGGTGGTCGACCCTGCATCCGGGATGAAGCTGCCGAGAACAGGAATGTCTTGGCCTACGAAAAACTCGGCTTCCTTGTTGTGCGTGGTGACCACGGCGGGGACTTGCAGAAATTCAGCGTTATTTTTGCGGGGAGTGGTGGCCAATGAGATCAATCCGGTGAGGTTGTTGTTGGGGAAAATAGCGAAGTTTTCAGCGGCGATTTCTTCGATCGTCGTTCCACCGCCCGTAATGCCCGTTCCGGTCAGACTGGCTCCGGCGCCTCCGCCGACCGCACCCACGAGTTTTCCATCTTCGACCAGTAGTCCCAGACTGCTAATGCCATTGCTGGCCGCATCAGTCAGGGTGACTTCGGCGATGACGACCTCGATGCGCACCTGGGCGAGGAGCACGTCGATTTGATCGATGAGTTCCTTGATCAGGCGAATGTCCTCCACCGTACCGCTGACGACCACTGCGTTGCTGCGCTCATCGGGGAGGATGGTGACGAGTTGGCTGAACTCGCTGGAGTTCGCCGTAATAGCGGCGGCAGGGGACGCGGGTGCAAGCGTCGCCGGTGCTACCGTGGTCGTGCCGGCTTGACCGGAACGACGGGCTGACTCCGAACGCGAGGTGGCTTGATTTTGACCCGAGACCAGATTGCTTACGAGGCTCGCAACTTCAGTGGCTTCGGCGTGTTTGAGATAAATGATTTCGTTGCGGGTATTGGGATCCGAACGCACATCGAGGCGCGCAATCAGTTTATCGAAGAACGGGTGCAGGCGTGCGTCCGAGATCACGATGATCTGATTGGTGCGATCATCGGCGTTGAAAGTTGTCGCGGTGCCAAGCTGGGCCGCGGCGGGCCCCTGTAGAATCGTCCGCATCTTATTGGAGAGATCGGACGCCTTGGCGTAAACCAGCGGATAGAATTTAGGCTCAAGGGAGGAGACGTTGGGTTGGTCCAGTTCCTTCACGAGGATTTCGACGCGTTGGAGGGAGCTGATCGTATCGGTCACCAACATCGCGTTGGACTGTTCGAAAACGAGAACACCGCCCATTTGCCCATTAAACAGATTGGCCACTTTCGGGGCGAATTGAGCGACTTGCACAAACTCAAATACGAACAGTTTGGATGCGACTCGGCCGCTGGCGGGCAGACCGAGAGTTGAACCTTCAATGAATTCCGGTGATTCGATGCGAGCCGTGGCAAGAGGGACCACCTTGATGAATCGGTCGCCCAACGGAGTCACGGCGATGTCGTTCATCTGCAAGGTGGTTTCGATCGCCAGCAATGCTTCGGCGTGGGTCACCGGCTGTTCGATCAGCAGGGAGAAGGCCTTCTGGGGGATTTTCTCGGAACGCAGGTAGGTGCGACCGGTGAGGATCTCGATCAGCCCGAGGGCGGCGCCGGTTTCCGCGGCCGGAAGTTGGATGCCTTCCTCGAGAACGGCGTCGGGGTCGAGGGGCGTGAGGCTCGGACTGATTTCCGACGATACGTTGGCGGACGAGGTCTCCTGCGCGCTGAGATATGTCGCGTTCAAGCAGAGTCCAACGAGGGAGATTCGGGTAAAAAGAGAGAGGAAACGCATGTGATGCTTCAAAAGTGGGCGGGATTTGTGGCGCCAGCCGTGAGGGTATCAGAGCCAATCCAAGAGTTTATGTAAACCGTCATATAAGGCGGTTTTACCTAGAGACGCCCCAAAAGGGATAAAGTTGCGCTATTTTGACACTTGCGAGGCAGGGGACTCCCCAACAACCGTCTATTAAGTCATGCCTAATACCTTTGGCAAAATTTTCCAGATCTCCACATGGGGCGAAAGCCACGGCGCAGCCGTGGGCGTGGTGATTGATGGGTGCCCGCCTCAACTCGACATTTCGGCCGCTGAAATTCAGGCCGAGTTGGATCGTCGTCGCCCGGGCCAAAGCGACATTGTGACCCCCCGCAAGGAGGCCGATCGGGTCGAAATCTTGTCAGGGATCTTCGAAGGCCGCACCACCGGCACGCCGATATCGCTGCTCGTGCGCAATGCGGACCAACGGCCGGGAGCCTATGACGAGATGAAGGACAAGTTCCGTCCTTCCCACGCCGATTTCACGTACGCGACGAAATACGGTATCCGCGACCATCGCGGGGGTGGCCGTAGCTCGGCGCGCGAAACCATCGGCCGCGTGGCGGCGGGGGCGATCGCCAAAAAGCTTCTCGGAGCCGTGCAAATGCGCGCCTTCATTACTCGCGTGCACGACGTGGCGGTGCCGGAAGGGGAGCTTGATGAGCTGCCCACATTGGAGCAGATCGAAGCGACTGCCGTGCGTTGCCCCCATCGGGCGACCGCTGAGGCCATGATTGAGCGGATCAAAGCGGTGCGAGCGGATGGTGATTCCGTCGGCGGCGTGATCGAGTGCCGTGTGCAAGGACTTCCCGTAGGGCTCGGTGAACCCGTCTTCGATCGTCTCGAAGCTGATTTAGCGAAAGCGATGCTTTCGCTACCGGCCACCAAAGGGTTCGAAGTTGGCAGTGGGTTCGGTGGCACGTTGCAAAAGGGCAGCGAGCACAACGACAATTTTGAAAACCGGGGCGGAAAAGTCCGCACGACGTCCAATCGCTCGGGTGGCGTGCAAGGTGGTATCAGCAACGGCGAAGAATTGGTTTTTCGCGTAGCATTCAAACCCACCGCGACAATTTTACAGTCACAACCCACAGTCGACACGACGGGTGAAGAAACGCAATTAATGGGCAAGGGCCGACACGATCCGTGTGTGGTTCCCCGGGCGGTTCCCATCGTGGAAGCCATGACGGCGTTGGTCCTGGTGGATCACTGGATGCGGCATACCGCCCAAACCAAAACCTTCAACTCGTGAGCGCGGACAAGCCGCTCGTTTATCTCATTCTCGGCGCGGCGGGATCGGGCCGGCGCGAGATTGTGGCGGACGTGATAGACGGCGGCATGACCGACGATGCGTCGCCGGTGGTCTTCGTAGCGGCGAACGAAATTGAATCAACGGAGGAGTCTTTGACTGCCACGTCCTGGGATTGGACGGAGTCCGGTGAGATTGAGGCGACGTGGCCCGCCGGGGTTTCCGTTGGTTTTTTCATCCTTGATGGTCGCGGTGATCCCGTGGATCAAGTGGAGGCGTTCAAGCCGTGGATGGCGGCCCAAGGCGTGGATTTGGCGCGGGTCGTCAGTGTGATTCACTGTGATTTGATTTCCTCTCATCCACCGCTATTGGGCTGGCATGATGCTTGTATCCATTTCTCGGATATTGCATTATTAAACCGTCGGGAAGACGTCGCGAACAAGTGGCTCTCCGATTATCAAGCCCGCTTTGCGAAACGTTACATCCCGTGCCTGGTCGAATTGCTGAAAAAAGGCCGCGTGAAGAATCCCGGTTTGGTGCTCGATCAACAGACCCGGCGATTATCGCATTGGTTTGATGAAGACGAGACCGACGACTGGAAAAATTTCGTGACCGATGCAGAGGATGTCGTCATCGAAGACGAAGCGGCCGATGATCCCGACGAAGAGATCAACGAGGAAGAAGATGAATATCTCGCCCGTTATCCGGGTGGTGGTCGCAAAAAAGTCATCCCGAATATCGCCGAATATCTCGATTAAATTCGCCGAGATTCGGAAGGTCGGGGGGAGCGCGCGGGGTGATGCTGCCTGCCTTACCTCCATGGCGCGCGGAGTCTGCGAAACGCCGGCTAAAGTTTACCCGCCTACGGCGGCGCCAAAGGCGACCAGGGCACGGCACTACGTTGGTTCTCGCCGATCTTCAGCGTCGTTGGTCGATTTCAGGCTGGGGGCAAAAATTCTGGATCAGAAATCGAACCGCCGCAGACTCGGTTCATGGCATACGATGAAGAATTAGCCGATCGCGTGAGGAAGCAACTGCAAGGTCGCGACGTCGCTTGGGACGAGAAACGGATGATGGGCGGTCTTTGTTTCATGGTGGATGAAAAGATGCTCGTGGGCGTGAGCGAGGATCGCCTGATGGTGCGACTGGATCCGGATGACTACCCAACGATGTTACAGCGGCCCGGAGCCGAACCGATGGATTTCACCGGTCGGCCCATGCGGGGGTTTCTCTGGGTTTTCGAAGAGGGTATCAGGGGTCCCTCCGAGTTAGGATATTGGATCGAAGAGGCGCTCAAGTTTAACCCCCGCGCCAAAGCTTCGGCCAAGAAAAAGAAGCAGAAACGCTGATCAGTCTCGACCCGACAGGACCTCTTTTTCGTAAGTAGCAACTTCGGTCAGCCAGTCGGCTCCGGCGGGAACTCCGGCGCGTTGACAAAGCTCGTCCCAAACGGCGCCCCACGGCAAGGCCCGGGCGTGCTCCATCAGGGCGAGGCGTTCGTGGCCGCGGCCAGCTTTTTCGGCGGCTTTTATTTGGGCGGAAGGATCGAGTAGGCCAGCGAGGATCGCTTGGCGGGATGCCCGCGTACCAATTACGTAGGCCCCGATGCGATTGATCGAGGCATCGAAGAAATCGAGCGCGATGTTGATGCGATTCCAGGCGTTGCCGCGGGCGATCTCGAGGAAAAAGTTGCGCACGGCGTCATCGAGCGTGACCACGTGATCACTGTCCCACCGCACAGGACGGCTGGTGTGGACGAGCAGGTTTTTATGGAACTGCAGATGGGTGGAGACTTTGTCGGCCACGGATTCGGTGGGGTGGAAGTGCCCGAGATCCAAACAGAGCATCATGTCGCGACTCAGCGCGTAGTTGGAGTAAAACTCCTGCGATCCGACCACATATTCTTCGCTCCCCAGACCGAAGAGTTTTCCTTCGACGGCATCGACGCAGTGCGTGCGGTTGATCTTCTGGTTGGCGAAGATTTCGTCGTAGGAATCGCGGAGGCGTTGACGCGGGCTAAAGCGATCGGCGGGCATGTCCTTGGCACCATCGGGCACCCAATGGTTGTTGATGCAGGGGCTCTTCAGCTGTTTGCCGAAATGTTGAGCAACCCGGCGGGAAGCATGGGCGTGATCGATCCAGAACTGGCGAATCTTTTTGTCGCGATGCGAAAGGGTGTAGCCGTCATTCGCGAGCGGATGGGCGAAGTAGGTGGGGTTGAAATCGAGGCCAATTTTATCGGTCTTCGCCCAGTCCAGCCAGCGACTGAAATGTCGCGGTTCGAGCGCATCACGGTCGACCGATTTTTTCCCCGTCTCGGCATAGAAGGCGTGGAGATTGAGACGTTGTTTGCCGGGAAGGAGTTGGAGCACCTTAGAAATGTCGGAGCGCATCTCATCGCCATTGCGGGCGCGTCCCGGGTAACCCCCGGTGGCCATGATGCCGCCGCCGTCGAGACCCTCGCGGGGAGTCTCCAATCCACGCACGTCGTCAGCCTGCCAGCAATGGAGCGAAATCGGAATGGAGAGGGCTTTACGGATCGCTTTCTCGGTATCCACGCCGTGTTCGGCATAGGCATCGCGCGCAAGTTTGTAGGCAGCGGAGATTTTTTTGACGGAAGGCATATTTGGAATTTTGGATTTGCGGTTTTCGAATTCAGAGCGCCATGGGCGCATTAAATTTCTTGAGAGACTGGGGTGAGCAAGACTGCTATGTGGGGTCGTGAGTAAGGTCTACTATAGCGGTCATCGACCGGGGATTGAATATCCAGAGTGATTTTAAACATACAAGAAATGATACAGGTAATATGATCGGGTAATTTCCCGAACAAGGATTGTGACGACGGTTATTTCCGGCGCTGAAACTCTGGTAAATGGCACAAGCCCAGGGGAATTTTAAACTGCTTTCTCCAGCGTGGATGAACGACGCTGGACAACTTGGGCCACAGCTCATCTGCTCAGCTTCTTCGTAACTCCTCATCACGACTTATCATGGCCTCAAAAACTGGATTCGATTACGCCCCCAAAGCCGCTCACACGACGAAAGTCGTTCAGCCTGGAGAATTCGCCTTCGCGGCGGCGTTTCTTGACCACGGTCACATCTATGGTCAGTGCAACGGACTCATCGAAGCCGGTGCGGATTTGAAGTGGGTCTACGATCCGGACCCGGAGAAAGTCGCCAAATTTCTGGAGAGCCATCCCGGCACGCCGGTGGCTGAGTCATTTGAAGCCGTCCTCGCCGACCCCGACATCAAACTCGTCGCCGCCGCCGCAATCCCCAATGAGCGCGCCGGCATCGGAATTCGGGTGATGGAAGCGGGGAAAGATTACTTCACCGACAAATGTCCCTTCACGACCTTGGAGCAGTTGGCAGCGGTTCGCGACAAAGTGGCGGAGACCGGTCGTCGCTACATGGTGTAT
>CBFHXU010000077.1:0-13764 GCA_965659875.1 uncultured Opitutaceae bacterium
GCCGACGGGCTTCAGCTCGAATGATATCGCAGCGCGACTGGAGCCGTCGCGCTTGAGGTATCCGATTTTAAAGAGCTCATTTAGGAAAGCGACGATTTCAGGCATATCGTTGGCGCTCCCCGGGTATCCGAAACGCGGATGCATGTCGCCGTAAGCGGGGTCACCTTGAACGTCCATATAGGCATTGCCGATGTGGATATGAACGAGGTGGTCTTGGACGGGCTGCAACGCTTCGGCCGGTGATTCACTGAGCAAGGGGATGTGGGACAAATCCACCATCAGACCAAAAGAGGGATGCGTGGCTTTGACGCGTTCGGCGATTTCGCGGGCAGAGTCGGCGGGTCCGATCAGACACTTCTTGTCAATGGCCCGGTCGAAGACCTCGAGGGCCACGCTGATACCCCGGTCGCTGGCGTAGGCGCAGACTTCGTTCATGGAGACGGTGAGTGCGTCCATGGCAGCCGCTTCGTTTTCTGCTCCGGGGTAGGGGCCGCTCAAGAGTCCGAAATCAGTGATGCCCATTTCGGCGGCCTCATCGAGGCCGGCCTTCATTTCGGCCACGGCGCGTTCGCGGGTGGCGGCGTCGAGACTGTTGATGTCCAGTCCCTGAGTGAGGAGGCGGGGCTGCGCGCCGTATTTGACGCTGACGCCCGAGGAATCAAGCAGGGCCTTGGCCTCGGCGCGAACTGCCGGATCTTTAATCCACGAAATTTCAATTACCTCAAAGAAGGGATCGGCCAATAGTTCGGTGAGGGATTCGATGATGGGACCTTCGCCCTTGATGACCGGATGGGCCATGAAGTGGACGATACCGGGGCGAACGTAGTGATGGAGCGGTTCTTTCATGAGCAAAATGGGCGTGGGGTGGTTTGTTTGTGCCGGTTGGGGCTTCGGGCGGCAAGGCGGGGTTCGTGATGAACTCCCAAAACAGTTAAGTAATTCACGAATTTCTTGGGCAATCGTCGGAGGGATGCATTGTCATTCCATGATGAATTTTCGATTTCGACCCTTCATTCTAATCATGGCGACAGTTTTAGGCGCCTCGACCAATCCGGTTTCCGCGGTGAGTGAAGCGCCTTTGCCCATCAAGGTGGTGGTCGTCACCATGTTTGAAATCGGGGAAGACACGGGAGACATCCCGGGAGAGTTTCAGCGTTGGGTGGAGCGTGGGGAGTTCGATCAAAAGATCGAATTTCCGCTCGGCCTGCATGACATTTATCATCGCGAAGACGGGGTGATGGTAATTTGTACGGCCGGGGGCGTCACCAATGCTACCGCGACGATCATGGCATTGGGACAGGATCGCCGTTTTGATTTGTCGAAGGCTTATTGGGTGATCGCGGGGATTGCCGGAGCCGATCCGGAGGACTGTTCACTGGGTTCGGCCGCATGGGCGAAGTGGGTGGTTGATGGTGATCTGGCCTATGAGATTGACGGGCGTGAGATCCCGGAGGATTGGGCATACGGTTTCATCGCACTCGGTGCTCACGAACCGAATTCTTTGGAGGATGGTTGGACCGTTGACACGATCGCCTACGAGTTGAATGCCTCGTTGGTCGAGTGGGCCTACGCGCTCACCAAGGATGTGGAGTTGCCGGATCATCCCGAACTCGTGGAATTTCGCGCGCAGTTTGCGGCGGAACGGCCCAATGCCGCGAAGCCACCCTTTGTACTCATCGGCGATTCGTTGGGATCGAGCACTTATTGGCATGGGGCGCTGCTGAACGATTGGGCGAACGATTGGATGAAGCTCCACACCGACGGGGCGGCGAACTTTGTGATGAGCAACATGGAGGACAACGGAACGGTTACCGCGCTGTGGCGCTTGAGTCGCACCCGGTTGGTCGATCCGCAACGTGTTCTGGTGCTGCGCACTGCCAGTAATTTCTCGATGCCGCCTCCCGGGAAGGACGCCGGCTGGAGCACCACCGCGCCTTATCCGGCCAATGGGCGCCCGGCAGGTGAATCGGCTTATCTTGTCGCCAACACGGTCGTCGAAGCACTGGTGAGAGGGTGGAATGAGTTCGTGGATTTCCCGCCCAGCCCATAAAAAAGCGCGCCCGGAGGGGCGCGCTTTGGGAGAAAGAGAACGATAAAGAGGAAAGAGAAAGCTCTGTTGCCGGAGGCGACAGGCTACCTTTCTCATCCTGCCTAAACCTGCTCCAGCAGCTTGTAGAGGCGTTGCACCATGGTCGACGGATCCTCGAGCAGGCCGGCGGCGAGGAGGGCGTTGTCGTGCAGTTGCTCGGCCATCAGGACCGCTTTACCTTCGTCGGCGTCTTTGGTCTCGGAGAGCTTTTTGATCACCGCGTGTCGGGGATTGAGCTCGAGGTGCACCTGGACGGGTGGGGCCTCAGCGTCGTCGCCCTCTGGTTTAATCGACTTCATCATCTGGCGCATTTGCGGCGACATGAATTGGTCGGCGTTGAGCACGGCGGCAGGTGAGTCTACGAGGCGATCGGAGGATTTTACTTCGGCGACCTTCTTGCCGAGCGTCTCCTTCAACCACTTGATCAGCGCGTCGAGTTTGTCCTTTTCGAGCGCATCGCCTTCGGCTTCGTGATCACCGAGTTTGAGATCGGCTGAATCGGCGGCGGTGATGGTCTTGCCGTCGAACTCGCGGAGGTTGCGCATGACGTAGTCGTCCACGTTTTCGAAGCAGTAGATGACCTCAAGGTTGCGGGCCTTCAGACCTTCGAGGTAAGGACCACGTTCGATCGCATCGCGACTGGGGCCGATGAGGAAGTAGATGTCTTTCTGCTCTTCGCCCATGCGGGAAACATAGTCGGTGAGTGAGGTGGTCTTGCCGGCATCGGTGCGGGAGGATTCAAAGCGGAGCAGTTTTGCCAGCGCATCCTTGTGCGTGAAGTCGGTCGCGGCGCCTTCTTTGATGAAGATACCGAATTCTTCGTAGAATTTGTCGAAGTCTTCAGGGCGTTTCTTCGCTTCGTCGGCGAGGAACTTGAGGAAGCGCGTGGTGATGACCTTGCCGAGCTTCTCGATCAGCGCGCGGTCCTGCATGGTTTCGCGCGAGATGTTGAGCGGGAGATCTTCGCTATCGACGACCCCCTTGAGGAAGCGGCCCCACTCGGGGAGTAGGTCCTTCGGCGCAGGGTCGATGAGAACCTTGCGGCAGTAGAGCGAAACGGCGGGCTCGGCCCGGGTCATCCCGAATTTTTCGGTGTTGGACTGCGGCACAAAGAGGATCGAGTTGATCGCGAGAGGCGCGTCGGCCGAGAAGTGCAGCTTCAGACGAGGCTCATCGTAAGCGTGGGCCTGGAATTTGTAGAACTCGGTGTATTCCTCGTCCGTGATTTCGCTCTTCGAACGGAGCCAGAGAGCGGAGACCGTGTTGACGTGGTCACCATCGAGGTTGACGGGGAACGAAACGAACGCGCTGTAGCGTTCGAGAATCGTCTTAACGTGATCCTTCTTGGCGAAGTCCTCGGCATCGTCTTTGAGTTCGATGACAATTTTGGTGCCGCGCTTCTGATCGGCGACCTCTTCAACGCTGTAGGAGCCGGATCCGTCGCTGGTCCAGATATTGGCGGGTTCATCGGGTCGGAAGGATTTGGAGTAAACCTTGACCGATTTAGCCACCATGAAGGCGGAGTAGAAACCGACACCGAACTGGCCGATGAGGTTGTCGTTTTTAGCCCCACCTTCTTTGATTGCTTCGAGGAAGGCCTTGGAACCGGAGTGGGCGATGGTGCCGAGGAATTTGACCAACTCTTCGGCGTTCATGCCGATACCGTGATCCGCAATGGTCAGGGTTTTGGCCTCTTCGTCGGTGGTGATATTGATTTCGAGCTCGAGCTCGCTGTCGGCGATTTCCTTCTCGGTGAGCTGCGTGTGACGCAATTTTTCGAGCGCGTCGGACGCATTGGAGACCAGTTCGCGAACGAAGATCTCCTTCTCGGTGTAGAGGGAGTGAACAACGATATCGAGCAGTTGCTTGATCTCGGCTTGGAACTCGTGGGTTTCAGGCATGGTGGTTGATTTGGATTATCGAACTACGATTTAGGATTCAGAATGAAGTGCCGCAGTGCGGCGGTTAAAAACGAGCTAAGGAGTGTTGTAGGTTGGATCAAAAAATCAAGTGCAGGTCTCCACTTACGCGAGGATGCCCGTAATGGTGGCTTGGATTTGAAGTAGGAATGTGCCTTTTTCGGTGCGAGCCCCTCTCTCGAGCCTCAGCTTGGCCCAACCATTGCTTACCCCTCTGAACGTATGACTTTTCGCCGAATTACGCTATTTCTTGTCCTCATCACCGTGATGATGGCCGTCATGATACCGGAATCCGCCGCCCAAGCGGACACTGCCGTGGAGGTCGAAGAAGTTGTCGCCTCCGGACTGGACGCGAAAATCGATAAAGTGTTCGGCACGATTGCGAACGCGATTTTTGCCGTGATTTTCTACGAAGTGTTTGGGCTGCCGGTGGTCTTAATCTGGTTGGTGGCGGCGGCGCTTTTCTTCACGGTATCACTTAAGTTTCTTAATATAAAGAAGTTTGGATTGGCAATAGGTATTGCTCGCGGGAAATATTCCGACCCGACGGAGAAGGGTGAGGTCTCGCATTTTCAGGCTCTCACCGCCGCGCTTTCCGGGACGGTTGGATTGGGGAACATCGCTGGGGTGGCGATTGCTGTTTCGATCGGAGGACCCGGAGCGACTTTTTGGATGATTGTGGCCGGTCTGTTGGGCATGTCGTCCAAGTTTGTGGAGTGCACCTTGGGTGTGAAATACCGGGAGATCGGACCCGATGGCCGGGTCTATGGTGGTCCGATGTATTATTTGTCCAAAGGCGGACTCGGAGCTGCAGGCAAGGTGCTCGCCGTATTATTTGCGATTTTTTGTATCGGCGGGGCGATGGGGGGCGGAAATATGTTTCAGGTCAACCAAGCCTTCACTCAGCTCAATAATGTCACCGGAGGGCAACTCGACGGTTTTGGCTGGGTGTTTGGTTTGGTGATAGCGTCGATTGTAGGGGCAGTCATCATTGGTGGCATTCGTAGCATCGCCCGGGCGACTTCGCGCATTGTGCCGGCCATGTGTGGTATTTACCTGATTGCAGCGATCTGCGTATTGCTCGCCAACGCGACGGAGGTCCCCGCCGCCATCGCTTCGATCTTCACTGGAGCTTTTACCGGGGAAGCCGCGGCGGGGGGCGTGCTCGGAGCGATGATCCAGGGATTCCGGCGGGCCGCCTTCTCGAATGAAGCGGGTATTGGTTCCGCTTCGATTGCGCACTCGGCGGTGAAGACCAATAACCCGGCATCCGAGGGACTGGTCTCCTTGCTCGAGCCGTTCATTGATACGGTCGTGGTCTGCACCATGACGGCGGTTGCTATCATTGTCTCGGGCCAACACCTGGCGGGAGGTGCCGATGGCGTGGCGCTCACCTCCAGTGCGTTTCAGACGGTCATACCCTGGTTCGACAAGGTTTTGGTCGTCGTGGTTACGCTGTTCGCGTTTTCCACCATGATTTCCTGGAGTTACTACGGAGAGCAGGCGTTCTGCTATTTGTTTGGTCAGACCGAGAAAGCCAAATTGGTTTTCAAGATCATGTTCTGTGGATTTGTGGTCATCGGTTCGGCGTCGTCATTGCAAGGGGTTCTGGACTTCTCCGACGCCATGATCTTCGCCATGGCCTTTCCGAATATCATCGGACTCTATTTCCTCCTCCCGGTGGTGAAGCGGGAATTATCGGATTATTTGGGTAAGATCGATTCTGGTGAGATCGTTAAACAGGACTGAACTGACGACGAATTGAGTCTCCCGGGAATATGTTGATTTGGGGGAACTTGTTGGGCTTTGGCCTCGTCAAAAGTGCCGGCACTTCGAACACTTTGACTTCTATGTTTTCCTCCTCGGTTCCCCTGCTTCGTTTGGGACTGCTCAGCTCGATTGCGATGCTCGGGTGGGGGCTGACGGGTTGCCAGAGCCCGAGTGGTGAGTCCGACGAGGAACCGGTGGTCGTTCAAAATAGCGATTCTGCGGCTTCGGCGGAAGTGGAGGCAGAAGTCGCGGCGGCCCGAGAAGCAGCCAAAGAAGCGAATCGACAACTTGATTTGGATCGTCAGACGCTGCAGCTCACCGCGTGGCAGCATGTCAAAGCGATCACCGGCATGTGGGCGGAGCTGCCTCCGGATTTATTTCCCGGCCTGACGACTTTGGTGGAGGAAGTAGAGGTGTTGCGGAAGAAAATTGAGGAAGAAGGCCGGGTATTGGTCGGGATGATCGAACCCGAAAAATTGACTTCACAAAACCCGGCCTACTGGCGGGCGGTGATGGAGACCAATCCGGAGGATCCGGTGGTCGATCTGTTCGAACAGATGTTGTGGGCCGCCCGCGGGAACTTTGATCGCTCACTGTGGTTGATTGAAGTTCATCGTTATGGACCGGCGCTCCCGTCCAATGTCCACAAGATCGTGTATTCGTTGGCCGACGAGATGCGGCGTCTGCGCGTCCGTCAATCGGTGCGGCGTAATCAGCTGCTCGGGAACGTCGCGTCCACGGAGGTGGCCAAAGTCATCGCGACCGCGCGCAGTTTTCAGCCCGATGATCCTGACTGGGCGCTGATGAGCTTGATTGTGCGTTTGCAGATGAACGGCGTGCCGATGAACGATTTGGCGTCTCGCACCGAGACGGTGGATCATCTGGTGGGACAAATGCGCAACGAATGGAGCTTGGTTGCGCGCGCCAATCCGATGATGGGAGCACGATTGTCTCCCGATCGCGACCAACGGAAGGCGGCGGAAGACCTGGCCCGACTGTTGGATGATCTCAGTCAAAGCCGAGGGGCTTTCGGGGCGCGTGATGTCGTGCGGTTGGGCGATTCATTGGCGGAAACAGGTTTCTACGCCGAAGCGTTGCTGGCCAAGCAAAGGGCGACGGCTCTGCGGGGTTTTAGTGTTCCTTCTGATTCGCAGATTTGGTGGGATTGGTTGCCTGAGTTGATCGGGAGTGAAGCGACCGATGAGCTCCAGCAGGCGGCGATGGCGGGGCTCATTCGACCGGTCACATTTTTTCAAACGACGGCAGGTCCCGAAGGGGTGAGTCTGCTGCCACTGCATCCGATATTAACGGAACGCAATTTGCGGCGACTACAGGAAGTTCAACGACGCTTGGAGATGCCGGATTTAACCGACCAGGCCAAAACATCGTCGTTGATTACGCTCGCGGAAACGCTGGGGCATTTGGGCCGGTGGGATAAAGCGACCGAAGCGTTGGCGGAAATCCCGGCTGAATTCTCTTCGGCGGCGGCGCCGATGAGGGTTTGGGTTTCGCTTTGGAGTGGAAGAGTTGAAGGCATTGAGGAGCACATCGCCGATATTGATGAGCGCACGCTCGCTTCCTCGCCGGCGTTACCGGCCTTGGCGCATGCTTCGCAGGGTGATTGGGCGAAAGGGGCGGATATTTTTCTCGAGTCCGCCCGCTCCGATGAGGTGGCGAGAGAATATCGAACCTATTACACTTTGATGGCCTCGGCTTTTCTACGGCTCTCGGGCGAGACGGGTTCCGCCACGGCGTTGATCGATGAAGCGCGCGAACTGGGGGAGGGGTTGGAGTGGGTCAGTCTGCTGGTTGATGGTATGGCGGGGGAACAACCGAGCTTTGGGTCAGTCGGAGAGGATGTGACTGAAATTACGGAAGCCGGTCGCGTCTGTGAGCAGCGTTTTTATCGGGCGTTTCAGCCTGATATTTCACCGGTGCTACAACGCTCTTTGCTGGAAGATTGTGTGTCTACCGGGGTGGTTGATTTTGTGGAGTATACGGCCTCTCTGTTGCGGTTGCGGCAGTTGGATCCCGAACGATGGGATCCCACTCGCGCCCCGGAAGCGGAGACGGCTGAAGATGAAGCGGATGAGGGCGAAGAAAAAAATTGGACCGAAGGAGCCAGTCCCAGTTGGTCCATCCCGTCATGATGATGAAGCGGATTACACTCCAAATTTTGATCGGCGTGGTTTTGGCCGCCCTGCTGGGAGGCTGTGCGACACTCATGGTTGATTCCGAGGAAATCGCGGCGACGACGCTTGATGTGCAGCATCAAGCCTGGGGTGAGGTGAAAGATCTCACTGCCTCGTTGGAACGACTCGATGCCGATGCGAATCCGGGCGTAGCCGCACTGGTGCAGGATTTGCAGGCGATGATCGCTCGAGTCGAGACGGCCGAGACGCCGGACTACGAAGCGATCGATCCTTTAAAGGTGGTTCAGGAGAACCCCCACTTCTGGCGAGCGATGCTGGAGATGAGCCCGACCGACCCGACGTTGATGGTCTTGGAAGGCATGGTATTGGGCGCCGCGGGGCACGTGGAGAATTCTTCCGATGTGCTCGAACTTACTCGCTCCGGCCCCCTGCTCGAAGAGGAGATCGACCAAAAACTCGTCATGCAGCGCCGCACGATCGCGAAATGGCGACTCAACCCACCGGGAGTGGATCTTTATTTGGCCGAAGGACTGCCTCCCGATGAGCGTTGGGAGCCGGTGAAACGGATGCAGCAGCTTTACCCGGATTCGGCGACGGCGGCGATGGCGGTTTTGCGCATGCGGACGGACCTCGCCGAGATAGAACTCACTCCCGCCAGCTCGGATCAGCGCATGCGCAATAAGATCCTCGAGGCGGAACCTGATGCGGTGGCAACATTGGAGCGGTTTCGGCCCCTCTGGGGCATTCTGGTTCAGGCCGATGGGGAAGCGGGTGATGCCGCGCGGCGGGTTTCCGAAATGCTCACGCCTGATAGCACGGGTATCATTAATTTTAGCGAAGAGGATTTCGACAAACTGGTGGCCGACCTGAACCGGGTGGGCGCGACGGATTGGGCGCTGCGGGCTTCCCGTTTACAGATGGCAGAACGCGGGGGATACAACTCCTCCGATATTGAAGTATGGCGACAGCTTCTACCCGAGTTGATCGGAGCCGAGGCGGCCGAAGCGATGATTGCGGATTGGGAAAACGGTCGAAATTCCGGTGCCGCGATTTACACCACGGTGGCAGAACCGACCGGCACGGAGGAGCACCCGATGAATCCCTTGGTGGGCGGGCATTACGAACGGCTGCGTCGCGACTCTCAGTTGACGTTGCAGACGGGCCTGCCAACGGATTCGGAGAGAGCCAATAATTTGCTGCTGTTGGCCGAAAGTGCGATCCACGTGGGCAAATTTGAAGAGGCCGAACGTGCGTTGAGTGAATACGCGCCAATTTCCAGTAACCCCCGTGCGGTTGCCCGCACGCAATTGCAGTTGGCCATGGCCCGCGGTGATGATGCCGGAGCAGCGGCGGCCTTGAAGGAAGTGAAGAGACGTGACCGGCGTTTGGAGTTCTCAAACTTCACGGCGGGCAATGCCGAGATTATGGCCGGTAATTGGAAAGCCGCGGCGGATGCATTTGAGAAGGGATTCAAAAACCCGTTGGCTGATAAACGGCGCCGGGGGTTTGCCGCCTTGCATGCGTTTGGAGCCGCCAAGTTGGCCGGCGATGATCGATCGAAACAGGTGCGCGATGCGTTGGAACTGGTGGAAGAAGATTCCTGGATCGCAAATCTGCTGCTGACGGTATTGGGCGAGATGGAGCGGGAACAACTTTTGGCTGCCGCCGATGAAGGCCGCGACTACATCATCACGGGCCAACGCTGCGAAGCCTACTTCGCGTTGGCGTTTGCGCCGGATCAAACGGTGGCGGGGCGCCGGGCCGATCTTACCGCGTGTCGCGATACCGGGATGGTGGGCTATATCGAATACGAGTTCGCTCGTCAGTGGTTGAAACACTGAGCGGGGCGTGCAGTTCGTTCTTTTGTCGCAGCGGTGAGGTTGTCTAACTGCGGGAGACGTCGCTCATGAATGAAACCTCGCCGCATACCCGAACTCCGACCCTCACGGAGGCGTTGATCCCTGTCGGAGCATTGGTGATCTTTTTGGCGGGGTCCGTGCTCAACCTCCATGATTTGCCGACGATCAGGTTGATTACGCCGGTATTGTCTGCCTTGGGCTCAATCCCGTTGGTTGGTGATGTGTTGTATGCATCGATCCCGGTGCAGATTCCTCTCGCGGCGGCCACCGCGGTGGCCGCGTTGATGGCATGGCGCCTGGGCGCGGATTGGCGCGAAATTCAGCGTGGATTGGTGAATGGCATCACGCATTCGTTGAGTTCCATCATGATTCTCTTGGCGGTGGGTATGTTGATCGGGGTTTGGATTGCGAGCGGCGTGGTGCCCATGCTGATCGCGGCCGGACTCAGCTTGATGTCGCCGACGTATTTTCTCGTCGCCGCCTGTTTGATTTGTGCGGTGATCTCACTCGTCACGGGGAGTTCCTGGACCACCGCCGGAACGGTGGGAGTGGCGTTGATCGGGGTGGCTCAGGGGCTGGAGGTTTCGCTGCCGATGGCGGCTGGGGCAATTGTGTCGGGAGCGTATTTTGGGGACAAGATGTCGCCGCTATCCGAGACTACGAATCTGGCACCCGGTGTTGTCGGAGTGGATCTGTTTGATCACATCCGACACATGGCGTATACTACAGGGCCAAGTCTGCTGATCGCATTGGTGCTTTATTTTATCTTGGGCTTACAGTTCTCGGATCCGAAAGGAACGGGTGACGATCTGGCTTTGTTTGTGGCCGGAATTGAAGGATCGGGCCGCCAGTCGATTCTCTTGTTGTTGCCGCCGATGTTGGTCTTCGGGCTGGTGATGGCAAAGTTCCCGGCCTTGCCGGCTTTGGTCGGAGGCATCGTGGCCGGTGGATTGGCTGCGATCGGTCTGCAAGGGCTGGGGTTGGCGGAAATTCTGGTGATTGCCTACAACGGATTTGTGGCCGATACCGGCGTCGCGGCCGTCGATGATCTGTTGACGCGGGGCGGTATGAGTAGCATGTATGGCACCATCGGAATCGTGCTGTGTGCGATGACTTTTGGTGGCGTAATGGAACGGGCGGGAATGTTGGCACGGCTGGCGCAGAGTATCTTGCAAGTTGCCCGGAATCGCGGCGGTTTAGTCGCGTCCACCTTGGGCACCAGCATCGGCATCAATCTGGTCGCCGCGGACCAATACTTATCAATTGTAGTTCCGGGGCGGATGTACAGACCGGCTTATGTGAAGATGGGATTGGCCCCCAAAAATCTCTCCCGCTGCATGGAGGACGGCGGCACGATCACCTCGCCGTTAATTCCGTGGAACTCATGTGGAGCCTACATGTTTGCCACCCTGACGGTCTCACCCCTGGCATTTTTGCCGTTCGCGTTTCTTAATCTGATCAATCCCTTGATTTCGCTCGTTTATGGAATCACCGGTTGGACCATGGCTCCGTTGAAATCGAATGAAGGCGAATCGCCGCAGGCAGACCCTCCAGTATGACCCTCATTGATCGCTACATTTTGCGGGAATGGTTAGGCGCCCTGGGCCTGGTGTTGGGGGCAACGGTGGGCATGTTGCTGATGCAGTCGATGTATGATGATCTCGGTGACCTGCTGGATGTTGGGGCGGGAGTGGTGGATATTGTATTCTATTATGCGGTCAAACTACCTAGTTTTCTGTCGGTGGTGCTGACGCTGGCCCTGCTGCTTTCACTGTTGTTTACCCTCGGGCGTCTTCATCGGAATCTGGAAATTGCGGCGATGCGAGCGGCGGGATTGAGCCTATGGCGTATTACGCGTGTGATATGGGTTTCCGGTGTTCTGCTGTGTGGACTCACCTGGTATTTGAATGGCACCGTAATCCCGTGGTCGGTGGAAACCTCGCGGGAGATCTTTCAGGATCTTCGCATCAAAGGGCAGGGGAAGATCGAACGGGCTGATCAGGTGGAATCCGTCAATTCGGTGGCGTTCGACAATCGCCAGGAACGACGAATGTGGTTTATGAATCGCTACAGTCGCTACACCCAACGCGGCTATGGTGTCACTGTCACCGAACTTGATTCGCAGCGGCGGGAGAAGACTCGCCTGCAGGCTCGGGAAGCATGGTTCGATGAGGATCTGAATGGCTGGCAATTTCGGGATGGTCGTGAAACTTGGATCGATCCGGAATCCGGCGAAGTGCAACGCACCCTGCCGTTCGAAGAGCATTTTGTGGGGCATTACCGGGAAGACCCGCAACTGATTTTGGTCTTCGATCAACGTCCTCAGGATCTGTCATTTTTTGAATTGGAGCGGGTGATGGCATTTCATCGCGCCGAGGAAGATCCTAAACTCAAGCGTTACGCGGTTCGATTCTACGGACTGTTGGCCGAGACGATGGGGCCATTGATCATCATTGCGTTGGCGATTCCCTTTGCGGTGGCCGGGGTGCGGGTAAATCCGGCGGTGGGGGTATCCAAATCTATCGGGTTATTTCTGCTTTATTTCGTGCTGTTCAAAGCGAGTACGGCCTTGGGTGCCCGCGGAACCTGGGATCCCATGTGGGCTGCCCTGTCGCCCAATGTTGTAATGCTGCTCCTGGGCGTCGGATTGATGCTGCGCGTGCGTTAGTCTTTGTTTGGACCTTCAAGCAGCGGTTCCTGCGCCGGGGTAAGTTTAGACGAGCCACGCTTCGATGCGATTCCAGACTCCATTGGAAGGCCACAACATGACCATCCACACCACGATGCAGTTAATATAGGCGACGAAAACCGCCGCGCTGCCCATATCTTTGATGCGCTTCGCGAGGGGATGAAGTTCCGGGCGTAAATAATCGATGGTCCATTCGATGGCCGAGTTCAGCAGTTCGACGATCATGATCAAAAGCAGGGCAGCAATCATCACTGCGGTGGAAACCGCGTTGATGGGAAGAATTACCGCGAACGGAACCAAGAGGATGACGAAGAGACAATCCTCGCGAAAAGAAGGCTCGTGTTTGAGCGCGGCGAAAAAACCGTCGACCGAGTATCGGATCGAGGCAAAGAAGTTTCGAAGATTACGACGCTTCAGGTCGTCCGCTCCCGCAGCGGCCGAGGTGGTGGCAGGAGGACTCTTTTCCACATGCGAAATCTTACGGGAGAAGCTTACGGGCGAAAGCTCTTAATTTGGACCGGCTAGGATCGCAGGAAACGAAAGCGGCTCGCGGGACGGCTCATGCCGATCGCGTTGCAGGTGTGCTCGACGAGGGACTCAGCGTAGCCGCAGAACTCCAGCACCCGGGTCAGGAAACGCCGTTTGGTCGGGGTATCAATGTTCATGATCGCCCAGTAAGGGGTGCGGGGGATTTGGCGCGCCTGGTTGTGGCGACTTTGTTCGATGATTTCCTCGCGGGTCATGGAGAGATGGCGACGGCCCCGATTGAGTGACATTATGTATTCGCGGAAATCGGCCGGATGTTGATCTGCGATCCACCCCAAAATGGCCAAATATTTATCGGCATCCTTGTGGAGAGCCCGGAAATCCGCGGAGCCCAGAAATCGGATCAGCGGATCCTGTGAGGTCGATGACCCTCCCGGTAGGTCGAGCAGGGAAGCGAGCACGTCATTGGGTTTTTGATTAAAATCCGAAGTCAGATTACGGAGTGCCTCATAGACCTCATCGGTGACCTCGATCTTTTTCATAAAGACAGTTTGAACCGGTTCAAATGATTAGCAATGCGAAACTGCCGTAAGATTGAGTCAGAAATACTCTCCAAATATTACAATATGCTGAGTTTGCCCCGAGCCTCTCCCGCTATCCGACCCGCGAATCAAATGCGGGAGTATCATTGTCACTTAGCAAGTGACTAAGGTATGTAAGTACCCATATTTGAATATTATATATATGTTTTATTTGGGGAGATTCTGGCCGATCTTGAAGTCGGTGAAGTCATTACACA
>CBFHXU010000078.1:0-13706 GCA_965659875.1 uncultured Opitutaceae bacterium
CGCAATAATCTACTCTCAGCCTGAACCGGGCTCAACGCGCCCGGCGACAAATCCATCCAAACTACTCCTCGCTATAGCCGGGGGCGCTGACCCCGGTTCCCCATCCCTCTCACTATGAAACTGAATCGCAAACTTCGCATGGGCATGGTCGGTGGCGGCCGTGGCGCTTTCATTGGCACCGTGCATCGCATGGCCGCCAACCTTGACGGCCAAATCGAACTCGTCGCCGGTTGCTTCTCTTCGAGCCCGAAAAAATCCAAACTCTCCGGTAAGGACTTCTACCTCGACCCCAATCGCGTCTACGGCAGTTACGAAGAAATGGCGAAAGCCGAGGCCGCCCTCCCCGCCGATCAACGCATCGACTTCGTTTCCGTCGTCACCCGCAACAACACCCATTACGCCGTCGCCAAAACCTTCCTCGAGGCGGGCATTCATGTGATCTGCGACAAGCCTCTTTGTTTCACCGCCAAGGAAGGCAAAGCCTTGAAGAAGGTGGTCGAAAAGACCGGCAATGTCTTCGCCCTCACCCACAACTACACCGGTTACCCCATGGTCAAGGAAGCCCGTGACTGGGTGAAGAAAGGCAAGATTGGCAAGATCCTCAAAATCGTCGCCGAATACCCGCAGGGTTACGCCATTACCGCGCTCGAAGAGAAAGGCGACGGTGCCATTTCCAACTGGCGGATGGATCCCTCCGTCTCTGGCGTATCAAACTGCATGGGCGACATCGGGACCCACGCGCACAACCTTGCCCGCTACATCACGGGACTGGAAGTCGAGGAAATCTGCGCCGAACTTTCCACTTTCATTCCGGGTCGTCAGCTCGACGACGACGGCAACTGCCTCGTCCGATTCGAGGGTGGGGCCAAAGGCATCATCTACGCTTCGCAAATTTCCAACGGTGATGAGAACAACCTCAACATCCGGGTCTACGGCACCAAAGGCAGCCTCGAGTGGCATCAGGAAGATCCCAATGAGCTGATCTTCAAATGCGCCGACAAGCCACCGGTCACCTCCCGTCGCGGCAACAGCTACCTCAGCGCCGCCGCTCAAGGCGCCACGCGCACGCCGTTTGCCCACCCGGAAGGATTCATTGAGGCGTTCGCCAACATCTACGCCGCCGCCGGCACCGCTATTGCCGACGCCGTGTCAGGTCGCAAGCCACCGAAGGCCGGATACGACTTCCCCACGGTGGACGACGGTATCGCCGGCATGCACTTCATCGAGACTGTAGTGAAGAGCTCCGCCAAGGGCGCCCGCTGGACCAAGTTCCCGAAACTCGACGCGTAGGCGTCGAGTAAGTAACCCTCCTTCGCCGAGGCTTCGGCCGACGAGCAATTACCAAGAGCCCAGCCTAAAACGGCTGGATTTCTTTTTTGATTCCGTTAATTGATTCAATCGCATTAACTTATCACCGATGAAAATTGAACACATCGCCACCAACGTTGCGGATCCCGTCGCGGTCGCAGCTTGGTATTGCGAACATCTCGGCATGCGAATCGTTCGCCACAAACCTGAACCCGCCGAGATGCATTTTCTCACCGACGAAGCGGGCTCAATGTGGGAAATCTACCGCAATCCGCCGGACAATATTCCCAACTATGCGGCGATGGATTCCCTCCAACTTCACCTGGCGTTTGTAAGCGAGGACCCTGCCGTGGATTCCGATCGTTTGATCGCGGCCGGAGCAAGCAAAGAGAGTGAGGCCAATCTCCCTGACGGTTCTCAGCTGGTCATGCTCCGCGATCCATGGGGGTTGGCACTGCAACTCTGCAAACGCGGCACTCCATTCGAGGAGTAGGTTTTCTGATGGGCTCATCCGCTTCCCATGATCCCGATCAACATCGCTTTTCGATCGAGATCGAGGGACATAACGGGGTCATTGACTACGTTGACCAAGGTGACGTTTGGGCACTCACCCACACCTATGTTCCCGCTGAGCTGCGCGGCCAGGGCGTCGCCGCAAAACTCGTAGAAGCCGCGTTCGGCGCCGCCCGTAACGCCGGCGTGAAGATCGATCCTCAGTGCAGCTACGTGGCAACATATATGCAGCGGCATCCAGAAACCGCAGATCTATGCGCGTGAGCCTCAGGCTGGGGTTCATTCGCTCGGTGAAAGAGGCCACCCCAACGTTAACAACCTTCACGAACGCAGCCATCACTCGCCCCCATCCTCCGCAACCGGCGCCCTCGGCGAGGCCGTCCTACCCTTTACTCTGGACCAACACAAAAAAAAGCCGACCGTATCATACGGTCGGCTTTAAAAACTGAATTAGTGGTTTCGCTTACGCGTCCGTCATGAGCACTTCGAGCAACTGGAAACTGCGCTTCGGGTTGATGAGGTTGATGCGACCATCCTCGCTGCGATCGGCGGCCAACGTGATCAAACTGACCAGTTGGTTCGCGTTGAGATCCGGGTTCACGGCCAGGAGCTTGGCGGCCAGATTGGAAACGTTGGGCGAAGCCATGGAGGTACCGGAGAAGTTCAGAATCTGCCCACCGGGAACGTAACTGGGAACCTCGAACCCATTGGCGTGCACATCAACATTGGATCCGAAGGTAGAGAATGACGTTTCCTCACCGGCCTGATCCACCGCGCCAACGGTAAGGATGTTGGGCAGGTCGATACCGGACGGATACATATCGGAAAATTCTGCGTTATTGTCGCTGTTACCCGAGGAAACGACAAACAACATTTCCGGCGCGGCCTTGATGGCTTCGGTGATCGCCTCGAGTTGGATCTCGAAAATTTCGCGGGAAATCTTGCGGCGTTCCTCCGGGGTGCCACCGGCACCATTGGCTTCAAACGCAGCTTCGATCCCTTGCGGGTTTCCGCCCCAACTCATGTTGGCGATGCGAGCACCATTGGCAGCCATATAACCAATATAACTCTTCATCGCCGCGGCATCTTTGTGTGACTGCTCAATCGTGGGGACATCAGGAATCGTGCGGTAGTCAAAGGTGATGCGTGAAGTCATCAATCGAATCGCCGGGTTGCCCGCGGCGGCGATACCCGCCACGTGGGTGCCGTGGGTATAATTGCCGTAGAGTCCGAGGTTCTCAATGAACGCTTCCACATCTTCGGGAGCAATCTTGCTCAAGTAGGAACGTAAATCCGCCGCTTCCGGGCTATCGATATTGGCTTGGAGGTCGAGCAGACCCTTGGTCATGGCCAATTGCTCCGGGTAAGCGGCCAACTGCTCATCATTGAGCGGATAGAGCATATCAGTCGATGGGTTCGACTTAAGGTCGAACGCGATCCCATTTACATCATCAACCTTCCCATTTTCGTCCGAGTCGGTCCCATCGAGAGTTTCCGCCTCATTGACCCAGACTTTGCCCATCGGCTCAAAAATCGCGTTGTCGATGCCACTGTCCCAGATGGCCACCGTGACCGGATGCAGGTCCGCGCTGTCTTCGAGTGTCACGCTGCGGTCGGCCCAAATATCCGCCTTCTCCACGTGATTCGCATCGATGTAGCTTTGCATCACCGCGACCCGCTCGGCTTGCAACGGATTGAACGCTTCGATCGAGGATCGTCGGGCAACCAACGCCTGAGCAACATCCCCACTCACCGTACCGGTCTTATCGAGTCCGGGTTGCACCTGACTGTCGATCAACCCAATGAGCAGAGAATCCGTGACAATCTCGGCGCTACCTTTGGCGCTCTTGATATTATCGCCCACCACCGTGTAAGGGAGTGCATTGATCTTTTCGGCGTAAATCTCGGCAAAGGCGGCCCGATAGGCTTCATCTGAAGCATAATCTTTCGACCGAGCAGCAATCACACTTTCCATCAAAACACCGGTGGTTAGTTTGTTGGCGGGCTTGGCTTCAAGTTCTCGCACCATCGCCAACCGTTCGAGAGCGGACTCATGTTGGCCTTTTTGCAAATCGATCAGCATCAACGTGCTGAGAATGCCCTGCAGTGTGCTGCGATCTTCGATATCGTTCTCATCAATCAGCTTTTCCAAATCCACCTGCACCCGATCGGCCAGTGCCTGATAGGCGACCGGATCAGTCAGGATATCAGTCGCTTTGACATCCAAGTCATACTCAAAACGAGGAAGTTGATCCTGTGAAGTGATCTTGGGTTTTTGGGCCACGCCAAGGGTTGCGGAGAACAGGGTCACGATCACGGCGAACGCCGTGCCAATACGAAAACGGGTAATCATGCCGCAAATCGTGATCACGAAATCGACGACCGCAACCCCTCTGAGACGAACGGTCGCCAAGCAGGATAGTCGGCAGTCTCGATCGACTATCCTCCTAAAGCACGGGTTCAAACGGTGCTAAAACGAAACTCCGTCACGCTGCGAAACGGCATCCCCGGGCGCAGTTCGATCGACGGAAACTCAGGACGGTTGGGTGAGTCGGGGAAATGCTGCGTCTCCAGGCAAAAGCCTCCACGGGAATCATATTGCTTCCCCTCCTTGCCTTTTGTGCCGTCCGGAATCCAATTGCCCGAATAAAGCTGCACACCGGGTTCGGTCGTCCATACCTCCATCAATCGCCCACTGACCGGGTCTATTACTTTGGCCCCCGATTTCAACGCTTCGGAGGTATCGTCATAAACCCAACAGTGATCATAACCACTGCCGATCACGAGTTGCGGGTGAGCCTCATTGATCCGCATTCCCAAGGGCCGAGGAGAGAGAAAATCCATGGGCGTTCCCGCCACCGGAGTTTTCTCGCCGGTCGGGATCTGCCCCTCATCCGTGGCTAGAAAATGGGAGGCCGGTAGCTGCAAAACTTGAGACTCGATTGTACCCGCTCCGGCTCCCGCCAAATTGAAGTAACTGTGCTGAGTCAGATTCAACAAGGTCGGGGCATCCGTCTCGCCCTCATAAATGACTTCGAGATTATTCGAAAAGCCGAGCCGATAGGTGACTCGCGCGGTCAAATTTCCAGGATACCCCATTTCTCCGGCGGGACTCACCAACGTCAACACCAGCGACGCCGTTTCCCCTTCAGCCTTCGCTTCCGGCACCCAAATGCGCCGATCAAACCCCACCGGACCACCATGCAAATGACACGCCTTACCACCGGACTCGCTATTGGTCGGCAATTCGTAATCCACCTCATCCAACGTGAACCTTCCCCCTGCGATCCGATTGCCACACCGCCCGACCACCGCTCCAAAATAACTTTTGCCCGCTTCGTATTCCGCCAGCGAATCGAATCCCAACACCACATCGCCCCACTGATTTTCCCGGTCCGGCACGATACATCTCACGATGGTCGCCCCATAATTGGATATATCGACCCGCATGCCTTGGGCATTCTTCAGGGTAAACAGCTCAGCCTTCTCTCCCGCCGCGGTTTGGCCAAAGGGTTGGCGTGAGATAGTAGCCCAGGAGCTGGGATTCGAAGACTCGGAGGAAGCATCAGACATAACGGAAAAGTATCGGGTAGAGCAGGAACCGGAAGTCACGCGAGCCAAGACAACGCATCGCGCGGTTACAAGATCGGGCTCAAGCCGCCAACTCGTTCTGCACGACCGACTCCAGTGCCGCCGCCAGGGACTTTCGATCCTCAAACCCAGCAACCGGTGCTCCGATTTTAACCGTCACTTCCACCCAAGGCATCCCAATCATCCGCATCAAGTGAGGCAGCAAAGGCATTGTGCCCCACCAAGCTAGATCGATCCGGACATCATAATCGTCCGGCACCCGATATTTGAGCGTCACGGGAACCGCGCTCGCGTTCATCTGCACCAACGGCTCCAGCAGTCCGGGGCGAAACGGTCGCACTCCCGTGCCGTCGGTGCTGGTCCCTTCCAGGAAAACGACGGGGTTCACGCGAGCTCCCCAAACCGACTTCAATTGTTCGCCGACTCGGATCAGGTCAGACTTGTTTTTTCGTTGGATAAACAACGTGCCCGCCAAAGAAGCAAACCACCCAAACAAGGGCCACGATTTCACTTCTGCTTTGGAGACAAAAACAAACGGACTCATCGCAGAGAGCACCAACACATCGAGGTAACCCACGTGATTCGGAGTCAGCATCACCTCTGACGGAACCGTGCCTTCCTGACGAACCCGCACATTCAATAGGTTGAGACACCGGCGACAGGTTGTCCCCAACCACTCCGCTCTGCCTCGAACGGTGCGTCGATGCCGCGATTGAAAGGCAAACTCGATCAATCCCCAAAACCCGATCAACGAAAGCAAACCCAACCGCCAAACAGAACGGATGTTGAAACGCCAGGGAACAGGCGGTGATTCGGGCAAAGGAGGAGTCATGGTCAAATCGCGCGGGCGCGACGAAGCCCCTTACCCCAGCTCAGGAAAGGGATTCCGGCAAGACCCGCAGTGGCAGCGATTCGAAATCCAACCAGATTAGAAAAGCGATCGGGCCGAACACTCGATCCAGCGCCGGCTCCCCACAATTCCGCGCGGACAAGGCGGAAAAATACGCCCGAGAGGTGCTGGCGCTCGTGCCATTTCTCGGAAACACCGAAATGGGATTGGTCGAAGAAAAACGCGGCAATAACGACAAGGCCGCCGAATACTTCCAAGCCTCCCTCGACGAAAACCCAGACTACGGTGAAGCCAAAGCGGGTCTCGAACGGGTGACCAAAGAAGCGGGAGCCTAAGCGCCCCCCCCTGCATGCTAAAAATCCGTCAGCTCTTGACCGGCTGGCGGGCGCGGACGAGATACCAGCCCATGGCGGCGAGCGCCGCGCAGGTCCACAGGAACCAGTTACCGTATTGCGTGTAAAAACTTTCGCGACCCGCCCAACGGATGTCGCGGGTGACATCAAACACCCCGGCCCCTTTGAAATAGATCGAACCCTGCACGTCGGCCGGTTTGGTGGAAACGAATTGGCGGGTTATGCCATCCGCTCCCAGTCGATCGACTTTTCGTAACACGGCTCGGATCGCGCCAAACTCATCTATCCACCCACTCCAGCCGGCATTGCCCACGCGCAAAACGGGGCGACGGGTTTCCACCGCGCGCAAGACACTGTGAGCGGCGTGTTGCTCGGCCGCACCGCCTTCACCAAACCATCCGTTGTTGGTCTGCACCACGAATAGGTCTGTCCCCGCCTGGACGCTCTCCCGTGCAAGATTCGGATAGGTGTCCTCGTAGCAGATCAGCGGACTCACCGCCAAGGTCGCGTTTTTAAAGTTAACGAAAAACGGTTCCGCGGAATCACCCGCTTGAAAGTCTCCGCCGACGGGCACGACTTTTTCGAGCCAGCCCAAAATCGATCGAAACGGCACGTATTCACCAAACGGCACCAGCTGCCGCTTCACATAATACTCGGCGCTCAATCCGGTATCCGGATAGACAAGAAAGGAGCCGTTGACCCACCGCGACTCGCCCGCCGAATCATTATCTCGCTCGGCTCCAATCGAACCCAACAAAATCGGAGTGCGCGCTTCAGTCGCCGCATATTCTACAAAATCCTGCACCGAGTTATCTTGGCCGCCAACGATCACCCAAGGGGTAACGGCTTCGGGCCATAGAATCAGGTCGGGATTCCGTTGCGCCGCCGTCGCGGTCGCTTGTTGGAGCGTCTTGACGATGCCCGGCCCCTTGGCCGGATCCCATTTTACTTCCTGGGGCACGTTCGGTTGAACCATGCCGACCCGCCCGACCGGATCGCTGAACTTGTAACGATTGACCGATTCCTGCACGTGGATGCTCAGGCAGACCAACAGGCCAAAAATACCGAGCATAAATTCCTGACTGCGTTTCTTGAACCCTTTGAGGTGGGTCTCGAAAAACAGGCGATGACCATAGGCCGCAAAACCGAGATTCATGAGTATCAGAATAAACGATACTCCCCATGCCCCGGTGAAGGCGGAGATCTGCAACACGGCGGATCGTTCCCATTGGCTGGCCGCGAGCGGAAGCCAGGGAAAGCCCGACAACAACCACGTGCGGGTCCATTCGATAAGCACCCAGGCCGCCGCCAAACCGGCGATACCAAAAAGCCGGTTAATTGTCGGTAGGCCTACGATTCGCGGCATTATCCAATACGCCAACAGGAACCACGAGCCCACCCACAATCCGGCAATCGGGGCGAGCAGGAGGTAACCCGGCCAGGTCGCATGGTGCAGCCAAAAGAGCAGGACCATCCACGTAACCACCTGCGATCCCAGCATGACTCCCGCGTAGAGTTTAAAGTTAGGACGGCGATAGGCCCACAGCAGCGCCGGGACGCAAAAGACGTAAGCTGCCTCGGGGGCTTCGAGGGGCGGAAACGCCACTACGTTGAGTAGGATCGTGCCCAAAAACACCGCCAGCGGCATCAACCAATGGCCGTGTTTTTCCCAGAACGGCACCGTGGGATTATCGTAATCCGGAAACGGCGGGAACGAATCTTCGTCGGAGGACATGGAGAATTACCGCTCCCCTACACTCAGGGGAGAAGCGGTCTACTTACCGTGACATTGTTTGAACTTCTTCCCACTGCCACACGGGCAAGGTTCGTTGCGGCCCACTTTTGGCATCGCCTTGACGGGAGTCGGCTTCGGCATGGGCAGCTTGATGTTGCTGCCGGGACCACCCGGAGCAGCGGCGCCACTGGGTTGACCGGGAGCAGGCGCCCCCGGAACGGCACCGGCGGGAGGCGCGTTTTCAGGTCCTTGGGTTTTGGCTCCGCGACTCAACATCGAGAGCATGTTCTCAAAGGACTGGATGTTGGAAGCGCTGCGGAAAAGTCCGGTGCAAATTTGCAGCCGCACATTGTCCATCAACTCTTCGAAATACTTAAACGCCTCACCCTTGTATTCAACGAGGGGATCCTTCTGGCCGTAGCTGCGCAGGCCGATGGCGCGGCGCAACTCTTCCATCTCGGTAAGATGTTCCTGCCAGCGGCGATCGATCGCGTTGATGATCACGTAGCGCTCCAGCGACCCGAGGGCCTCAGGAATTTCGGAGGATTCTTTAACCGAGTAAGCTTTTTTGACGCGTTCGACCAAAACCGCCTGCAGGCCTTCGAACGACTTGCCATGCATGTCGGCAGCCTGAACGCCGATTGGGAAGTGGGTGTTCAGCCACCCGGCGAGAGATTCAAGTGCGGCTTCCTCCGGACCGGCCTTATCATCCATGCCGGCTGCCTCGAGACGAGCCACGATCTCCTCTTCGATCTGCTCAAAGATGATATCCTTCGGTCGCTCCGCGTGGATGGCGGCATTGCGAATGCCGTAAACCACTTCGCGCTGTTGGTTGAGCACGTCGTCGTATTGGAGCAGGCGTTTGCGAATGGAGAAGTTCTGTTGCTCGACCTTTTTCTGCGCGCTCTCAATGGAACGATTGAGCCACGGATGCTCGAGCTCTTCGCCGTCGCGCATGGAACCCTCCATGAGCTTGGAGGCGAGATTCCCCTGGAGGAAGAGCCGCATGAGGTTGTCTTCGAGGGAGAGGAAAAACTTAGTCGTGCCAGGGTCGCCTTGGCGCGAACAACGTCCGCGCAACTGACGGTCAATCCGGCGTGATTCGTGCCGTTCGGTGCCGACGACGTAAAGGCCGCCGAGTTCGCGCACCCCTTCGCCGAGTTTAATGTCGGTGCCCCGACCCGCCATGTTGGTGGCGATGGTGACCGCTCCACGGTGACCGGCGCGGGCGACGATGTCCGCCTCCTGTTCGTGGAACTTCGCGTTGAGTACGGTATGTACGACACCCGCTCGTTTGAGCATACGGGAGAGCACTTCGGATGACTCAACCGAAACGGTGCCGACCAGAACGGGTTGTCCGCGCTTGTTGGCTTCGGCAATTTCTTCGACCACCGCGTTGAACTTGTCCCGGCGGGTTTTGAAAATGGAATCGTTCTTATCGTCGCGAATATTGGGTTTGTTGGTCGGAATGACCTGCACGCCCAATCGATAAATTTCGCTAAACTCCGCGGCTTCGGTTTCCGCCGTGCCAGTCATACCCGCCAGCTTCTCATACATGCGGAAGTAGTTCTGAATCGTAACGGTCGCGTAGGTGCGCGTTTCACGTTCGATCGTGACGCCTTCCTTGGCTTCGACGGCTTGGTGTAACCCATCGGACCAGCGACGACCGGCCATGACACGACCGGTGTTTTCGTCGACGATGTTCACCTTGCCCTCTTGGACCACGTATTCGACGTCGCGCTCATAGATGCAGTAGGCACGCAACAACTGGGAGATGGCGTGAATTTCTTCGGAAACGGTGGCGTAAGCGGCATGCGAAGCGTTTTTCTTTTCTTCGCGCTGTTCGGGGGTAAGCCCGGTATCGCCATCGATGGCGGAGTGTTCGAGCGCCAAATCAGGGAGGACAAACGCATCGGGGTCGTCGGGGCGCAGGGTGAGGCGACCCACTTCGGTGAGATCGGCCTGGTGCTGCTTCTGGTCGATGACGAAAAAGAGTTCTTCCTTCAACGCGAACATCTCGGCCTTCTGCATATCCGAGCTCATCTCGGTCTCGAGCTTGTCGAGGGCCTTATTGGTCGCGGCGTTCTCCATCGCCCGCAGATACTGCTTATTATTCGGCTGGCCCAGTTTGACCTGGAGGAGTTTGCGCAGGGAGTCGTGGCGGGCATCGTCGTCGCTCTCTTCGTTTTCGAGCACCTTGCGGGACTCGCTCACGAGGCGGTTACAAAGTTTGGCCTGCATATCGACCAGCCGCTGAACGGTAGGTTTGAGGCGCGTGAACGGTTGCTCGCGCTCGATTGGCGCGGGGCCGGAAATGATCAACGGGGTGCGCGCTTCATCGACGAGGATCGAGTCGATTTCGTCGACGATACAATACCAGTGATCGCGCTGGACTTGATCGTCCTTGCGGGTGGCCATACCGTTATCGCGGAGGTAATCGAAACCGAATTCGGAAGCGGTACCATAGGTAATATCGCAACCATACATTTCGCGACGCACGTCGGGGCGCATCTGTTGCTGGATACAGCCGACGGTGAGGCCCAAATACTGGTAAAGATGGCCCATCCACTCGGAGTCACGACGTGCAAGGTAGTCATTGACAGTAACGAGTTGGGAATTTCGGCCCGTGAGGGCGTTTAGATAAAGCGGGAGCGTCGCGACGAGGGTCTTACCCTCACCCGTGGCCATTTCGGAAATCTTCCCCTGATGGAGGGCCATGCCGCCGATGAGCTGCACATCGAAGTGCACCATGTCCCAAGTCTGCTCGTGCTCATTGACCATGCCGGTGGTGCCAACGAGGCGACGGGCGGCATTTTTCACCGTCGCAAATGCCTCCGGCAGAAGATCATCCAAAGATTCACCGTCTTTAAAACGGGCACGGAACTCGTCGGTCTTGGCCTTGAGCTGCTCCTCGGAGAGGGACTGATACGATTCCTCGATCTCGTTAATCTTTGCCACCGTGGGCTTAACGGATTCGAGGAATTTCCGGTAGTGACGACCGGCGAAACGTTTGAACAGAAAGTCTAACATGAAGAACCGGCCAGCGTAGGACGCGCCATGTGCTTGGCAAATGACAAATAGCGTTTGTCGCTAGAGGTAAATAAGCTCCGTTCGTCCTCGCCTCCGCTTGCCACCCGGCAAGGCCAGGTGAGACAGGTTGTCACGACGCCGGCCCGGTAGCTGCCGAGGTGTCTCAGCCGAAGAGCTCTTGACGAAAGTGCTCCGCCGTGCGCTTGAGACCCTCATCGAGGGAAACCCTCGGTTCCCAATCCAAATGTTTCTGGGCGAGCGAAATGTCCGGTTTACGCTGCTTGGGATCATCGGCGGGCAGCGGCTGGTGAACGATCTTAGAGGAACCGCCCACGACTTGGAGGGTTTTTTCCGCGAGTTCGAGCATGGTGAACTCGCCCGGATTGCCAATATTGATCGGGCCGACCACCTCATCCTGTTCCATGAGGCGAAGGAAACCCTCGATCAGGTCATCCACGTAGCAAAAAGATCGGGTCTGGGAACCATCGCCGTAAATGGTGATATCCTCGCCTTTGAGTGCCTGCACGACAAAGTTGGATACGACGCGACCATCGTCGGGATGCATGCGGGGACCATAGGTGTTAAAAATCCGAACCACGCGGATATCTACTTTGTTTTCACGGTGGTAGTCGAAAAACAAGGTTTCTGCACAACGCTTCCCTTCGTCGTAGCAAGAGCGCACGCCGATCGGATTCACGTTACCCCAATACGACTCCGGCTGCGGATGCACCGCGGGGTCGCCATAAACTTCGCTGGTCGAGGCTTGAAACACCCGCGCTCGCACGCGTTTGGCGAGTCCGAGGCTGTTGATCGCTCCCATAACGGAGGTCTTGGTGGTCTTGATCGGGTTATATTGGTAGTGGGGTGGCGACGCGGGACAGGCGAGATTGTAGATGCGATCGACCTCGAATTTGAAAGGATCGGTGACGTCGTGACGCACGAGTTCAAAATTCGTTTTGCCGAGCAAATGGCTGATATTCGACTTTCGCCCCGTGAAAAAGTTATCGAGACACACCACATCGTGGTCCTGCTCGACCAGCCGATCGCAGAGATGAGAACCCAAAAATCCGGCACCGCCGGTGACAAGAACGCGCATAAATCACCATTTCGGTGCTCAAAGGTAAATTGTCGAGCTGGGAGCGTGGCTAATTTGGCCTCACGATACACTCTGGTATACGTCGAGCACACAGTAAATTGCAGGTGCTGTATTGATATGCTGACTTATAGGTTTAACTTTTTGACTGCCTGATTTTTAGCATGACTGCCTATCGAATCCTCCCTCTCCGCCGCACGGCGCTGATCTGTCTGATACTGTTTCCCGTTTTCTCGTTCGCCCAGTCTGACCGGAAGCCCCTACCCGTAACCATCTACTCGCGGATCGCCTCAGACTACGAACGGGAGTTGCAGGAAAACGGAAAACCCGCACCGGAACGTTACGCGATCGGCTTCGGTGGGAGAATCGACGGCACCCTTTGGGATCAATCTCAAGTAAAGGAAGACTTCCCCAAAATCGCCGGCACCATCGCGGAGGAATTAGCGAAGCAGAATTACTTTTACGCATCAGAAAAGGAAAAGGCCGATCTGATGGTCATCATTCACTGGGGACGTACAAACCCCACAAATTCGGCAGCGCTGGGCGACGGGGTGAACGTGGCGGGACAGGCCTACCAGGCTTTGGGCACCGCGTCTTCCGGTTTCGAATCCCAAGACAGCGGAGAGGGTCTCTCGCTCGTCGATCCCCAAATGACGGCTATCGCGGATGCCAACGCTCAATTGGACAGCGCCCTGGCGTTGATGCAGATGGAAAACCGGATGCAGGAGCTTCGTGATGAGAGGACCGCTCAAGTTCTGGGATACACCGATGAGTTGAATCGCAACAACGACATCGCCCGATTCGCCGGTAGTGATCGGTTCGACCTGCTGCTGCAGGACGTGCAGGATCCGCGCTACTACGTCATTGTAACGGCATACGACTTCCAACAAATCACCGAATCTCCCGAAAATAAGAAACCGAAACCACGCTGGGTGACGCGCTTTAGTATTCGCACTCGCGGCAACAACTTCATGGACAGTGTTGAAGAGATGGCGCTCAGCGCCGGCCGGTATTTTGGTCGTGAGTCCGGAAGACTGATTCGTGATTACAAAGGCGAAGTAAGCATCGAAGAAATGCAAGTGGTCGGCACAGCCCCCAGCAATGCCCCCCCAGACGAGTAATCTCCCCACCTAAGCCCGACTACTCCAACCGAGGCGCACGTTAAGCAGCCTCTCTCTTGCGCCGATCTAGTTGTTTAACCCAGATAGGGGCAGTCTCTGAAAATAAAGTTCA
>CBFHXU010000079.1:0-13643 GCA_965659875.1 uncultured Opitutaceae bacterium
CCAACGACGTTTTACCGGTGCCGGTCTCGCCCAGAATAATCACCGGAGGCGGCACGGTGCCACTCTCCGCCAAGCGTCGATCCGCGCTTAGGATTTGATCCAACTGGCGACGCACCGATTTCAATGATTCGCCAAACACCAGCGACTCACTCTGCGCGGTTTCCTTTTCCTGTTTAAACCGATCCCCACGACTGCGACGCCGCCGTTTTCGCGCCGCCGCCATGCGCAACATCGCATCATGCGCATCCACCGGTTTGGGCAAATAATCCGCCGCCCCCAGACGTATCGCTTCGACGGCCCCTTCCACCCCGCCTTCCGAGGTCATGATCAGGACCACCGTGCTCGAGCCGAAAATCTTTTCCTCCAACAATTCGGGACTGCGACCGTCGGGCAGATTCACATCCATCAGCACGAAATCGAAACTCATCTCCGCCACCAGTCGCCGCGCCTCCCCGAGGTCGGCGGCCACCGCCACCTCCGCTCCCGCCGCCTCGAACTTCGCCGCCAAACGGCGACGCAGCAGCGCTTCGTCTTCGACCAAAAGGAGAGTGGAATTGTCTAAACGCATAATAAACTTCAGCGGCCCATCAGGGCCTGACGCAGAATGGGTTCAAAAATTTTGGCCTGCCGCCAGAATCCCAGATCACTGGGGTGGGATCCATCAGCAGTGCCTTCCCCATCATTGCCGAGTAAATTGTCCCCCTCGATGTAATACAGATCGCGGAATCCCGCCGCTCGCAGTTCCGCGTAACACTTCTTTAAGGCCGCGTGATTCGCATCGTGATGGGCACTGCGATCGGGAAAAACCCACGCGTTGGTGTTTCGGCGATCTTCCACCAGCACAATGGGGATGTCAGGTTGCGCGGCGCGCAGTTGCTTTACCAGTGGCACACATTTCTCGAGGACCGCGGCCGCATTCATATTGGGCAGGCAATCGATGACGTAGACCGCCGCATCGATATCCCCCATGAGCTCGCCGACGGCTGCATCCATCCGACCATTTCCGTTGAAGCCCAGATTCACCACCGGACGATCAAACCAGCGGCCCAATATCGCGGTGTGGACCATCCCCGCGCGGGAAGCACTGGCTCCATGGTTGATCGAGGTGCCGTAAAACACAATTGGCCGATTCTGACGGGGCGGCAGCGGCTGAAATTTGGCGACCTCCGAAACGCCAATCGAAAGTGCTTCGAGGCCATTAAACGACGGGAGATGGAGGGCATATTCGCGTTCGCCTGAGGCGAGTCCCCGGGCGATCGCGAGTTGTCCCGTTTGTTCTCGAGGTCCGGCCGATTCCACCCAACGCCACTCCCCGGCTTCATCCCGGGCATACATATCAAACCCGCTGTGTCCGATCGGGGACGTATTGACGCCGTTGAACACCCCTTTCGATAACGCGTAATCCAGCAAAATTTCATCTGAGTCCGTGCGGAAACGCACCACCATGCCAACCGTCGAGCGGCTTAACTCCCACACCCGGTCGGTGACCGCGCCTTCGGCCCTTTGCGGCAACCGATCGAACCAGCCCTGACGCTGCTCGTCGACCCACTCACGACCCTCAATATCCCAAGTCGTCACATCATACCATTCGATCACCGGCTCGACGGCCTTTTCGGTTTGGGCGCCAACCGAGATCGCGAGAAGCGTTCCCACCGCCATCAGCAGACAACGAATAAAGAAGAAACGACCGGGGGCAGGCATTACTAAGGCCAAACCGCCTCCCCCCCGGATGGCAAAACCCAATTCAATCTCTGACTAGGTGAAACGTGTTCCCCTCCCCAAGGCATCAGCGCCCGATCAACGCTTGGCGCAATATCGGTTCCATCACTTTTGCCTGCCGCCAGAACCCCAGATCACTGGGATGCGATCCATCCGATGTGCCCTCCCCGTCATCGCCGAGCAATCCGTCACCTTCGATGTAATATAGGTCGCGAAATCCCGCGGCACGCAGTTCGGCATAACACTCGCGCAGCGCCGCATGGTTCGCGTCGTGATGCGCATTGCGATCCGGCAGGATCCAAGAATTCGTATTACGGCGATCTTCCACCAGCACGATGGGAATATCCGGCTGAGCCGCCCGCAGCTGTTTGATCAAAGGCACGCACTTTTCCCGCACGGTCGTCGAATTCATATTGGGCAAACAATCGATCACATAAACCGCCGCATCGATGTGCACCATGAGATCTCCCACCGCCGCATCCATACGACCATTGCCGGCAAACCCCAGATTCACCACGGGACGATCGAACCACCGCCCCAAGAGCGCCGTGTGCACCATCCCCGGGCGGGAGGCACTCGCACCATGGTTAATCGATGTGCCGTAAAACACGATCGGAGCCATCTCGCGAGGAGGCAGGGGGGCAAACTTTGCTCCGGCGGGCACGCCGATCTGCAAGGAATCGATGCCATTGCGCAGGGGTAAATAGAGGGCGTATTCACGGTGGCCTGCGGCCAAGCCTTCCACTATTTTTCCGCGGTGCGATTGTTTACGCGGACCCAACGCTTCCACCCAGCGCCACGCGCCATCCTCATCGCGAGCATACAGGTCCAAACCACTCGACGAAATCGGCGTCATGTTCACGCCATTGAGTGATGCCCCCATCAGGGAGAAATCCACCCAGAGCGCATCCGCATCCGAAGCAAATCGCACCACCATACCCGTCGGTGAGCGACTCAGATCCCATACCTTTTCCGTCACCGAGCCCTCGGCTGCCGCGGGGAAGCGATCAAACCAACGTTGGCGCTCCCAATCCACCCAGGCCCGTCCTTCGATATCCCAAGTGGTGACGTCGTGCCATTCCACCTCCGGCTCGGATTGAGCGGCCAGGCTCGTGGCCAGTAGACCAACGAGGACGAAAAGAACGACGGGAAGTCGAGGGAAACGCGCAGGGGTAAGCATTCCCCACGACTGGCAGGCTTCTCGTTTAAGGGAAAGCCTGTTTCGAAACCGGTTAGCCCTGTTGCGCGATCAACTCGGCCAAGGCCGCTTCGTCGATCTCACCTTTGACGGTGTTCAACTGCTGCACCACCCCCACCCGGTCATCGGCATTGGCAGTGGAAATCTCAATCATCCAGTCCTGCGTGTCCGGGTCGTTGCAAAGAAGATCATCGGCCCAGGCAATCACGGCGGCCGGGTCGACGCGTCCTTCCGTGAGTCCCTTAACGTAAGCTTCGGCGATCGTGCGGTAATTTGGTGTGGATGACATGATGCCCCACCAACACCGAATTCCGTCCCCCTGAAAAGCGGAAAAATATAATATCAACCATCGCCTGCCCGTTCGCCGATGCTACAGTGGACCGCAATATGCGTTTCCCACCCCTATTCCGCTTATCCTTCCTCCTCCTTGCCCTCGTGGTCGGCGCCACCTCGCTCACCGCTGCCGATGCCAGCATCGGCGAGCCCAAATATGGGAATGCAAGGTTCTTCCGCTTCCATGCCGATTTCCTCGAGCGCGCTGCCGCTGGTCCCGTGGGCGTGTTGTTTTTGGGCGACTCCATCACCCAGGGCTGGTCCCGCCAAGCCGAGATCTGGGAAGAAGCTTGGGGAGACTATCAACCGGCAAATTTCGGCATCGGCGGCGACCAAACCCAGCACGTCATCTGGCGCATCGAACAGGGCGAACTCGACAACGTGAAACCCAAGGTGGTCGTGCTCATGATCGGCACCAACAATCTCGGTGGCCACACCGCCCCCGCCATCGCCGCCGCCAATCGTAAGATCGTTTCCATGATCCACGAGAAATTGCCCGAAACCAAAGTGCTGCTACTGGGTGTCTTCCCCCGCGGTCCGCGCACCAATCAGGGAGGCATTGCCGACCCTCACGAGGAAAAGATGCGTATGATCGGCGTGATCAACGCCGAACTCGCCCAGATGGACAACGGGAAGACCATCCGCTACCTCGATCTCGGCCCCAAATTCATGTCCGCCGACGGCACCATCGCCAAAGCCATCATGCCCGACCAACTCCACCTCTCCGCCGCCGGTTACGAAATCTGGGTGGAAGGCATGAAGCCGCTACTCGACGCCATGATGGCCGAAGAGTGAACTCTTCGTTCACCACTTCTTCGAAGTAACAAGCTTGCCCGCCTCGGGCGGGTAGCAGGTAACAAGTATCAAAACGCTACTGCGTAAGTCCCAAGTGTCAGGTAACAAGTACCAAGAATTTCATAATCCTGAAGGTTTCGTTTCCTGAGTTCTAAATTAACTAAAGCAAGCTGACAGTTCCGTGGGCTCTGTTCTTTGCTGACGGGCTTCATCATATTATTCCTAAACTCCTCTCATGCCTTATCTCGGTGAAACCAACCTTCTGACCATTCTGCACGAAGCTGCGCCCGGGTTTTACCTCGATGGCGAGGACATGGGACAGATTCTGCTACCCAAACGCTACGCGACTCCGCTGATGGTCGCGGGCGGTGCGATCGACGTTTTTCTCTACCGCGATTCCGAAGACCGCATTATCGCCACGACCGACACTCCTCTGGCCAAAGTCGGCCAGTTCGCGGCGCTCGAGGTGGTCAGCATCAATCCGCGCATGGGCGCATTTCTCAACTGGGGTCTCGAGAAGGACCTCCTCCTGCCCAACCGGGAATGGGCGGGTGAAGTCACTGTGGGGGCCAAGGTTGTCGTCCTCGTACGGATCGATGAACGCACCAATCGCATCGTCGCCACCGCCCGGGTCGATCGACACCTCGATCGCACCGAAGCCGAATACGAGCGGGGCGATGCGGTCGACCTCATCGTCTTTGGGGAGACACCACTCGGCTACAAAGCCATCGTCGATCAATCCCATGTCGGCCTACTGTACCGTTCCGATTTGCCGGCGCCCCTGACCATCGGCGAGACCTTGTCGGGGTTCATTGGTCGCGAACGCCCCGATGGCAAAATCGATCTTACCATCCACGATTCCGGCTACGAACGCATCGAACCCATTCGCGATAAGATCCACGGCATGCTCAAACGTTCCGCCGACGGGTTTCTCCCCTATCACGATAAGAGCCCGCCCGAAGATATTCGGGCGACTTTTGGCGTGAGCAAAAAAGTATTTAAACAAGCGATCGGTTCACTTTATCGCGAGCGTTTGATTACCATCGAAGCGGACGGCGTGCGACTCGTCAAAAAGTGACCAGCAACCGCACAGACCCAGGAGGCGGTTCAGCGCCTTGCCCGAGTGAATGTTGGCAGTAACCACAGGAATGTCTGGGTAAAAAGATCGGGGCTGAGGAACAGCCAAGGCTGACATCGACTCCTACCTCTTTCATGCCACCATTTCTTTCCATGAAGGTGAACCGCAACGAACTCGGACTCGATCCGGGCAAACTCGCCGAGCAAATGACAGCTTGGCGTTACCACCAATAGTCACAAATCCAGCCCGTCCCTACTTCTGTCACCACCATGAATACCCGCACGCTTTTCCTGCTTTGTTTAATCGCCGGTTCAATTGCGGCGGAGACCACATCCAGCCACCCCGGGTACGTGAACTCCGAACACCCGCCGCGGGACGGCATTGGGAAGATCTACTTTGGTCGTCACATCGCACACGTCATGGGACATCAAGGTGCCCCTTGGCTCGAACGCGACGAACGCGAAGCGGAGGAAAATCCCACCAAACTGCTCGAGCTCTTCGAACTGAAGCCGGGCGATCGTATCGCCGACATTGGCGTAGGCTCGGGCTATCATACCCGCCGCATCGCGCCCATCGTGGGCGACGAAGGCCAGGTCTACGCCGTCGATATTCAACCGGAGATGCTGGACATCCTAATCCGTGGGTTGACCCAAGCGGGCATCACCAATGTCACCCCCGTGTTGGGTGAAATCGAAGACACCAAGCTACCGCCCAACCTCATCGACATGGCCTTCATGGTCGATGTTTACCACGAGTGCTCCCATCCCTTCGAAATGATCCAATCCATCTGCCGCGCCCTCAAACCCGGCGGCCGACTCATCCTCGTCGAATACCGCAAGGAAGACGATTCGGTTCCCATCAAACCGCTGCACAAAATGACGGAAACCCAAGTGCGGCGCGAAATGGAACCCCATCCCCTGAAGTGGATAAAAACCGACAGCACTTCCCTCCCCTGGCAGCACCTTATCGTCTTCGAAAAAGAGTGAGCGCTAGCGTGCCGTTAGGCGCGAAGTAACAGGTTTCAAGTTCCAAGCTTGCCCGCCTCGGGCGGGTATCAAGATGCAGGGCATACTGTCTCCACCGCACTACAATCTCCTCGGCTCTGCGTGCCCCGCGTGAAAACAACGTGCCGAGCGTTTCGATTCCTGAGAATTCCTGCTTGCGCGCCGAAGTCCCGCGCGCGGGACAAAGGAGTGAATTCCAGATGCACAACCACCGACTGACGCAGAACGAGTATTCTACTCACCGGCCGACGTATTTGATGTTGCTTCAATCTACTCAAACCTAAGTCACAGAGCGCACAGAGTCTGAACGAGTTTTAGGAGGAGTTTATGCCATTCGATGAGCACTTTGGGTCCTCCGAGGATTCAGTGGTTTCCGTGACAAAATAGTTCTGCCTCACAACAACGCCTTAGGCACCATCCGCGTTAATCTGCGGTTTAATACAACCCAGCCTAGCGACCCGCCGCCAGCGTGCGGAATTCTTCCGCCGCTTCCCAGGCCATGCGTTGTAGATAAAGTTTCGTGTCGTCATCGAACACCACTGTCAGATCACCACCGTCGGGATCCTGACCATTCTTGACCTTGTTTTCGGTCACGGAGTTGTAGGCGAATCCCTCCGGACTTTTCCCCGTCCAAGCGGCATAGAATAGATTCGAAGTCAGAAACGCGCAGGTCTGATTCAGATGGCCGTCGTTCACGTAACGAAACACCAAATCTGTGCCGCCGGTTTGAATATTCTTAAGCGCCAAGGGCACGCTCACCACTGCGGCGGGTTTGATTCGTTTCACGAGTTCCAACCCAATCGCCACATCGCGATCCGCCGACTCCGGATTAAACGGTTCCGTAACCGGCGCGAGATTCTGCGTTTCCGGTGAGGTCATATAAAGTATCACCCTCGCACCATTCGCTTTCGCGATGTTCGCCAGTTTAGTCGCATACTTGGCATAGGCTTGGTCCGGATCGGCCGACACATCCCGCCAACTCTGTAGCACTACATAATCCCAGGTTTGTCGGGGATTATTTTTTAAGAGATCCTCATGGTTTTTAATCGCCGACCGGATATGACGGTGAATATCGGCAAACTTTACCTGCCCCCGTTTGTGGCCGAGTGACATCCAATGCGTCTCCCACTCCTCCGTGTCCGGGGCTTGATCGGATTCGAGCAAGGCCTTCATTTTGGCGAGGCGGGCCCGAATCTCCGCATCCGAAATCGTCGCCTGCTCAATGAACGTTTGGCTAAAATAATACGTCGAATGCTTGAACATGTTTTGTCCGCCGTAGATCACGCGTGACATGCGGTAGTCGATATCAGGGTCACCCTCCTCCATCACCCGCTCCACCAAGTCCGGTTGATTGTGCCGGTTGGTATAGCTGTTGCCCAGAAACAATACATTGACCTCTTTCGCCGCGACCGCACCGCCGCCAGCCAAAGCGACGGAAAATATCAGAGGCCAAAAGAATCTTCGTGAATGGGGGTATTGCATCACCCCCCAGCCTAGAACCCTAGGAGTCAATGGGAAGCCTATCAGGTTATCGAGCCGGCGTAACTTTGAAGCGTCACTTCGCGCGTTGCGCGTCCAGAAATTCCATCACCCGAACATCGTAGGCCTTGTAGCGCCCCATCCAATCGGCGGTGAGTATCTTCGCATCAACCGGCCACATCGCCTTCGAGCGTTCGAACACCGAGGCGTCAAAGGGATACTTCTCCTGCACGTGGTCGAGAGCATTGATCGCCTGCAACCGCGCCAGCACATTCGGATTGTTGAGCAATACCTCATTCAATACCGGTCGGGGATCCTTCTTACCCCGTCGCGCCAGATGCTCAGCTGCCGCGATACGGGTCGCGGCGATCGGGCTGCGCGTCAGGGCGGTGATCCGCTTGGTGATTTTTTCATCTTCGGTGCCCAGCACCATGCAGTTGATCAGGGCCCAGTATTGCACGACCGGATTCTTGGACTGCAAAAGCCGGGTGAGTTTCGGTAAGGCATCATCCCCCGCATCTAACAAGACATCCGCCGCCGCGATAATCTTCGCCAACGGATATTGGGCATCGTCACGCGCGATATCGTGCGGCGACTTACCGGATCCCCGGCTCCATTCGACCAACAACGCTTCCGGCACGAATCCACTATCGCGAATCCGCATCATGTGATCCCGATTCGCCTGCCGCATCCGCACGAGCACGTCGCGATATTTCGGATCCTGGGCCAGATTATTCACCTCGTCCGGATCGTTCGCCAGGTCAAAGAGCTCCTCCAACGGAGCCGGCTCAAAAAATGCACTCTGGGCCGCATTGGTTTTGCCGACCCGGTAGAGATCTTCCCATTCACCCATGACCGGATTCGACCAAATATAATTCACGTGCTGTCCCGAAGGCAGGTAAGCGAGATAGTTCCGGATGTAATTAAATTTCCCGTCGGTCACCCCGCGCTTGAAATCGATGCGCTCATCTGCCCGTGCACGGAAATTGTAGGCATACTCCGGTGCCGGTCCACGTTTCTCGCCCAGAAAGGCGCGCCCCTGCATGTGAGCAGGAATCTTCGCCCCCACCAAACTCAGCAGCGTCGGCGCGAAATCCACAAATCCCACCCGCTCATCCGTGCGACTTCCCGCGGCATGCGGTGAGAGGTGGGCCCATTTTTCGGGGAACCGAATCACCAAAGGCACATGCGTGCCGCTGTCATAAACGAAGCGTTTGCTGCGAGGCATAATGCCTCCGTGGTCAGAGTAATAAAAGACGATCGTATCATCGGCCAGACCCGCGTCTTCCAGTTCCTGTAAACGCGCCGCGACGAAGTTATCCATGTCATTGATCCGCGAATAATAGGTCGCGATACGTTCCCGGGCTTCCTGCGTATCGGGGATATAAGCCGGCACGCGCACCTGATCCGGCGGCACCCCAAATTTGCGGTCATACTTACGCGTATGGAGCGCACTCTCGTGGGTTACCGTAGTATTAAAAATGGCGAAAAACGGCTGTCCCTCAGCGCGGTTTTTCCAGTGTGCCTTGTTGCTGCTTTCCGCCCAACCCGGTGTGTCCTGCGCGATGTTGTAGTCCTGCTTGCTGTTGTTGGTCGTGTAGTAGCCCGCCTCGCTCAGATATTGTGGGTAGATTTTGATGTGCGACGGCAACGGGGCCTGGCTGCGCATGTGCTCGCCACCCACGGACGGCGGATACATCCCGAGGATCAAAGTGGTCCGGGCCGGTCCACAGACCGCGGCATTGGCATAAGCGTTATCATACGCTATACCTTCCTTCGCCAGCCGATCAATGGTGGGGGTCATTCCATGCGGATCACCAAACGCCCCGATGTAGTCGGGACTGTTATCTTCACTCGTAATCCAAAGAATATTGGGACGATCAGCTGCGGTAAGGGCCACCGCAGTGATCCAGAAAAGTGCCAAGGCACAGAGGCGGGGAATAGAATTCATAGGGGTGTAAAGCAAAAGTACTAAACGCGCTACACACGAATTAACAAGCTTGCCCGCCTTGGGCGGGTAACAATTACCAAGTATCAAGAAATTCAGAGCCCGGTGGGTTCAGTTTCCTGACTTCCTGCTCTCCAAATTCAAAATCAGGGGGATGACGGCGTTCTTAGATTTGCCCACCAAACCCAACATCCTACACTGGTTCCCGATGTTCCGACATTTCTCGCCCCTCCCCTTGGCAGTTCTGGCTTCAGCCGCAATCGTCATGGGATGCCGGCCACAGACCAACTCAACTGATCCGGCCACCGTCCCTCCGCCGGCTTCGGCCTACATCATGAAACTCGCCGCTTTCCCCGGCGACGACTCCACCCTCTTCGCGGCCACCAATGGCAGTGGTCTCTACCGTTCGGAAAACCGGGGTGACCTCTGGACCGATATCAGCCCGCATCCCGATCTGCGCCACTACAACATCGTGGTGTTCGATCCAGTCACACCTTCCGAACTCTACACCGGAGGGCGGGATTCCGGGCTCTGGCATTCAATTGACCAAGGCGACTCCTGGACCCTCCTGGCTTTTCCCGAAACCAGCATTCTGAGCCTCGTCATCGATCCTACCGATCCTGAGCGACTTTACGTTCTCACGCCCAACGGCGTGCACCGCAACGTGGAGGGCGGAAAGGGTCCCTGGACGCACGTCTTCAACTACCCCCAGTTCATTGAAGACAACAACGTGCCGTGGCCCAATCCCGCATGGCCGCAAGAGTTCGGCCGCTTTCAGCATCTGACCCTCGATCCTCGCGAACCCGACACGCTATTTGTCGGTGGTCGCTGGGAAAACGGTTATCACCGCAGTGACGACGGCGGCGATACTTGGCGCCACGAAACCCTCGGTCCTCTCTTCCGACGCGCCGACCGGATTATTCCCGCCCCCGAGACGTCAGGGTTACTCTACGCCGAAACCCATCACCAAGGCATGTTTAAGTCCTACAACAATGGTCACAGCTGGGTTTCTTCAAGCCATGGTATCGCTCCACAAAAACGCACGCCCCACTACGGCGCGGTCCTGATCAGCGGTTCCGCCTTCGATCCCGACAATCCAGATATCATCTATGCGGGCAGCGACTATTCCAACTGGAAGACCACCGACGCGGGCGCAACCTGGCACGAAGTCGGGCACTCCCTTACCTGTGAGTTCGCCCGCAGTTTTCTGGTCACCCGAGACGTCATCTATGCCGGCACCAACGTCGGTATTTACCGATCCTTTGACCACGGCACAACCTGGACGTCCGCCAATCGCGGACTGCCGGCTCGTGAGATCATCGGGACCGCAGAGGGCACGGTGGGTGACGAGCAATTCGAATTTGCGATCACCGCCGGTCGACCCGCGGTTTACCGTCGTTCTCTCGATGCTGACACCGATTGGGCATCCGTTTCGTGGTTACTCTACGAAAACGCCTCTGCCATCCGTTTTGAAGCCGAGACCGAAACCGTGATCATCACTACCCTCAAAGGGGAATACCAGAGCACGGACGCCGGTCTCCGTTGGAACGTGCCGCCGACGATCTACCCACCAAAGCCGCTCGAAACGCCTGCCCCGCCTCCCGCCAGCCCCGGCGCGATCTCCGTCGCCATCCACGGCGCGACGGTTCCCGATGACAGTCCCATCGACTCATGGTATCAACGCCCGCCCTATATCGCGTTCGCCATTGTAGGTCCCGGTTATCCCCGGGACGGCAGCACTCCGCTTTGGACCGGCTATTGGCACAAGAAACTCACCGGCACCCTCAGTCTGCCTTCAAGTATCCTCGAATCCACAGACAACCTGATCCTCCGCGCCGAAGTCCGCGACTTCCAATACGGCACCCGCGTCGGCCAAGCCCCCCTCACTCCGACCCAACCCATTATCATCGCGGTGGAGCTCTGACTCTAACGTCAAATTTTCCCTTAAACGACAGGTTGAGCCAGAAGCTCACGGTGCATCGTTCATTCCCATATTCGAGAAAGAGAACGATAAAGACGAAAGAGAAAGATCCAGCCAGTTACGTCGTGATAAGCGGAAGTTGTCGCTAAGCTCCGCCCAACAGTTCAGGCATTCGGCGCTCGATGATATCGCGGGCATAGGCCTGATCTATCTTGGCCCATTTCATGTCCTCCAAGGGTTCCAAATCGACAATCGGGAAAAACACATCGGCGTATTTTTCAAACGCCTCCATCTGGGCTCCAATAAATTTGGTTTCAGTTTCCGAAACCACCGCGAACTGCAGTTCCTTTTCATCGTTCTGCCCGGTGCCCGTTCCCGCAAATAACAACTCACCCTCCGGCACATTGCTCTGACTCACCCGCGTCACAAATTTGAACATCTCCAGAATGCGATCATCCAAACCCGCTTCGAGTACATGGCTTTTCTCCACCAGCTGATTCCGGGATTCCACCAACCGCATCCGATAGCCCTTCAGGAAATCCCCCACCATCAGACCCCGCATCTTCTCGTCATCGGCATCACCGAACAACCAAACCATGAACTTATGGTCCGGATCATGATAGAGCACCGGATAATTCACCTCGTGGGTCTCTTCACATTTCTCGCAAGTAAACCGATTGAGCGCTCCGATCCGCAGCTCATTTTTCTTCTCCGGATTGAGGGCCACATTGATCGAACTCCAGACGATAAATTCCTGCTCCTGCCCACATTTGGGGCACTTGAGTGAAAGTGGTGAAGATTGGCTCATAGCGTGGTTGGGATGGCCCGCCATCCCAACCACGAAGTAACAAGTAACAAGTAACAAGCAACAAGATAGCCACCAGGGTCGGGTCGTTGACGCAACGCGATCCCGTCCGCCGAAGCCTCGGCGAAGCAGGAAGCAATTTAGTCACGACCTGATCCCCCTCCCGCGCTTTCAGCGCGAAGTAACAAACACTCCGTCGGGCGCGAAGTAACAAGCTTGCCCGCCTCGGGCGGGTATCAAGTTCCAAGTAACAAGTGACTGACCAACAGGGTCATGTCGTAAAAAATATCACGAAACGCAGTGAAGTATACTTTTTGCAGGGCTACCCCTTACCACCGAGCCCCCTTCGGAGCACGCTCGGTGAGCGCAACTTCTACTCGCTACTCACTACTTCTTCGAAAGTGAAACTCGAACGTCTTCTCGCCAAATACCAGCACATGGGGCGCAACCGGGCCCGCGAAGGTATCTTGGCGCAGCGGGTCCGCGTCGATGATCTCCCCACGACCCGCTTCGACCAGGATGTTGATCGCTTCGCTCAGGTAACCTTCGACGACCAAGTCGTGCAACTCGCGGCGCGGCGCCTGCGCATCATGCTGCACAAACCCGTGGGAGTCATCAGTGCGACCAGGGACAAACGCCACCGCACCGTCATCGACCTCATCGACGATCCCGACAAAGCCACCCTGCATCTCGTGGGCCGTCTTGATATCAACACGTCCGGGCTTGTCCTGCTCACCAATGACGGACGCTGGTCCAAGACCTTGATGCATCCGGACCATAAAATTGCTAAAGTCTACCACGTCACCACCTCCGACCCCATCCCGGCCGATGCTCCCGATCAGTTCAGGGCGGGTTTTTATTTCAAAACCGAGGACATCACCACGCTGCCGGCCGAACTCAAGATCCTCACCTCCACGACGGCTCGGGTAACGCTTCACGAAGGTCGTTACCGCCAAGTCCGCCGCATGTTTCACCGCATGGGCTGCAAGGTGACCGCCCTTCATCGCGAAAGTATCGGCGACATTGACCTGCCCGCCAATTTGACACCGGAATCATGGCGAATAATGGATCCGGAAACTACCTGATAGGAACTACTTAGAAAAGCCCTGCGATCAGCTTAAAAATATGCCAAAAAACAGTTCAATTTGAGCATTAAAATATTGAAAATATGACCCGAATATGCACCTTAAACGAGGACGGGCGAATCGTCCGACAAGGTGCCTGAAAAAGGGTGCCACTCAAAAGACCTCCGGACGTTTATCGCCCGGCGGTCGTTGGTTATGACGCAAGGAATTGCTCGAAAAAACATCTAACGAAGCCTCATCGGTGGGTGGTTTCTTGGTCTGCCTCCGCCTTGGTTCTT
>CBFHXU010000080.1:0-13638 GCA_965659875.1 uncultured Opitutaceae bacterium
CTCCTCCTCCTCCTCCTGGGTCTCCACCACCGACCCCCTTGTTTGTCGTGCTCGTGTCGCCTGACCTGCGGTCCAAAAAGAGGCCTGAAAACTGTCAAATGAAACCTGGCGCGCGTGCGTACGCGCGCATGCCCATGTATGCACTAGTGCGTGCATTGGTTACGGGTTAGTACCAATAACTACCAAAGATCTCTCTCATTTGTCCTTTTCTTTTGACAGCTTTTTGGAGTATATATCGCGCTCCTCTCTCGTATATCATCTATTCTAGCGCTATATATGCCTAAGTCCGCGCCTACGGACCGTAGGCGTCCGCGCCCTCGGAACGGCAACGCCGAGCTGCCGGTTATAGGTTATATCATATGACGTTATAAGCCAACAGACCCTAAGGCGTCTGCGCCCTCGGAACGGCCTCGGGTCACACAAACACTCTCTCTGAATCTTTTTCTCTCTGGGCCTCTTTTGCATGTATGCCAGTGCCAGAGTACCCGGTAGTAATTAATATGACTCCCTTTCTCTCTCGCTCTCTCGCACTCTCCCTCTCCTTCTGTATGTTATATGCATGAGGTATTGTCCGCACGATGTAGTGTGTTGCAGGCTTGTGAATCACGGTTTGCGGCCTGCGATATATTTATCGCGGTGGCGGCGGTGGCGGATTTCCGGCCCCGTTTTCGTTCCGATCAGAAGCAGACTAAGGCGGCGACCGGTTCGTCGCTCGAACTCGAGCCCACCGTCGACATTCTCAAAACACTCGGGAGCCAACGACGGGCTGACCAAATTTTGGTGGGCTTTGCGGCCGAGACTTCGGACCTTGAGAACAAGGCCCCGGCCAAGCTCGTCGCCAAAGGATGCGATTGGATCGTCGGCAACGATGTCAGCGCCCCGGGCGTGGGGATGGAGGCAGATGCGAATGCCGTGATCTTGTGGAATCGGGGTGGCAGGGTGGGGGAAATAGGTCCACTGCCCAAGAACGAGATCGCGGCATGGCTAATCGAGCGGATTTCGCCAGGCGTTGAATGATCGCAATTCATTCTTGGAGCGAAGACGGCAGGCCACCACATTGGCCGCTCAATGACGCGTCTTTTTGTGCATTTTTGCGGCCAATAAAATGCGGCGGAGTGGTAGGAATTCAGTGATGAATGAAACGGCGGTTTGCTACGCCATCTCCGTCTCGAAGATCGAGACTCCGTCGGCGAGACACGCCCTACCTGTCCCAGAGGTAGCCTATACTGTAGAGGCTAGTCCGGGCTTCTATCTCCGTTCACTCCAAAAACGAGCTCTGTTGGGGGGAGGGGTTGGCGGGTTTGGTTTTCCCGTAGTCGTCGCCCGAGAGGTGGCGCGGAGGTTTGGAGACTTTGCTGGCCACCGCTGCTTCGCGGTCGGTGACGATGCGATCGGCCATGCCTTGCACCTGTAGTTTGAGCCACTTCGAAGTGGCGCTGCTCAGTCGGTAATCCGCTTCACCGTAGTGGTCGATCCGACCGACCTGGCGGAGGCGGTCGTTTTGTTCGAACTCGCCGGGTGAATCGGGATTGTAGACGCCGTAGGCTTTGCCGCCGCCTTTTTTGACGACCGAGAAACTGGGGATGTCGCTCGGTCCATCGGCGATGTAGATCATGTTCTGCATCGGGATCCGGCGATCTTCCGGCGTCATGTTCGAATTTACATCAATGGCCGCGTTCTTGTTGGAGCCTTTGTTGATCTCGAAGATGGCCTTGGTCTTGGTCGTATTATCGATAACCATGCCGATCTGGGCGATTTCGGCTTCGGCGGAGAGGGACATCTCTCCTTGTTTGAGGAAACCGGGTTGCAGGGGGTTTTCGACGAACTCGCAGGCCCAGATACCATCGACTTTATCGGCGATCGCACTGCCGCGCACCATCTCGGCGAGGCCGGTGCTCACAATGTAATGCTCGAGCACGATCTCGTGTTTGCGATGAGCAGGCTTTTCCTGCACCCACTTGCGACTGCCATCGAAGAAGTCGGGTAGACCGGGATAAAATTCAATCTCGGCGCCGCAATCGCGCAGGATGCGGTTGTTCAGCCCCGCCATCTGGCCCGACAACACGTGGGTCAGCAGGTGATTGAGATAGGCGATTTCGCCGGAAATGGGATAGCCGCGCTCCCGGTAGTGTTTGCCGAGATTGTTGGTTTCGGCCCAAAAATTGGCCTCATTGATTCCGTAGCGGCGGAAGAGGGGAGACTGCATGTATTCCGGGATCAACGTCTTGTCGAAGTCCCATATGCAGGCGATGATGTTCTGAGTGAAGAGTGTGGTAGCCATAACTGAAGGCGTCGGGCCGGGATCCGTGGTGGTTCCACCGGCAATGCGCACTGTGCCCACACCGGATTTTTTCGCAATAGGCAATATCTGGTAGGTTCGTGCTTTAGTTTCGGCCGGCTTTGGGCCTTATCAACGGTTCCTGCATCCATGAACGACCTGCCCGACATCACCCCGTTTCGAATCCGCCTCGATGAGCTGGATGCCCAGATGGCGGATCCCAACCTCTTCGCCGACCCGCAAAAGGCCGCCACCGTGTCGCGCGACCAGCAACGCATGTCGCGCTTGGTTGAGGACTACGATACGATTAAACAGATCGAGGAACAGATCGCGGAAGCCCAGGACCTGCTGAAAGATGATCAAGCCGACGCCGATCTGCGGGAACTGGCGGAGATGGAATTGCCGGAAAACGAGGCCCGGCTCACCAAGCTGCAACAGGCGGTGCTCGTCGCGATGATCCCCCCCGATCCGACCGACTCGCGCAATACGCTCCTCGAAGTGCGCGCCGGCACGGGGGGCGACGAAGCGGCGCTGTTCGCCGGACAACTCTTTCGTGCTTATACCCGTTTTGCCGACTCCCAGGGCTGGAAGGTGCAGACCATGTCCTCCAGCGATGCGGAGCGCGGTGGCTACAAGGAAGTGATCGCGCTCATCACGGGTGACTCCGTTTATCGCCAACTCAAGTTTGAGAGCGGCGTGCACCGCGTGCAACGGGTGCCCGTGACCGAAGCCAATGGTCGTATCCACACGTCGACGGTCACTGTCGCCGTGATGCCCGAAGCGGAGGACGTCGACGTGAACATCGATCCCCAGGATTTGGAAATCACCGTGAGCCGCGCGAGTGGCCCGGGCGGGCAGGGCGTCAATACGACCGACTCGGCCGTGCAGATCATTCATAAACCTTCCGGGCTCTTGGTCACCTGTGCGGACGAACGTTCGCAGATAAAAAACAAAGCCAAAGCGATGACGGTATTGCGGGCGCGTTTGTTGAAACTCAAAGAAGACGAAGAGCGCGCGAAGTATGCCGCCCAGCGCAAAGGCCAGGTGGGCACCGGTGATCGCAGCGAGCGTATTCGCACCTACAATTTCCCCCAGAGCCGGGTGACGGATCATCGCATCGGCCTGACGCTGCACAGCCTCAACGAAGTCATGGAAGGCGAGTTTCAGCCTTTGATGAGCGCGTTGCTGCACGAAGACATGGCGTTCAAATTGGCCGAGCTCGGCAATCCGTCGGCGCTATGATGACAAGTCTGCTCGAGGTGATCACAAAGAGCGCTGCGTTCTTGGAACGCAAAGGCGTAGAACATCCGCGCCTCAACGCTGAGCTCCTCGCGGGGCACGCGCTGGGTCTGCCGCGCATGCAACTTTATTTGCAGTTTGAGCGTCTGCTGCCGGAGCGGGAACTGGAGCTTATTCGTCCTCTCATCAAACGGCGCAGCCAGCGCGAGCCGCTGCAACACATTATCGGTTCCGTCGAGTTTGCGGGCGTTACGTTAAAAACTGATCCCCGGGCATTGATTCCCCGACCGGAGACGGAATATCTGGTCGAATTGATCTGCTCCGAATACGCCACCCAGGCTCCCGGGCGCTTTGTCGATCTCGGCACGGGCAGTGGTGCTTTGGCCCTGGCTTTGGCGCAGGCATGGCCCGAGGCGAAATGCTGGGCCACGGATATCAGTGAAGACGCTCTCGCCCTCACGACCGAGAATCGCGACACGCTTGGACTACAGGACCGCGTCGAGGTCCTGAAATCGGATTGGTTCGCGGTGTTGCCGGCGGATACGAAATTCGAGCTGATTGTCGCCAACCCACCCTACTTGACCGCCGCCGAGGTGGCGGAAACGCAGCCGGAAGTGAAGGACCACGAACCGGCCGTGGCGCTGTCGACCGCCGAGGACGGCATGGACGCTTTGGCGACGATTATTGCGGAAGCGCAGGATTGGCTGACCCCGGGCGGACTGCTCGCGATGGAGACGGGTATTGCCCAACACGCCGAGTTGGTGGAGCGACTCAATGCCGCGGGTTATGCGGACGTGCAATCACGCCAGGATTTGACCGAGCGTGACCGATTCGTTTTCGCGCGACGCGCGAATTAACCGCCGGTGGTGGTGCGAGCGGTGAGGGGGATGCGCTCGGCAAACTGGGGTTGCTGACCGATCTCCACCGCATCGACGATAACGCGCAGGGCTTCCCGGAGGTGAATGTCGAGTCGGGCGAAACCTTCCGGTGCGGGCTCTTCTTTCTCTTCCTCGATCTCGGCGGAAGGAGCGGCTGAAGGGTCGTCTAAAGCGACGTTCAAGGGTTCACCATCGATTGAGACGACGACGTTTTCGGTATCCAAATTCTCCGTTATGGAAACAGGCTCCTCAGCGGTGGCCTCGGGCATAACATCTTCCTCTTCTTCCTCGGGAGTCAGGAGAAATTCGGTGAAGGCGTAATTGTGGTCGCGCAGTGCCTTGCGTTCTTCGTCCATTGCATCGCGGAACTCCTTGTCGATGTCGCGCTGTTCGATGCGGTCCTCGAGATTGAGCGATACGCTCTTCTGTTCCTGGCGGGCGGTGAACCAGTCAATGTTGCGCTGCAGGAAATCGAATTCGGGCATCGATTCCTGGCGGGTCATGCTTGCTTCGCGCAGAGGGGAAAGGATGTGGGCTTCGAGGGGGGTGCCGTTGAATTCGGTGGTTTCGATTTCATCCCAGACAAGTGCTTCAGGCAGGAAACGTTCGCCGGATTCCATCACGTCTTCCATGGAGGGCAGGATGATGTCGGGCACGACCCCGTTGAGTTGGGTGGAGGAACCACTGGGAAGGTAGAATTTCTGAATCGTGAACTTGGCGGCACCGCTCTTGACGTCGGGCATTATGCGGAGGCGTTGATCGAGATTCCGCATTTCGTAGACGGTCTGCACCGTGCCCTTGCCGTGAGTCGAACTGTCGCCCAAGACGACGGCCCGGCCGTAGTTCTGGAGCGCACCGGCCACGATCTCGGAGGCTGAGGCGCTGTATTTGGAGACGAGCACCGCGAGCGGACCGGCGTAGCGCACCGTTTTGTCCAGATCATTATCGACTTTGACGTCGCCATAGTAGGAGCGGACTTGAACGACGGGGCCGTCCTCGATGAACAGTCCGGTGAGATTGATGGCCTCACTGAGCAGTCCGCCGCCGTTGTCGCGCAGGTCGAGCACGAGTCCCTCGATGCCTTGTTCCTCGAGTTGGTTGATCAACAACGCGACGTCGCCGCTGGCGCTGTTTTTCGGTCCGTCGGTGGCGCCCGGATTGGGGCCATAAAACGCGGGCAGGGAGATGACTCCGATCGACTTGTTGGCCCCGTTGTCGTCGGGCACTTCGAAGATGGCGCCGCGGGCGCGGGCCGAGTCGAGGTTGACCACATCGCGGGTGAGTCTGATTTGTTGGCGGGCCGAAGGATCGGGATTATCGGCGGGCTGGATGGTGAGAAATACGTCGGTGCCTTGGTCACCCCGAATCAGGTCCACGATTTTGCGCAGTTTCATGCCGATCAATTCCACGTTCTCCGCGTCCTCGGCATCGGACTGGGAAACGGCAATGATCTTATCGTTGGGTTTCAGGCGATTATCGAGATCGGCCGGACCTCCGGCGATGATATCGCGGATCACGCATTCGTCATCTTCAAGACCGAGCAAGGCGCCGATACCGACAAGTTGCAGGCGCATTTGGATATCGAAGTCCTCGTAGGTCTCGGAAGAAAAGTAGGTGGAGTGCGGGTCGTAGAGCTTGGCGATGTTGGTCAGGAACACCTCGGCGATTTCATGGGTTTCGATGTCGGAAAGATTCTTGAGCATCCGCTCGTAGCGCTTGTGAATCCGTTCCTTCGCATCGGCGAGTTCGTGCTCGTTGAGCATTTCCTGGATAAGTTCGAAACGGAGCCGTTTTTCCCAGATTTCGTCGGCGGCCTCGGCGGTTTTCGGCCATTCCAGTTCCCGGCGATCGGTGACGTAGGCGTCGTTGCTCACGAGGTCGAAATCGCCTTCCAGTCGGCTAAAGATCCATTCGGCCCGATCTTCGGCGCGCTGTTCGTAGCGTTGGAAGATTTCGTAAGCGGGTTTGATGTTCCCCAGGGTTTTTACGTTCCAATAGAGCCCTTCGCCAAATTTCTCGCTGAAGAGTTCGGCATCGGAATCGAGAAAAAACAGATGGTGGGCATCCCAGTCCTCCATGAATTCGCGGACCACGGCCGGGTAGCGGGAGGGATTGACCGATTCGCGGTTGTAGTGGGCCTCTTCCAACAGCCGTACGAAATTGCGGATCTCCTTCGATTCGGCGGCCGAGGTGACGAACGAACGATCGGGTCGCGCGCCGGCCGGTGAAACCAGGAGGGTGAAGCAGAGAGCGGAAATCAGGCCGAGAAAGCGGCGGGGCGTGATACTCATGTGGGTGGTAAGAAAGGGAGGAGGGGAAATTGTTTCAATCTTCGCGGGATGAGCGGGGGTAAATGAGGACAAACAGGATCAGGACTTGTTTAAAGAATCTTTAGCGCGGTCCAAGATGCGTTTTTCTTCATCGGTGAGGGCGCCGAAGCCCTCGTTGTTGATCTTGTCGAGGATGCGATCGACTTCGGCCCGGAGGTCAAAGTGTCGACCTGCAGAGCTGCTGGAGGAGGACGAACTCGCGCCGACGTTCACCTTGTAAGAGGAAGCCTCGGCTGGTTTACGCTTGGAGCGCTTGAGCCAGGCGGGAAGTTCGATGGAGGGGGATCCGCTGCCAAAAGAGGCGGACCCTTGCTGATGCACGTAGCGGAAAAATATCCAACCTGCTCCAAATCCGCCCAGATGGGCCGAGTGGCCAATGCCACCAATACCGGTGCCGCCCCCGAGTTCGTAGAAGATAAACCCCAGTAAATCGAAACCCAATAAACAGATAACCAGCCATTTAGGTTTAATGGTGACGGGCAGAATGAAGAACAACAGCAGGGTGATGGATCGATCCGGGTTGATCGCGGCGAATACCATCAGCAGTGCGCAGACTCCGGCGGATGCGCCGATGAGCGTGCCGCGACCTCCCCAATTGACACCCAGCCAGAGAATTCCACCGGCGACCACGCCCCAGATGAAGAGCCATATGAACCGTTTGGAGCCGAGTAGAGGCAGAAGGAATCGTCCTAAGAAATAGATCCCCAGCAGGTTGCCCACGATATGGAGGAAATGACGTGGATCATGCAGAAGGCTGTAAGTGGCCAGAGTCCAAAGCTTGCCGCTCAACAGACCGTCGGGCGTCAGCGCGACGAGGTTCTCAAAACTGCGCCCAGCGCTGTCCCCCAACCATTTCCAGAACACGTGCTGCAGGATGAAACCGGCCACTATCGTGCAGATGAGCCATGTGAGCACGGACGTGGTCTCGCGCGGGTAGTCGTTACGCATGTAGGAGCGATCGGATAACATTGTTGCCAACCTACGCGTGTTGGGGGACGTGACAAGTTCCCAACGGAATATTGCGTTTTATCAGCCGCGGGAAGGGTGGCGGCCGAAAATTCGCCTTCTGACTATCTTGACAGTCTGCGGGGAATCCCTTTCTTCCCGAGGCAACTATGGCAGACAAAGATGACAAGTGGGAAACAAATGTAGCAGGTAAGTTCTACGTCGATCAGCAATGCATCGACTGTGATCTTTGCCGCGAGACCGCGCCTGATTTCTTCACGCGCCACGATGATGGAGGATACTCCTTCGTGCACAAGCAGCCGACGACGGATGATGATGTCGCGCTTTGCCAGGAAGCCCTCGAAGGCTGCCCGGTCGAGGCGATCGGCGACGACGGCGCTTAATTCGAACCGAATTCTAATCCATTTTTGCAAACCCCGGTTTCGCCCGGGGTTTTTTGTGAGCAAAAGCCATTGTTAATAAAAAAATAAAATAGACTAACAATGGCTTGAGTTTACGCGTCTTCCCCCTACGCACGAGGATGTGTCCCGTTTCGGAAACTCCACCCAAGCTCTCGTCTCCCTCCTCTCGGGGGTAGGTTTTATGGCCGGTTTGTCGGCCCAAACTGTGCCTGCACCTGCGATGGAAATGGGGGCGGTCACGATCTTGTCACCGCGAGTGGCCAACCAGGAACCGGTATTCACGGTCGCCACTCCCGCCTCGGCATTACGCTACGAACCGGCGGTAGATCTGCAGGCGCGCAGTTTTGCCGAAGGGCAGGCGGATATTGCGATTCGGGGCGGCACGTTCGCCAACACCGGTTTCACGTTGGCGGGGTTACCGTTGTATGATCCGCAGACAGGGCACTATTACGCCGAATTACCGATTGCTCCGGGTATGTTGTCGGCCCCCAAGATCGCGGTGGGCGCAGATCTGGCGGTGGGCGGCGGATGGAATGCGACGGCGGGTGGCGTGGCCTACGGCTGGCGACCGGTGCGTTCCGGGGGAGAAATCTCGCTGGGTGCGGGGGAGTGGGGCACTTGGCGGGCCGATGCGCTTTATGGCACCGAATTGGGCGACGGCTGGGCGTCCGACTTTGCGGCGAGTTATTCCAAGTCCGATGGTCCGTTTGCCCATGCCGATCACGAGATCCGCCGCTACAGTGCCCGGCTGCAACATATCGGCGATAATAGTGCCACGAATCTTTTGGTGGGTTATCAGGACAAGTTCTTCGGCTGGCCCAACATGTATACCCCCTTCGGTTCGCCGGAGACGGAGGACATCCAGACCTTGCTCCTCGCGGGAACGCACCGTTGGACGACGGTCGAGGACGGTTTTGGGGAGGTCGGTGCTTATTGGCGACGCAATGATGACAACTATGCGTTCAATCGCTTCTCGCCCGTGCCGGCGATTCCCCCATTCAAGCACACGACTCACGTGACCGCTGCCGGGGGCCGGGGCCGATTTCCACTTGATGACGAAAACGCCATCGAGGTGCGGCTCTGGGCGATCGCGGACGAGATCGAATCCACCTCATTGCGTTTTGGGCGCTTCTACAGCCGCACGCACCTCACGGGTGGCGCCTACTACGACCACCGCTCCGATTTGGCGGGTGGCGGACAATTCACCCTGCTCAGCGGCATCGGCTACGATACGACCAATCGTGGCGATGATGCGATCACCCCGGTGATTGAATTGGGTTGGGCGCCTGAAAGTGATGTCTGGCAGCGGGTCGCCATCGGCCACAGCACGGCTTCGCAGGCGCCGAGTTATACGGCGGTGGCAGGGAATCCGAACGGCGGACTCTTCCGCGGTAACCCCGATCTCGATCGTGCCACCAGCCGCACCCTCGATCTCACGGCAACGTTTGCGACCGCCGGTTGGACCGGCTCGGTGGGCGCGTTTTATCGCGAGGACGATGAGTTGATCGATTGGACCTTCCGTAACGATTTCTGGGCGCGCTCGGCGGCCGCCGTTGATCTCGAGACCTATGGCATCGAAGCCTACGCGCACCGCAGCTGGGAGACGGTTGATCTACAGCTCGGTTATACCTGGCTGGAAAAGGACGAGGACTACAGAGGGTTACCGGTGCATGGCAGTTTCTACGCGCTCAACTTCCCCAATCATCGCTTCACGGCCGCGGTCGTGTGGCGCGTGACCAGCCAGGTTGACTTGCGGATGGATAACGAATTTCGCGTGCAGGAACCCAACTCGTTGCGTCGCAATTCGACGGAGGACACCTGGTTGAGCTCCGTCGGTGTATATTACCGACCGTCCTTTGCCGATCAGCTCGAGTTGTCGGTGCAGGTCGACAATCTGTGGGATTCCGATTTTGAGGAAGTGCCGGCGACACCCGCGGCCCCACGCCTGATTGCGTTTGGCGCCAAGTGGCGGTGGTGATCCGCGCGCTTGCGCCCCGGCGGGGATCGGATTGGTTGAAGGTTTTATGGCCGACAACCCGTTTCTTTCTCCCGATTTCCTGATCAAATGGTCCGCGCACACGGCGGACCAAATTGAACCCGCCATCAAGCAGGCGTTGGCCGATGGTCAAGCGGCCATCGACACCATCGCGGGTCTCCCCCTCGATCAGCTCACTTACGCCAATACCTTTCGTGCGCTGGAAGGGGCGACTGAGTCACTCAATTTCGCTTGGAGCAAAGTCACGCATCTTCAGTCCGTGGCGGATTCGCCGGAGATCCGGGCGGCGCACAATGCCGTCTTGGCGGATGTCTCCAGTTTCTACGCGCGTATTCCACTCAACGCCGAACTCTGGACACGCCTCAAAACGGTGGCGGAATCCGCAGAGGGGAAATCGCAGATCGGCATCCGTCGCCGTTTCGTGGACGAAACGGTGGCCGATTTCGTGGAGGCCGGCGCGGACCTGCCGACCGATCAAAAGAAGCGACTCGAAGAGATTCAAAGTGAGCTGGCGAAGGTTACGCAGAAGTATTCCGAAAACGTGCTCGATGCCACCAATGGTTGGGACGTGGTGATCACCGACGAGTCCCGGTTAGCAGGGATTCCGGAACATGCCCGGGCGACGGCGCGAAAATCGGCGGAGTCGAAGGGCAAAGGCGATGCCCAGAACCCCGCCTGGCGATTTACCCTGCACATGCCTTCGCTGGAACCGGTGATGGTATATGCCGAGGACGAGGAGCTGCGTCGTGAAATGTGGCAGGCCTCCACGGCAGTCGGCTCGGCTGGCGAGCACGATAATCGTCCGCTGGTCCCACAGATTTTGGCGCTCCGCGAAGAAGAAGCGAAACTCCTGGGTAAGGCGCATTTTGCGGATCAAGTGCTCGGACGCCGCATGGCCAAATCCGGTGCGAACGCGTTGGCGTTTTTGAATGATCTTCAGGGCAAAGCGCAGAGTGCTTTCGAGCGAGAGTGCGGTGAGTTGGAGCAATTTAAAGCGGAGCAAACGGGAGGTCCGTCGACGAAAATGAAGGCCTGGGAAGTCGGTTATTGGGCGGAGAAACAACGCCGCGCGTTGCACGATTTTGACGACGAGATTCTTCGGCCCTACTTGCCCATGAACCGCGTGATTGAGGGCTTGTTTGAATTGGCGAAACGCGTGTTCGGACTCTCGATCACTGAACAGCCTGCCGGGTCCGTTGAGGTCTGGCACGAGGAAGTGAAGTTTTATGAAATTCGTGATGAGGACGATCGCCACGTGGGGTCATTTTATGCCGATTGGCATCCGCGGGAGTCCAAACGGGGCGGGGCTTGGATGGGTTATTTAAAAACCGGTGGGCCTCAACCCGATGGTTCGCGGGTGCCGCATTTGGGCTACATCATGGGTAACATGACGCCGCCGTCGGCGGACAACCCTGCGCTCCTGACCCACCGCGAAGTGGAGACGATTTTTCATGAATTTGGACACTTACTGCATCACCTTTTGGGTGAAGTGGAGATCAAGTCGCTCAATGGCGTCAATGTGGCTTGGGACTTCGTTGAACTCCCCTCTCAGATCATGGAAAATTGGTGTTGGGAGCGCGAAAGCCTCGATCTTTTCGCCCGGCACCATGAAACGGGTGATCCCATTCCGGAAGACATCTTCGCGAAGATGATTGCGGCCCGGAATTTCCGTTCGGCCAATGCAATGATCCGCCAGATTCAGTTCGGTAAAATGGATCTACTCATGCACACGCAGACCCCGGAGTTCGTTGACGCTGGCGCGGAGGGGCTCGAGGCCAAGATCGTCGAATCGGTCAAGGAAACCTTCATTCCGACTGAGCCACCGGCCCGTCCCATTGTTTATCGTTTCGGGCATCTGTTTGGGGACCCGACGGGATACGCCGCGGGTTATTACTCCTACAAATGGGCGGAGGTGTTGGAGGCGGATGCGTTTGGCCGCTTCAAGGACGAAGGACTCTTCAATCGCGCCACCGGCGCGGATTTTGTGCGGCACATCCTCTCAAAAGGAAACTCCGGCGATCCGGCGGAATTGTTCCGCGCCTTCCGGGGACGCGACCCCGATGCCAACGCCTTGCTCAAGCGCAGCGGGTTACTTTCACCGGTTTGAAGGCCGCCGCGACGACCTTTCGGTTTTGAAAGGGTGGGCTACAAACTGGAACGACATTTCCAATTGCGACCGGATGCCCTTGCAAAATTGGGAAATCCCGTAAGTTGCTTGGTCTGTTAACTCACTTTTTAGCATTCAAATCTAAACACTCATGTCCTGGTTACTTTTAATCCTCGCACCGATGCTCTTCGGCCTTTGGGCCCAGAGCAAAATTCGCAGCGCTTACAGCAAGAATGTTCGGATCCAATCGCGTGGCCGTATCACGGGTTATGAAGCGGCCCAGGCCGTGATGAGCTCCGCGGGTATCAACGATGTTGAGATCGTGCAGGTTCCCGGTCAGCTCACCGACCACTACGACCCGACCAAGAAGCGTTTGGCTTTGTCCGAACACAACTACCGCGGCACCAGTCTGGCGGCCTTGGGCGTCGCTGCTCACGAAGCGGGTCATGCCATTCAGCACAAGGTGGGGTATTCCATGATGACCATCCGTCAGACCATGGTTCCCGCCACCCAGATTGCTTCCACCATTTCCAGTTGGGTAATGATGGGCGGTATCTTCCTTTTCATGTTCGCGGGTTCCGCGTTGGGATATAATCTGCTCGCCATCGGCGCGATCGCCATGGCGGTGGTGGTGCTCTTCCAGTTCGTCACGTTGCCGGTCGAATTTGATGCCAGCCGCCGGGCGAAAGTGCAGTTGGTGGAATTGGGTATCTTGGAAGGCGACGAAATGAAAGGCGTAGATGAAACTCTGGACGCCGCCGCGCTGACCTATGTCGCCGCCTTTGTGGCCGCCCTCGGTTCTCTGCTCTACATTCTGTCGATTCTAAATTCGAACCGCGACTGATTCGCGATCATCCCTGAATTCTCCAACCGTCCTCGTGTGCAAGGGCGGTTTTTTTATAGCCACATAAAGCACAGCAGGCACATGCAGTAGGTAGGTTTTGTGCTTCTTGCGCCTTTTGTGGCAATAAAGCTGCTGCGAGTCGGGTGTTCGTGCCCGTTGGTATTTCCACGCAAAACGGTTCGGTGAATCCCGACTCGTAAGACTCGGGTGAGTGCATACGATTTGAGGATGGCTAAAAAGAAGTTACCGCGGGTCACCGGATTTGGTGGATTGTTTTTTAAAGCGAAGGATTCCGAAACCCTGAGCACTTGGTATCGTGAACGGTTGGGTTTGCCGATAGAGGAGTGGGGTGGGTGTGTTTTCCCCTGGCGAGATGATGCGAACCCTAAGAAGCAGGGACAGACCGTCTGGAGTATTTTCGACGCGAAGACGCCTTACTTCAGCCCGAGTCGCAAAGGCTTCATGATGAATTTTCGGGTGGATGATCTCGACCGTGTTCTCACCGAACTCGAGGCAGAAGGCGTTAAGATATCTCCCGCCAGTGAGGAGTCCGAATTTGGCAAATTTGGTTGGGTGATGGATCCCGAGGGCAACAAGAT
>CBFHXU010000081.1:0-13546 GCA_965659875.1 uncultured Opitutaceae bacterium
AAGAGGTCCAAGGTATCGCCACCGTGCAGAAGACCGCCTACCCCGACCCCACCACCGACGATGAGCGTTGGGTGGCCGTAAAGTTGAAAGCCGGCAATAAGCTCCCTTCCCCCGTCAGCCTCGCCCAGATCAAAGCCGAACCCAAGCTCGCCGAAATCGCCCTCATCAAACAGAGTCGTCTCTCGGTCATCCCGCTGCGTAAGACGGAATTTGACCGGATCGTAAAACTCGGCGGCGCCTGATCCCGCCCGCTACGGCCGAGGAATCTCCACCAGCACTCGAAACCCGATGTGCCGCGCGCGCTCGCTGCGTTGCGTCACGCGTGAAGGCACTTCGCGCAGGGCCTCCGGTTCATCGCGGAAACTGCCTCCCGCCACCACCGACCAGGCTTTCGTCTGTTCGGGTCGCGGGGCCAACCATTCCGCGACATTCCCCAACAGATCAAAAAATCCCGCGCTGTTCGGCGCGAGCGAAGCCATCTCCTCGCTTTTGCGGCGCCCCGTTTCTGCCCCCGACTTCAATTCTGCGCGTGATGCCTGCCCCACCGCCACCCGGAATTCGTCTTCCGACGGCAACCGCACCACGCGGCCCATGATCCAACTTAACCGCTCGCAAAACGATTCCGCCTCGAACCAGTTTACCGAATCGACGGGGAACGCGCGTCCGGGATTGCGGCTCGGGTTGACCCGCATGACCTGCAGATAAAGTGATTGGGGCAATTCGGTGCGGAAAAGTTGTAACTCCGGTACGCCCGGCAAAGGGCGCAGCCGGTCATAGACCGCATCCTGAATGTCGCCCAGCCGTTCGCGGTGCGCATCCAAAAACCCGATTTGCAATCGCAATGCAGGGTCGAGCTGTTCGCTTTTGGGCAATTGCTCAAATACCACCTCCAGCCGCATCGCCACGTCATGGACACGGACGGCCGCGAGGGTTGTTTCGCGGCGCCGTAACAGCCCTTCGATCAGGTCGACCTCCTGGCGCAACGCTTCGAGTAACAGGACGCTGGAGGCGGTCTGCCGTTTGACCTCCAACTGTTCCACGCGCGGCGAGGACAGGAACTGGCTGCGGCTAAATTCTCGATTTAATCTCAGCTGTGCCTGCCGGGCTTCCTCGTAGGCCAATACCGCTTCCTCAAACCGTCGCGCTTCCACCGCGAGGTCACCCGCCGTTTCTTTTTCGTCCACCGTCGCCGCCATGCCGGCAGCATCCAGTGATTCGATCGCTTGCTCAATCTCATCAATTATTACCGACCCCGCGTGTCGCGATCGGGGAAAGTCCGAGTTGAGTCGCATCTGCAGTTCCCGTGCCGTCGTTAAGGGGGCCAAGGCGTCCGCCCACTCCTCGGCGGTCATCGCCTCGCGGGCCACATCCATCGCCTCCCGCACTTCCGCCGCGACCGGAGTGGCCGACAGTTCCTGCAACTGTTGTTCGAAGCGCCCCTCGCGTACGAAATTCTTAAGCGCCGAGGTCGCTGCGGATCGATTGATCTGCTGCTGCAACCGCAGGGCCGCGGTCCAATGAGTCTCTGCCGCGGAAATCTCTCCCGCGTCTCGACTCTGGGTGGCGTCCGCATCCAACTCCCGAATACGCGCGTTGATACCCTCCGCCACCGCCGAGTCACGGTCACGTTGCAAATCGTTCAGTTTGCGCAGTTCCGCCTGGTTTGCCCGGCGGCCGAGTTTTTCAATCACCGCCCGCTGTTTCTCCAGCGCTTCATCCAACCAGACAACATCCTCCGCGGCGCCGGCCGCGGTATAGGCCGCGCGCAGATCCGCCACTTGTTTTTGCATCGCGGCGAGTTCGGAATCCCCCGGCACCTCGCTAATGGGCTTTTCATCTATCTTCACCGAACGCGGCCCGATTTGCGTAAGCCACCACCAGAGTCCGACCAGGGCCGTCAAGCCAAGGAGACTCAATAAGAACGGACGCAGTTTCCCCCATATCACATAGCGGGTTCGACGGCGGCGTTGGTAAGGCATGCGATTCTCCACCAAAGAGCTGCCCGCCTAAAAATCAACGCGTCAAAACCGGGTTCCGGAATAGCCGATGCTCGACAATTACAGCCTCATACCGTTTCACCAAGACGTGATCGACACCCTCGCCATCCTCGCTCCCGGTTTACTGGGCGCATCCGTAGCTCGCGCCGCCAAGGCGCGCGGCGCGGCGCGGCGGGTGGTCATTTGGGCGCGACGCCCCGAAGTTCGGCTCGCCCTCGCCGATCAACCGTGGTGTGACGAAGTGGCCGACTCAGCCGAAACCGCGGTGGCCGAAGCCCATGTCGTGGTCATCGCCACGCCGGTGACGCGTATGGCGGAAATCGTCGATCGCATCGCTCCCCACCTGATCGCCGGCGCAGTCGTAACCGACGTGGGCAGCGTGAAGGCCGAAATCTGCCGTCACGGCACGACTACTCTCGCCCCCACGGGCGCGACGTTTGTGGGATCTCACCCCATGGCGGGAAGCGAAAAAACCGGTTGGCCCCATGCCGACCCGGAACTTTTTGCCGGTAAAACGTGTTTCGTCACTCCCCGCGAAAACGACGATGCGGTGGCCACCGAAACCGTCGTCCGCCTGTGGCGCGATCTGGGGGCCGAGGTCGTGTCGGTCGGGGCCGACGAGCACGACGAAATCGTGGCCCATATCAGCCACCTGCCCCAGATCATTGCCACCAATCTCGGCACGTTGCTCGGCACGCGGCCGGCTCAGTGGAGTCAGCTCGCGGGCAATGGTTTAAAGGACACCACCCGCATCGCAGCCAGTGATGCGACCATGTGGATCGAAATCCTGGAACAAAACCGCGACGAAATTCTGCGTTCCCTCGACGCTTTCGAAAACGACCTTCATCAATTCCGGGCGGCGCTCTCCAATCGCGATTGGACGGACCTGCGCACCCGACTCGAACGAGGAAAATCCTGGCGCGATGGTCTTCGCCCTTAGGCCAATCTTTCTCGTTTCCCATCCGCTGTAGCTTTGGCGAAAGCAGATCTTTATTCCGTTACTCTGACTGTGAATTCGCTTCCCGAAATTCTGCCCATCACACCCTTCACTACCGCCCCGCGCGGCGAAGTCGGGTTGCCCGGGTCCAAGAGTCTGACCAATCGCGCGCTACTGTTGGCCGCCATGGGCCAGGATCCGGTCACGCTGACGGGGGCGCTCTTCAGCGAAGATACCGAACTCATGGCCACGGCCCTGCGCCAATTGGGATGTAAAGTCGAAGCGGACGCCAATGCGCTGACCCTGCGGGTCTCGGATCAGGACAAACTTTTTTCAGTCCCGGAACCGGTCGACATTTTCGTGGGACTCGCCGGAACCGCCGCGCGTTTTCTAACTGCTTTTTGCGCCGCCGCTCCCCACGGGGTGTATCGATTGGACGGCGTGGAACAGATGCGCCACCGCCCCATGGCCGAACTCATTAACGGCTTGCGTGAACTCGGCGCCGATATCCGATGCACGGGAGCGGAAGGGTTTTTCCCCCTGGAGATCCACGCCCAAGGCTTGCGCGGCGGAGCGATTGAGTTGGACGCGAGTGCCAGCAGCCAATTGTTATCCGCCCTGCTGATGGTTGCACCTTTGGCGGCGGAACCCGTCTCGATTCAACTGAGCGGATCCGTGCGATGGACCTACGTTGAAATGACGCGCCGATTAATGGAGGAGTTCGGTGCGCAGATCGCACCCGCCGAATCCGGGCGCTTCGAAGCTACGCCCCAACCTTACGCTCCTCCCGCCAGCCACCCGATCGAACCCGACGCTTCGGCGGCCAGCTATTGGCACGCGCTCAATCACGTCCTGTCCGGAGACCTGACCTTCCCCGGCCTTCGCGCTCCGGGCGAGGGCCTGCAAGGCGACGCCGCGTTCATCGAGGTATTGCAACGTATCTCCGGTATTCCCGATAACATCGATCTGAACGAAGACTTCAAAGAAATCTCCGACACGTTTCTGACCCTCGCGGCCATCGCGCCGCTCCGCCGTGGCAAAACGCGCATCACCGGAATTTCCCACACCCGCGCTCAGGAAACTGATCGAGTCGCCGGCATGGCCCGTGAATTGAACCGTCTGGGTCAAGACGTGATCGAGGAACACGACGCGTTGACCATCTCCCCGCGCCCCCTGACCCCCGATCAAGTCATTGAGACCTACGGCGACCACCGATTTGCCATGAGTTTCGGCATTCTGGGCTGCCATGACCTCCGCGGCGACGGCTCGCCCTGGCTTTCCATTAGCCACCCTCACGTGTGCGCCAAAACATTTCCTCACTTTTTTAAGTTGCTGGATACCGTACGGACAAAATCCTCCGCCGAGTGACCGACCCGTCTTTTATCATCGTTGCCATCGACGGCGGCGCCGCTTCCGGCAAATCCTCCACCTCCCGGGCTCTGAGCGAGCGCTTCAATTTTCTGCACGTCGATACCGGGTCGTTCTACCGCACCATGACGGCAGAACTCCTCCGCCTCGGTCTCCAACAGGATGATCCCGCCGGGATTGCCGCGGCCTGCCAAGCCATCACCCTGGATACCGAGCTCGAGGGACGCCGCGCACAGATGAAGATCAACGGCCGCATCGTGCCCGACCCCGAGATTCGTACCCCCGAAGTAAATGCCAACGTATCCCACTTCGCCGCCGTGCCCGAACTGCGCCAGGCACTCCTCGCCTACCAACGCGGTCAGGCGGACTTCGCGCGCGAGCACAGCTTCAGCGGCTTGATCATGGAGGGCCGTGACATCGGCTCGGTAATTTTCCCTGACGCGGATTTTCGTTTCTTCCTCCACGCCGATCCTGAAGAACGCGCCCGCCGTCGCGCCGCGGAAGGTCAAACGGACTCGATCACTGAGCGCGATCGCCTCGATCGCACGCGCAAAGCCGCGCCCCTCGCCTGCCCCGACGGCGCAACCGACATCGACAGCACATTTCTCAATCTCGAACAGGTCGTCGACCGGTTGAGTGAGCCCCTCAAAGAACGCCTGACTTCCGAATCATGACCCGTCCGTTCCGCCAACTCGAAATGCGGCCCGTCTATGGGTTCTGTCACTATGCGTTCGTGACCCTGCATTCGATGTTCTTCCGCGGTGACGTTTCCGGCGTGGAGAATATTCCGAGCACCGGACCGTTTCTGTTGGCCGGCAACCACGCCAGTCATCTCGACCCGCCCGCCATCGGCAGCAACGTCCCGCGCCAAATCGCGTTTTTCGCCCGCAAGACCCTATGGAAGGGCGGCCTCACAAATTGGTGGATGGAACAGGCCGGCTGTATCCCGGTTGATCGCGACGGGGGTTCAGACGTGACCGCCATCAAACGCGTCTTGAAGACCCTACAGGAGGGCAAAGCGCTCATCCTCTTCCCCGAAGGAACCCGATCAAAAGACGGTAACTTCCAAGCCCCGAAATCCGGGGTCGGCATGATCGCGTGTCGGGCCAAAGTCCCCGTGGTGCCCGTCCGCATCTTCGATTCTCATCTCGCCTGGGGACGCGGTCGCCACATGACGCCCGGCGTGGCCGTGAGTATCACCTATGGCAAACCACTGCAGGTCAGAGATATCGAAGACCGCAGTGCCGGCAAACAACGCTACCAAGTTGCCAGCGAACGCATCATGACCGCCATCGCCAAACTCGAGCGCGCACCGGTTACGGTGATCTGAGCGAGGACAGGAACGGTTTTCTCGTAATTACTCCGCTTGAAGATTTCGTGGAGCATGGTAGGCTCCGACCGTGATTCGTTCCAAATTTCTGCTTTCCCTCGTATCTCTGCTTCTTTTCATCGGCACGGCGTCATTCCTCTCCGCCGATCATCACGGGAAGAAAAAGACCTTTGGACCATTTGAAGCCATCGTTTTTGACGAAGCCGTCATTCAAGATGTCCGCATATCCGGAGATGACATCTTCATCAAACTCCAGCCCGACCATCGCAACGACACCCTCACGATGAAGAACTCGATGCAAGAAGGCGGACCCTACCGGAAATGGTTCAATGGAGAGGTCGTTTTTGTCGCCCAGGAAAACGCGGGCCGCGCCGCCAATACCTGGACGGATCGCATGCAATCATCCGCCAACTACATCGACTACTATAGCGATGGAAACCTGTTCCTGCGGTTGAAGCGCAAGTAACAGCAACGCTCGATTCTCATTTTCGCAAATGCCTCTCCGTCCGCGGAGGGGCATTTTACTTATTCCATAAACGAGCATAGGATAATCTTATCATGATCCACGATAATTCAGCCCTACTGATCAACGAACAGATCGGCCACGAGTTTGCGGCCTTCTATCAATACGTGGCATTATCCACGTGGCTCGACGCCGAGGCCTTGCCGGAACTGTCGAAATATTTCGCGGCCCAAGCGTAGGAAGAACGCGCTCACGCCATGAAGATGGTGAAGTTCCTGGGAGACACCGATCGCACGGTCGTCTTTCCCGCTCTCGACTCCCCCAAGTCCGACTTCGAATCTGTCGAACAGGTGGTCCAGCTCGCCTTGGACCAGGAAGTCGAGGTCACTGACCAAATCAAAGCGATCTACGACGCCGCCGCGGCCAACAACGACCGCGTCACCCAGAACTTTCTGCAATGGTTCCTCGAAGAACAAGTCGAGGAGGTGGCCAGTATGGACACCTTGCTCAAGATCACCCGGCGAGCCGGCAGCGACCTCTTCCGCTTGGAAGACTACATCGCCCGCGAGGGTCATCCGGACGCTACCGGCGCCTGAGCCTGTAAGCAGACGCCGCGAAAATCACTTCGCGGCGTTTTTAAATTCCCTCAATCAAGCACCTTCAGACGGATATTCTGGTAGTAGGTGGTGCTGTCGGGATCGTGCGCCTGGATGGCGAAGGTGCCGGCTCCCAACTTGCGATTGGGATTGTTTTTAAGCGCGGTCGCCGGATCGAAATTCTTGGGCTGGGTCCACTGGGTGGTGATTTCGCCGTTCACCCGCAAGGTGACTTCACGATTCACCACCTTGATGTGGTAATCGAACCATTCACCGTCGGTGCTCGGAGCTTTTTCGACCACGCGATCGGCCAGACTTCCGGGAGGAATTTTTTGACCTTCCTTTAAGACCAAAACATTCGAAACCGCATAGAGGCTGCCGGTCTTTTTGGGGTCCTTCTGGGTGGAATTTACCTGACATTCGAATCCGGCCGATGGCCATCCTTCGGCTTGATACGTGGTGTGAAAATACACTCCGCTATTCGCTTGTGGCGTCGTCATCACCCGCAGCTTCAATTCAAAATTCTTAATGCTCGGTTCGCTATCGCCATCTCCCGCGTAAAAGAGATGCGCGCGACCGCCGCTGACTTTGAGTTTTCCATTTTCAACCGTGAAGCAGTTCGGGGTTTCATCGTTGGATTTCCAACCCGACAGGTTTTTGCCGTCAAATAGGGTGACCCACTCGGCTTCGGCCGCGGAGGACCAAGCAAACAGAGTTACGAGGAGCAGATTGGTTAACAGGGTTCGGCGTAGGGTAATCATGGGATTTGTGAGTTAACAGGAGGGGAGAAAACTAAGCGATACCGCAGTTGCGGCGAGCACGATCGACGACGTCACGCGCGACGGCATGGGCCTTCGCGGCACCGTCTTTTAAAACGGCGTCCACGTGATCAAGATTGGCGGCCAGTTCAGCCCGGCGCTCACGGGCTTCGCGATAAAATTCCCAGTAGTGTTCGAAGAGCGCTTTCTTGAGGTCACCGTAACCGTAACCGCCCGCCTTAAGCTGTCCCATGATGTCGGCGTAGACATCGGGCGGGGCGAAGAATTTCAAAAGCTGCGAGGCGGGCAATTGGTCTCCGTCCGGCTTGGGTTCCTCGCGCGTGCGGCTGTCCATCACGATGGACATGATCTTCTTCTTCAGTTTTTTCTCTTCGCCGAAAATCTCGAGCGTATTGCCGTAGCTTTTGCTCATCTTTTGACCGTCGAGCCCGGGGATGACCGCCACATCTTCCGCGATCGATGGCTCCGGCACCACGAAGGTTTCGCCATAAGTCTGGTTAAACTTGATCGCGATATCACGGGTCATCTCGAGGTGTTGCTTCTGGTCCTTGCCCACCGGCACCACCGTCGTGTCGTAGAGCAGGATATCCGCCGCCATCAGCACCGGATAGGCAAATAAACCGAAATTGGGGGCAATGCCTTTGGCGGTCTTGTCCTTAAAACTATGAGCACGCTCGAGCAGCCCCATCGGCGTGAGGGTGCCGAGCAACCAAGTCAGCTCGCAGACCTCAGGCACATCACTTTGCCGCCAAAACACGCTTTTGGCGGGATCGAGACCGCACGCCAACCAATCGAGCGCGATGCCGAGCGTATTGGCCCGCCGCACTTCGGGGTCAAATACCGAGGTCAGCGAATGGTAGTCCGCGATAAAGTAATAACACTCCCCCAGATCTTGAGCGGCGATGGCCGGACGCATGGCGCCAAAGTAGTTGCCGACATGCAGGGTGCCGGAAGGGGTGATACCTGTGAGAGTGCGAGTTGCCATGGGAGGTCCGAAATAGACGGGGACGCCCATTAGAGAACCAGCTTCCCGTCAAGAACCAGCCCGTTTTTGTGAATTCCTCCTCCGAATCGCCGATAGGAATCTTCCCGCCACATCCGGGCTTGGCACCTCTAAAGCGGTCAAACTACGGTGATCCCTTCATGCGGTTATCTTTCCTCCGGTTCTTCTGCGTAATCAGTGCAGGCGGCATCACGCCAATCCTTAATGCCGAGATCCCACCCCACCTCGGGCGGGCGGATGTCCCCTATTACACCGATCACCGCCAGACGGATTTCCCCTTCTTCGAGACCACCATCGATGCCCGCGAAGCGGCTCCACGCGGGGTTGAGGACAATATCGCCCCCCGTTCCGTCGTCGTTCGGGCCGCGGAAAATTTCCATGTGGGATTCGATACCGAACTCCTGCGAGTGGTCGCAATTTGGGAAGGCGACGGCGTCACCCCCGATAGCATGTCCGATCTGTCCTACCCCAAACCTCTGGCCAAACTCGGGAGCGGGATCGATCAACTCCCTCGCATCGCTGGCCGCGTCATTGCCGCGACCGGAGTTTATCCCGGGTGGGAAATCACCGATCGATCGAGTTTCCAGGACCCGCGTTCACGCGGATTCGACGCCGCCGAACTCGGCCGCGGACCGCTGACCCGAAGCCAGGGACGTTGGCATGGCACGCGGGATCACGGGAACTACGCGACGCTGCACTACTCGGTCGGCAACGCTTCGATCGAAGAGCAGTTTCAAATTCAGCACCATGGCGATCAGCGGATCCTCGAACGCTCCCTGGTCATCATCGGGCTCGATACCGCGATGGATTGTATCGTCGCGGAACTTGATCACACCGCCACCCGGGTCCCTTCCTCCCTGCGGGCAACCGGCGCGAACTTACGCCTCGTAAATTCGCGCTACGTGGTTGCGACCGTTCGACCGCAAACGGGCGCGCAATCCGTTTCCATCTTCCTCGATACGACGGGCCGGCGTTTACCGACCGACCTTACCCCCGCCCCACGCCGAGCAACAGGCGCCGTCAACCGGGCTCAGGACATGGCGTTCACCGAAATGGTGGCGGGAGCCACCCAGGGCGCCTACGCTGCCGATGAGTTACTGATTCCTTATCCCAATCCGTGGCAACGACGCATCCGTCCGACCGATATTGGATTCACGCCCGACGGAACCGCTTACCTCGCGACCTTCGACGGCGATATTTTTCGGATTCAAGGAATGGATTCAGTAGGACCCGAATCCGTCTCCATCCAGCGCATCGCGAGTGGTTTCTTTGATCCCCAGTCTCTCCTCGTTCGCGGCGATGAGGTTTTCGTGCTCAGCCGCCTCGGCCTCACCCGGCTCGTCGACCAAGATGCCGACGGAGATACCGATTTTTACGAAATGGTTTCCAACGCCTGGGTGCAGAGTCCGGAAACCCGCTCGTTCCCGCACAGTTTGGTGGGCATGCGTGATGGCGGCTTTCTCGTATCCGTGGGTGGCCAGCAGGATTCTCACCGCACGCCTCACGCCGGCCGGGTGATCGAGCTCTCTCCCAGCGGCGAATTCGAACGCATTTTCGCCGAAGGACTGCGCAACGGATTCGTCAGCCGTTTGGGCGACACCGATCGCTTGGTCGCTTCCGATCAACAAGGTCAATGGGTACCGGCGACCCCCATGCATCACATCGAGGCAGGAAAATTTTACGGTTTCGAACCCGGCACCGATCAATCCCGCGAGCCGGCACCCGCCCCGATCTGGATCCCTCATCGCTTCGCCCAATGCGGCGTAGATGTGTTGGCGATCGACGATGAACGTTCCGGCAATCTTTCCGGAAGCGTGCTGATGGTCGATTACTACAAGCCCAGTCTGGTCCAAATTCTGGGATCCTCTGTCGACCCGTTGGTGCAAGCTGCCGCCATCCCGCTGCCGATCAACTTGGAAGTCCCGATTCTCAAGGGAGAACTCAATCCCGCCGATGGGCAGTCTTATTTTGTGGGCATGCAGATCTGGGGATCAAATGCCGCCCGGATCGAAGGCGTCACCCGCCTTCGCGTCGTCGAACCCACCGACGATCTGCCAACTGTCGCCACCGCCCATCATGAAGGAATTTGGCTGCAGTTTCCCACCGCTTTATCTGCCGAGCATGCTCTCGACCCCTCCTCGTATACCGCGACCAGTTGGAGCTACCGCCGCACCGAAAATTACGGCTCCGGCCAATATCGGGCCGACGGTGAACCCGGCGTGGATCAATGGCCCATCCATTCGGTGCATTTCACCGCAGACCGCACGGCCGTATTTTTGGCGATTCCGGAGATGGAGCTGACCCAACAGCTCGAAATCAGATACCGCCGGAACAACGGCAGCTGGCAGGAAGTATTTTTTACCCTTCATTCGCTCCCCCCAATTTTAACCGAACATCGGAAGGCATTGTTCATCCGGGACTTCGACGACCTCTTCGCCTCCCCACCCGCCGAACGCTCCCAACCCCTGGGACCTCCTCCCGTTTCCATCGAACGCGGCGAGGAACTCTTCACGACCTACGGCTGTATGGGTTGTCATTCGATCACCGCCTCCCCCGAGGGAAAACCCGGCCCCTCACTCCACGCGATCGCCGGAACGCGTCGCCCCTTGGCGGGAGATCGGACTCGTCGAGGCAGCGACAACTACCTGAGCGATGCCATCATCAACCCTTCCGTGGATGTTGTCTTCGGCTATGAAAAACAGGACGTCGCCATGCCCTCGTTCAACGGCGTTTTGAATCCCAATGACGTCGCTGCACTGGTGCTCTATATCAAATCCCTGAAATAGGAATTCCGACCCATCTCGAGGGCTAAGCCCTTAGCTGATTCGCCATCCAAGTCGCGGTCGTAAGGTCGGCCGACGACGAAAGCAGGCTCCGGAGCTCTTCCGCATCAGACTGGATTTTAGCGACCCGATCTTTGTCAGTGAGCGCCCCCTGGAGCTCTGCGGCCAAATTATCCGCCGACGCCTCGCCTTGAATCAGCTCCCGATACATGGCGCGCTTGAGCAGCAGATTCGCGATCCCGATATATTCGACCGTCACGATCATCCGCCCCAGCCAATAAGTAAGTGGGTCAGTCTTGTAAGTCACCGCCCCCGGAATACCCGCCAACGCACAATGCATCGACATCGTGCCGCTGGTGGTAAGCACCGCCGAAGCACCCACGGGCTCATCCGCGCTCCCGGTGGCCTGCAATCGAATTTCTGCGGGAAGATTCATCGCCTCCAACTGGGATCGCATGGCCTCGCTCGGATAAAGCACCACCGCTTCTCGGCCCTTGCCACTGCGCACAAATGCCTCCGCCATCACCGGCATGAGACGTTTGACCAATCCCTGACGACTCCCCGGCAGCAATAGAATCGGTCCCTCCGGATCATACCGCACCGGCGCCTGATAATCAGATGCCGCGAAGGGATGTCCCACAAAACTGACCGGCAAGTCCGTATCGGCATACAGGTCTTTCTCAAACGGAAAGATCGAGGCCAAACCATCGAGGTGCGCCGCCATGGCAAAACGGCGTTGCGCGCGGGATGCCCAAATCTGGGGAGAGATGTAATACACCAATTTCGTCGCCCCGCCGGCTTTGGCCGCGATACCCGCCGCGAACAATTTTTTGGCGATCCGTAAATTGAGTCCGGACGAATCCACAAAGCACACCGCTTTCGGTTCGTGATCTCCCACCCACCGCACGACCTCGGCCATCAAGGCACGGTAAAATGACAACCGCCCAAATACCGCAAATCCCATCGTCGATTGCGCCGTGAGATCCTCCAGCAATTGCGCTCCCGCCTTCGCCAATGCCGGGCCGCCCAACGCGGCTACGCGCCGCTCGGGCTCGCTGGCCAAAAGCCCTGCCACCATGCCACCCGCGTGCTGATCCCCAGAATGCTCCGCCGCGATCACCAAAAGATCAACCCGTCCGTCCGCCGGAGCCGGCAATCGAAATGGCAACGCATTACTCATGGTTAATCTGCCAGTTTTTCAGGTTTCAGTTTTCAGTTTTTGCAGACCGAATTTGGTCGGTGATCGCAATCGCAACCTCGAGCGCGCGACGACCAAGCGCACCACCGACTTTCGGCTGTTGAGCATGGGCGACGCTGTCGACGAAGTGCGCCAATTCGAGGGCCAAGGGCTCGCCTTTTTCGATCGGCACAGGCTCTAGGGGCAATGCCGTCAAATCCGTCGGATCGACTGCTCCGGTGGTGAGTTTGCCGGCATAATCCAACAGACCCGTTTTACGCACGAGGTGCCCGCTTTGGCGCATCAAATCGAACGAAAAATAACCGGTTTCCTGAAACACCCGAATCTCCCGCACTTTCTTCAGACTCATCCGACTCGTGCTCAGGTTTGCCACGCAGCCATTCGCAAACTCAATCCGCACGTTGGCGATATCCTCGGTCTTCGAGACCAAACTCACGCCTACACTCTCCACCTTCGCTACGGGTGAATTCACCAACTGTAAGACGATTCCGATATCGTGAATCATCAAATCGAGCACCACCCCCACTTCCGTGCCTCGCGGGGTGAAAGGCGCGAGACGCTCGGCGGTGATGAATTTCGGTGCGTTCACTTCCTTTTCCAAAAAGCCCATCACCGGGTTAAAATGCTCGATGTGCCCCACCTGCACGATGCGGTCATGCTCCTTCGCCGCCACCAGCACGCGTTCGGCCTCGGCGAGCGAAGCACAGATGGGCTTCTCGATCAGCAGGTGACATTTTTGGGCCAACAGCGTGAGTGCCAGCTGCTCGTGCAGATCCGTTGGCACGACCACGGAAACGGCATCGCAGGCTTGGCCCAACGCTTCCAGTGAGTCATATCGCTCGCAACCATGACGTTCGCAAATCTCGGCGGCCCGGGCATCATCGGTCTCGAAGATCCCCTGGAACGTGACCTCGGGAAGGTCGGCGTAGATGCGGGCATGGTGTTGACCGAGGGATCCCACCCCGGCCACACCGCAACGAATTTTATCGGAAACCGATTCAGCGGACATGGCGCTCATGCCATGGGTCCCAACGGTGAGATGCAACCCATGAAATCGTCCCAAATCGTTTCGATCTCGCAACCTTTAGCAGG
>CBFHXU010000082.1:0-4725 GCA_965659875.1 uncultured Opitutaceae bacterium
TCGAATGGGTAACGGCGAACGCCCCCTACAGTGATTACGCGCCCTTGGCCTTGATGAACGTAGCCCGATCCCACCAGCGGCTGAACAACACACCCTACGCCATTGATGCCCTAGACCGTCTGATCAACAACTACTCCCAAAGTCTGCTGGCTCCCGACGCTTACCTCGCACTTGCCCAAACCCACGCCTCACTCGTGGAAGGCCCCTACTACGACCAGGAGTCCACCCGCGAAGCCATCACCTATTTCGAGGATTTCATGATCCTCTTCCCCGATGACCCCGGACTGGCGGAAGCCCAACACGGCTTGGACCAGATGCGCACCATCTTTGCGGAAAGCAAAATGATCCTAGGCGAATACAAACTTAAATATAAGTCCCCCACCACCAAGCAAATCGACTACCAGGGTGCTCGTGTTTTCTTCAATGAGGCGATCACGAGTTACCCCGATTCAGCGGTTGCCGGACGCGCCCGCGAGAAACTCGATATCATCGCCGCGCGCATGGACGAACTTGGACTCACGTTTGACGAAGACGGCAAACTCACTCGCGACGAAGATGCTCCCGCGCCCAAGCCGAAGCGGAAAAAGCTTTTCGGCGTTTTCTAGTCTCCCTCGCGCCTCCGGCGCTGACCGCAAATTTCGAGACGCTCTGTGACCGGTAAACTCATACGCTTCGCGGTTCCGGCCGGTTTCGCCACCTTGGTTTTTATCTTAACAGGTTGCGCCAACTACCAGCTGGGCACCGCGGCGGAAGGATCACTGGCATTTCAATCGATCTACGTCGCACCGATCAAAAACACCGCGGCCAGCCCGCAATCGTCCGCCCTGTTATCGCGCGAGATACGCCACGGCTTCGCCCAAGACGGTCGGGTCCAATTGGCCTCCAATCCGGCGCAGGCCGACGCCATATTGGAAATTGAACTGACCGACCGCGACCGCACGTTCACCTCAGTTCAACCCACCGATACCGCGCTCGCCCGAAAATTCGACCTCACCCTCACCGTGTTGGCCACGCTCACCCATCAGCGCACGGGCAAAATCCTTTTTGCCGACCGGGAAATCGAAGTGACCCGGCAAATCTTTGTGGATGGTGGCCAGAACCCCGCCGAGGACCAGGTCATGCCGCAACTCGCCGCCGCCTTGGCCGACCGCGTAACCCATAGCGTGCTCGACGTCTGGTAGCAGAACGCTTGGACTTCCTCCCGTGAAGTTCGATCCGATTCTCGCCCCTTCCCTCCTCGCCGGCGACCACGCCGAGCTCGGCGCCAGTGCCGCCGCGGTGCCGCAAAATAATCTAAAGTGGCTGCACCTCGATATCATGGACGGGCACTTTGTGCCCAACCTCACCTTCGGACCCGAAGTCGTGGCCGCGCTGCGTCGTCGGCCCGAGTTGGCCAACACGTTTTTCGATACGCACCTGATGCTGGCTGAGCCGCACAAATATATCGAAGCCTTCGCCCAGGCAGGCTCCAACCTGATCAGTATCCACATCGAGCCTGAGTATGATCACGCGACCACGCTCGCCGACATTCGGAAACTCGGTTGCCAAAATGGTATCGTTCTCAACCCCGGCACGCCCGCTTCCGCCATTGAGCCTCTCCTTGATCAAATCGATCTTGTGCTCGTGATGACCGTGCAACCCGGATTCGGTGGCCAAAGTTTCCGCGAAGACATGATGCCCAAGCTCCAGGAAATCGACACCTGGCGCAGAGAACGCGAACTCGAATTCCGCTTGGAAGTAGACGGCGGCGTGGACCTCACTACCGGTCCTCTCTGCCGCGCCGCCGGAGCCGACACCTTCGTAGCCGGCACCGCCTTCTTCAAAGCCGAAGACCGCGCGGCATTCACCGAGGCGGCGGAACAATGGTAATCAATTTTTGCCCGATAACGGCCCCCGAGAAAGTCGGCGGTAAAGCCCGACAGGCGCGGACACCGCCTAGTCGACAGTCCACTTGAAGATCATCGTCGTCAGTGGCGGCAGCGTCAGGCGCAGGCTTTGTCCCATGCCATCGGTTTCGACGTCCACCGCATGAACTTCGCCGCCGTTGCCGATACCGGCACCGCCGTAGAATTCACTGTTGGTGTTGATGACTTCTTCCCAACGTCCACTTCGGGGCACACCAATGAGATAGTTCTCCCGGGTGCTCGGCGTGAAGTGTCCCACCACCAGGAAGAGCGTTTTCTCATCTGCGTCCTGACGGATAAAAGAGATCACACTGGAATCCGTATCGTGAGCCGCGACCCACCGGAATCCTTCGGGCGTCAGGTCCGTGCGACTCAAGGCCGGTTCCCGGGCGTAGAGATGATTCAGATCCCGCACCAGCAAGCGGATGCCTTCATGGTCAATGTATTCGCACAGATGCCAATCGAGACTGCCGGCGTACTTCCATTCGTGCGACTGCCCGAATTCGCAGCCCATGAAGAGGCATTTTTTCCCGGGCCAGCCCCACATATGAGCGTAGAGGGCTCGTAGATTCGCCGACTTTTCAGGAATGTGCCACGCTCCCATTTTGTAGAGCATGGAGTTCTTCCCGTGCACCACTTCGTCATGCGAAAACACGGTGACAAAGTTTTCCGACCACTGATACAGGGCCGCAAAGGTCAGATCATTTTGATGCCACTTCCGGTGAATCGGTTCGCGCTCAAAATACTGCAGCGTGTCGTGCATCCAACCCATGTTCCACTTGAAGTCGAATCCAACTCCACCCTCTTCAACGGGCTTACTGATTCCGGCAAAAGCGGTGGACTCCTCGGCAATCATCAGGACGCCCGGATAATAATCATGGACCAATCGGTTTGTCTCCTTTAGGAACTCAATCGCTTCGAGATTCTCCCGCCCGCCGTATTTATTGGGCACCCACTCGCCGTCTTCGCGGGAGTAGTCGAGGTAAAGCATCGAGGCGACCGCATCGACCCGCAAACCATCGATGTGGTAACGATCGAGCCACGCCAAGGCGTTCGCGACGAGGAACCCTCTCACTTCATTGCGACCGTAGTTGAAGATCAATGTGCCCCAATCCATGTGCGCGCCCTGGCGCGGATCCGCATGTTCGTAGAGGTGTGATCCATCAAATTCAGCCAGCGCGAAACTGTCGCGGGGGAAGTGAGCCGGCACCCAATCGAGAATGATACCGATTCCCCGCTGGTGCAGGTGGTCCACAAAGAACGCAAAGTCGTCGGGATTTCCAAAACGATGGGTCGGCGCAAAAAATCCGGTCACCTGGTAACCCCACGATCCATCGAAAGGATGCTCCGCTAACGGCATGACTTCGATATGCGTGAAGCCCATTTCAATCGCGTAGTCGGCCAACATCACCGCGAGTTCACGGTAGTTGAGCGGCCGGGCCGCATCCTCGACTTTGCGTTTCCACGATCCGAGGTGCACTTCGTAGATCGAAATGGGGCGATCAATGTCGCCCGCACTCTCCGTGCGTTTTTTCATCCACGCATCATCCTGCCATTCGTGATGCCGGGTATTGTGCACGATGGACGCATTGCCGGGAGGCGCCTCAAAATAGGTGCCGTAGGGATCAGTCTTCAGGTGGATGTTATCCCCCTGATCGAGCAGCTCAAATTTGTAGAGTTCGCCCTCACGTAATCCGGGAATGAACAATTCCCAAACTCCCGATGCGCCCAAGGCCCGCATTGGAAAATAGCGGCCGTCCCACGAGTTAAAATTACCAACGACCGAAACCCGTTTGGCGTTCGGTGCCCAAACGGCAAATGAAACGCCCGGAACACCGTCCACTTCGCGCACGTGTGCTCCCAACTTGGTGTAAACACGATGCTCATTGCCTTCGTTGAAGAGGTAGAGATCTGAATCGCCCACCGTGGGCAGGAAACGATACGGGTCATGAAACTGCCGCGATTCACCGGAGGCGTAGGCCACCCGCACTTGATACGGGAACACTTTGCGACGACGGGGAATAAATACTTCGAACAGCCCGTTCTCACCCACCCGCTCCATCGCAATCCCCTTGCCGGTCTTGAGCTCAACTGTCTCTGCCGATACCGCCCCACTTACAAATACCCGCACCACGACTCCGGTTTTTCCGCTCTGCTTGACGACATGCATTCCGAGCACGGAGTGCGGTTCAGCCTCGCGAGCCTCGGTCAGAGCGGTGATTTGTTTTTTGGTAATGATCACGGTGATACGGAAAGGTTGGTCAGCGCAGCGGGAGCCGTCGAGCCATGAAAGTGCCAGATCACCGCGCTTCGCCGAGGCTAAATTCACCTCGATTCGTAACCCGGCTTGCTTCCACCGATTGGGCCACATTTGCTCCGCCTAGTAGATGATACCTTGGTTTCCCTCCCATCGTCCGATTTTCGCCGCCCTTGCCTTGGGCATGGCTGGCTTCGCGGCGGCGCAATCTCCGCATGCACCCACCGTTCCAAGCATCGTAGGAGATGAGCTCAATATTGATCTCGAAACCAAGGAGGCCATCTACACCGGCAATGCCCGGGCCACCTATGCCAATTCAATTTTTGAGGCGGACGAAATCCGTTGGCACCAAGGCACCAACACCGCGATCGCCACGGGCGATGCTTTGCTCCAGCGCGACGGGCTGAGGCTCCTGGCCCAAAAACTCACCTACAATATCGCGACCGAGACCTATGAGGTGGATCAGGTACGCTTGGGACGAGATCCCTACTATTTTTCCGCCACGCAACACACCGGTAATGAGGAAACGCTGGTCTTTAACGATGCGATGCTCTCGTTCGGCGA
>CBFHXU010000082.1:4735-13462 GCA_965659875.1 uncultured Opitutaceae bacterium
CCGGATTTTGGACCCCCACCCTTAAGGCCCAAACCCTCACTTACTCGCCCGCGACCGAGAGCATCAAAGCATCCGGAGCACGCATTGGTCTGGGCGCTTTTCAGTTTTTACCGGTGCCTTCGATTTCCCTCCCGCTAACCGGGCCTGACCTTTTCGAAATCACCGTGGACGGCGGCGCCTCGAGTCGGCTGGGCCTATTCGCTCGAGTCGGGGCCACGGTGCCGATTTCCGAACACTGGCGGGCCGGCGCGGATATCGGCATCTTCACCAACCGCGGCGTCATGGCGGGACCGGCTTTTGGCTACGAATGGCAAAACCCGGACGGTTCCAGCGCCTACGGACGGTTTACCAGCGGCTACATTCGTGACAGTGGTGATCGCGGCGATCTCGGAGTGGATGTCCTCGGCCAACGCATCGGCAACGATCGCGCCGTAGTGAGTTGGATCCACCGGCAACAGCTCAGCGACCAACTCACCCTTAACGGCGAATTCAACTATTGGAGCGACTCCGAGGTGCTGCGCGATTTTCGCTCCCGCGAGTTCTTTCCCGTGCAGGTCCCCGACAGTTTCATCGAACTTAACTACACGACCGCCAATTCCGTCAGCGGAATTTTTGCCCGCGCCCAGCCCAACGATTTCCACGAAATCCGTCAACGCCTGCCCGAGCTGTCTTGGCAATATCTGCCCACGCCGCTGGCTCTCGGCCTCGTGCAAGAAGCGCAAAGCTCGATCGCCGTGCTGCGTCGGAAATCTCCAGGAGCGATCCGCACCGTCACTTCCGAACGATTCGACTCTTTCTATGGGCTTTCGCGTCCCTGGTCTCCTCAGTCCGGAATATCGATCACGCCTGTTCTCGGCGCGCGATTGACTCACTATACCGAGACCAATGGTGCCAACAGCGACTACACCCGTGCCTTGGGAGAAGTGGGCCTCGACGCCCAAATGCGTTTCTCGGGTAAGTTCGATTACCAAAACGAGCTCTGGAATATCGACGGCCTGCGCCACCTCGTCACGCCCAAGATCGCCTACCGCTACATCCCGGATGCCGACAAGGGCCAGGCCGACATTCCCCAGATCGACCGCCGCGTTTTCGCCACCTACCTCGAGCCTCTGGGACTCGGCTCCCGCCGACAGATCGACGATCTCACCCGCACCCACACCGTGCGCTTCGCCCTCGATCAACGACTCCAGACCCGCGACGGAACCTACGGATCACGCGACCTCGCCCAGTTCAACCTCGCCCTCGACGCCCGTTTGGATCGCCCCGCCGGGGCCCGTAAACTCTCCGCCCTGCATTCAGAACTCCGCCTGAGTCCGGCATCCTTTCTCGATGTGGATTTGTATCATCGGGCCACCCCCGGAGACTGGACCATGCGCGAACTCAACACCGCGATCACGCTCCACAGCGCGGATAACTGGCAGGTGCAGTTTGCCACCCACTATCTGGAAAAAGACATCCAGGAATTCATCGCGGCGATGGCCTATCGATTCAACGAAGTCTGGGAGGGTTACACCCGCCATCACTTCGACTCCCGCCGCAGTCGTTTCGTCGAGCAGTCCTACGGCGTCCGTCAAACCATCGCGAACCGCTGGCAAGTGGGCTACGAACTTTCCTTCTACGAAGGCAATCGGCGCGAAAGCGACTTCGGTTTCTCCGTGCGATTGGACGTCTTAAGTTTCTGATTCTGTCGTGAGCCGCATCGAAAACCAAGGTCGTCTGTTTCTCGAACTCATCGAAGAGCTCCGGCCCCATTGGCGCAAAGACCCGGGACTGCCCAACCGACTGACCGAGTGGCTCACGCGGCATCGGGCAGGCAGTCGTGATCGCCGGCTTTACCGCGAACTCGCCTATACAGCTTGGCGTATCCTGCCGTGGATCGAAGACGCGGCCCCGGAAACCCTCATCCAACGGGTGGCTACCCACGCGCAGTCCACCAAGGATACGGCTGATTTCATCGATCATTTTGCGGCGCCAGACACCGACCCCACCGGTCCACCCGCCGAACTCTTGCCTGATTGGTTGGCTGATCAATGCCCCGATGCCCTCGCTTCGGACCAGCGTGACGCCCTGCTCGACCGCGCGCCCTTGTGGATTCGCATCCAAACCGACGACGACCCGGCAGTGGCCCGGGAGCTGACGGAGCTTAAGATCCCTTTCGATGCTTCCGCAGTGGTTCCGGGTGCTTGGAAACTCCCCACGGAATCCCGCGTCACCCAGACCAACGCCTTTCAGCAGGGATTGATCGAGGTGCAGGATATCGGTTCCCAAGCTTTGTTTCGCAGTTTGCCGGGCCTGTTGACGGGCAACTGGCTCGATGCCTGCGCCGGCGCGGGAGGCAAAACGCTGCAACTCGCCAAGATCCTGCAAGGAGCCGGCGGCACGGTGACGGCCCACGACATTCGTCCGAAGCCGCTGCGAGAACTGCAAACCCGGCAAAAACGGGCCGGGCTCAGCAATATCATCGTTTCCCGATCGGTCGCGGGCAAATTCGACGGCGTGCTCGTCGATGCCCCCTGCACCGGTAGCGGCACTTGGCGGCGGTCGCCTCATCTCAAATGGACCACCACCGAGGCCCGTATCCAGCGCGCACAAGAAAAACAGCTCCTTTTACTCGCCCATTTCTCTCAGCAGGTCGCAGTCGGTGGGCTGTTGGTCTACGCCACGTGTTCGCTTTGCCGCGACGAAAACGAAGCCGTCGTTGATACATTCCGGCGCGACCACCCCGCCTTTCAGCCGGTTTCGCTGCAACACCCCGCCACGCGCGACCAGCTGACCGAAGGCAGGATGACATTGCTGCCGGCCGAGCTGGATTCCGACGCCTATTTTATGGCTGCGATGCGCCGCGTCTGATCCGGTTCACCGGTTTTTTGTTGCGACCCGCCCTTCTCTCTCAAGCCTCGCGCTCTCCGTGATACCCGACTCCGATCTTCGTATTAAATTGCCCGTTTTTGAGGGCCCGCTCGACCTCCTGCTTTTCCTCATCCGGAAAAACGAGCTCGATATCTACGATATCCCGATTGAATCGGTCACCAAACAATACATCCAGATCCTCCACGACATGAGGGAGCTCGACCTCGATGTGGCGGGAGAGTTTTTTGTCATGGCGGCCACCTTGATGGAGATCAAAAGCCGCATGCTACTCCCCCGGGGCGAGGCGGCCATCGACCTGCACGGCAGCGAAGAAGACGGTATCGATCCGCGCTGGGAGTTGGTCCACCAACTGCTCCAATATAAGAAATTCAAGGAAGCGTCCCAAGAACTCGATCGTTTGGCGGAATTCCAGCAGGGCCTGCTCGCCCGCCACGTCTCCCGCCTGACGGTTCCTGCCAGCGAACGACCACTCGATCCCCTCGATCGCGTCGAACTGTGGAACGCGTTCAACCTCGTGCTCCGCCGTCTGTCGGAAAAGATGGTCATTGGCGAAATCAGGGACGAACAGATCACCGTCGCTGATCAAATGGAGTGGCTGATAGGCCGGATGGAAACCGAACGCACGTTCACATTCTCCTCCCTCTTTCCCGGACAAATCACGGTCCGATTACTCGTGGCCACCTTTCTTGCGGTCCTGGAACTGACCCGGATGGGCAGGATATCCCTGCAACAGGACGAAGCGTTCGAAGACATCCATTGCGAAGCCCGCGATATTCCGCAAAAGCCCCTTGAAACCGTCGCTGATCCGACCACCGTTTCCGCGTGAGTGATTCAGACGAAAATTCCCCGGTTAAACCCGCCCCCAAAGGTCAGGCGGGTCTCATTGGCGTTGGGCTGGACAACGAGGATGGTCACAAGCGTATCACCACCGGTGATAAATTTGCCCTGATGGGAGGATCGCAGGAAACCCACGAGCGCATGACTGAAACGGTCATGAAAACGTTCGAAGAGCTCAAACGCCGCGACAAGCAGCTGGAAACAGTCGATAAGCGCGAGCTCACCGAAATCCTCCATAAATCGACGCCGGAATAGGCCGCATGCCGGACCATCGGAATAAACGTATTTCCTCTGCCGAGATGATGGATCGGTTTAAGTTCCCCATGCCCGCCTGGGCGGATGATCACGGTCCCCGCTTCGTCCCTTTTTGGCAAACTGCCTTCGCTGCACTTGCCGCCGTCGGATCCCTCGCTTTCGCTTGGCTTCTTTTCACCAAACTCTGAACCTCCCTTCTTATGTCCGCCAATATCGCCAACCTCGATTCCACTTCTTTCAAAACTACGGTCGAAGCCGACCAACCCGTGCTCGTTGATTTCTGGGCCCCGTGGTGCGGTCCCTGCAAGGCGATCGCTCCTATTCTGGAAGAGCTCGCCACCGACATGGACGGCAAGGTCAGCATCGCGAAAGTCAACGTGGATGAAAACGACGCCATCTCCGCCGAATTCGGGGTGCGCGCGATCCCCACGCTCCTCCTCTTCAAAAGCGGTTCGGTCGTTGAAACTATCGTCGGCATGACCTCCAAGGACGCCTTGATCGAGAAGATCAACGCCCACGTCTGATCACAGCGGAGCTCACCTCACCTCCTTTTACCCGAGCGCAGTCTGCGGACTGCGCTTTTTTTGGGCTAAGTTACCAACGCGACGGCGACGAACACCGCCATGATCGCCACATGCCGACCGGTTCGCCCCAAAAGTCGAATCAAGGCCGCAGCACCCTTTGCCCGTTTAAGCGCAAGGTATTGGCGTCCGCCTTCCACCAGGGCGGCCAAGCTGATGATCCCCCAAGCCGTCGTTCCCCACAACCCGTCCCGCCACAGCACAGCCAATGCGATCAGTCCGATGACATGGGACATCAAAAACTGCCATTCGGCAAATCCAGGCCCAAAACGCACCGCCAAGGTCCGCTTGTCGGCCTTCCGGTCCGTCTCAATATCCCGATAATTATTTACCACTAAAATATTGGTGGAAAGTGCCCCCATCAGAGCGCCCAGCCACCACGCGTGTGAGGTGAGCTGCCCCGTCTGGACAAAATAAGTCGCGCCCACCGCCACGAGTCCGAAAAAAACAAATACAAAAACGTCCCCCCAGCCATGATAGGCCAACGGATAGGGGCCGCCCGTATAAATCACTCCACAGAAAATCGACGCCAGCCCGATGATCAGCAACGCCCATCCCCCAAATGGCAACAGACCCAATCCCACCAGGAACGCGGTTACAAATACTCCGGTCATCGCCCGCCTCATGACCTCCGGGGCAATCAATCCGGCGGCCACCGCCCGCCGTGGCCCGACCCGTTCCGCTGTATCGGCACCTTTCTTAAAATCAAAGTAGTCGTTCGCCAGATTGGTTCCGATCTGGATCAACAAAGCAAAGGCCAGACACAAACCTGCCGCCGTGGGCTCAAACCTCCCGTCATGTCCCGCCAACGCCGATGCCACCAACACCGGCGCAATCGCCGCCGGCAACGTGCGAGGTCGGCACGCTTCGACCCAGTGGGCCACTGATCCCGTCGGGACCGAATTCATCGCACGGCAATCTTGGTCCGCTTGCGAAATTGCGCGAGACGACGTCGGAAGAGGACCGCCACAACCGGCGGCATGAATGCGAGTCCCGCCGCAAGTAGAGCGGACTTCGGATTGGCCCCGAAGAAAATCGATAAAATAACCATCCCGGCCCCGTAGCTCGCCAAAAAGACCCCCGGATTAGGCAGTACCAGATTGAGCGCCCAAATTGCCGCAAAACCGAACACGCCCGCTTTCCAGCCCACCAACGCAAACGATAATCCCATTACAAAAAAGAGCGGCGGAAACAACGTTAGACGCTCTTCAATTCGCACCATTTGAATGATCACGGCCGCCATTAAAATCACGGCCTTGGACAGGAGCACGACGTTGCCATTGGAAATCGTGGGAACCGCGATGATGGCATCCACGACTGCCGGAAGAGCGGTGACGACGGCAAAACTGCCCCCCAGCGCTCGGCCAAAATCGATCCAGTTTCGTCTCCGGACAAACTCTTCCTCGAGCCAAATGCTGTGATCCCCGGGCATACGGTCCTTCCGCGGACCTCCCGTTGCCTTGAGCTCTTTGTGTTTTTTGCGCGGCGAACCTAGCCGTAACCAACTAAGCGGAATCCAAAGCAGCCCCAAACCGAGCAGTAAAATTAGCACATCACTCATTATCACAAAGTATTCTCGGCAGGCATAGGAGGGAGACTCGTCTGATGTGTCAAAGAATGATCGCTCCGGATCACCCGGTCTCCGCGAGTCGGACCCGCAGGTCCGCAATCCGTTGTTCGACGACATCAACCAGCGCCCGGGGATCGGATCGGGGCAACCGCTCGAGTTCGGACTCCAACAAAATCAGCGCTTCTCGCTCTCGCCCCAGCTTGATCAGGAGCTCCGCCCGCAACCGGGCGACAAAATAGGGAGCATCCGCACATTGCTGGGCGAGCGCCTCCCGGCCGCTTACGTGCAACGGAATCCCCCCGGCATCCGGCACATAGCCAACCTGCCGGCGCACCGTGGCCGACTCCGCCGAGGCCCCCTCCACAAGCACCGATCCCTGAGTCGGCGAGATTAACCCGAGGGCCAGTTTGATCGCGGTGCTTTTACCCGAACCATTCGGGCCGAGCAGTGCCACCACTTCGCCCACTGACACCGAAAGTGAAAACCTATCCAACGCCCGAATCGTCATTTTCCCCTTCGCGAGCGGGAAATCCTTGGTGACGTCCGCGAAAGATATGGCCGACGCCGCCATCGTTTAACGGATGGTGAATCCAACAAAATCGGACGAACGACTCGAAGTCGCCCGCTCCACCTGCCGCACGTATCCCTCCATCCGTTCCTCGATCGCCGTAACGAACTCCGCGATATCCGCGCTTTCACCCGAAACCTCCACGAGCACCCGTCCATCGGTCAAATTCTTCACAAAACCGCAAACATCATACTCTTTCGCAACCTGCAGCACGCTATACCGAAAACCCACGCCCTGCACCCGACCGGAGAAATGAACGGTTTCGTGAATGATGTGCGAGGAGGCCATGAACCGCCCAAGGTAGAAAACCTCGACCGTCCGCAGCAATCCACAAAATCAGACCACAAAGAACTCCGATTTGGGGTTGCATTCCGCCACCTCGGAACCACGGTCTGAATTCAAGGTCACCGACCTCATCACAGAATGAGTAATTTCGAATCTGACAGTCCCTCTGAAAACGAATGGGATGATCGTGGCGAACTAGCTTGGAACGAGTTCGATTGGGAGCACTACCTCCGTCAACAAGACGAGACCGTTCTGCGCTATATCGGATTTTACGAACTGCTCGAAGGACGGGCTGATCGGCTTGATGAAGTCGCCCACCGCATGCACTGGGACGAGGAAAGCTGGAGCAGTGACAGCGATTTTGAGGCTCCGAGCGAAATCGCCGAACCGAAGGGTGACAGCGGCGGCAACGATCGCGAAACCGACCCTTACACCCTGCACAAGAACCCTGTTTTCATCGCCACCAAGGGTATTTTCATGACGCTCACGCGGGCTTGGGAGCGTACCGCCGAACGAATCGACCGGGTCCCCCAACCTTTGGCTCTGCAGCTTCACGCTGCCATGCACCGGGCGGAACAGCAGGCCATGTTTGCGATTTCGGCGCTCGATTTTGGTGACTACGCGATGGCCATCAGCCTGTTGAAGCGAGCCCTGCGGGAGCTGAACCAATGTTTTTCCCTCCTCGGCGAGGAAGAAAATCCCACCAAGGCAATTGAACGATTCCGGGACTTCGCCCGTCCTCGACTCTTCGATCTACGCGAGGTATGGCTCCGGGTGATGTCCGAGTGCCGGGAAGAGTTGGAACGCCCGTCCGAGGACGAAGACGACGATTAAAAGGTCGGCAATTGCATTTGAGCGAGAATTCCTCCTTGCACTTTGATTCGGGGAGCGTTGCTTAGCTTTTCTGCTCCGGAGAGATGGCTGAGTGGTCGAAAGCAACGGTTTGCTAAACCGTATTATTACCTAAGGACTATTGTCTTACATAAGTGCGAGACCGAACCCATACGAACAGAAGCGAACAGAATAGATGCTCTAACGGTCAATATAATGGCAATGAGATTGAGGAGAGCAGACCCCCGGGGGGGGGCGTTCATTCGTAGGCTGAGGAGGATGATGATTCATCGACTTGCCCTCTCAAAAAATCAGCAAAAAGGCGCCTATCTAAGCGATATCCTGCCTCACGCTCCAGTTTGATGGCAGGCCAGCTGGAGTTTCGAGGACTGCCTCGCCAAGCCTTCAGCGAAGGGGGGACGACCGAACCTCGTAGATCTCGACTAAGCCAGTGCCGGGAGACGTGTTGTCATATGCGTCCATCTGGACGGTGTAGACACCAGGCGGCAAGGTGATTAAAAGAGCCGCATCGGTGCTATCTTCTCGCAAAGCAAATGCACCGACAGCGCTGGCAGTCGTCCGTAAAAGCGTTGATCCACTGGAGGCAAACCCCCAATCGTCGTTGGAGCCGACTTGCGCTCCAGTCGCTGACGATATGACCACCAAAGTGGGATCACTGACCACGCCCGAGACTCCGTAGTCCGCCAGAGTCGGTCCGACTCCCCGGATTAACAGCGTCAGGTCCCCGGTGCCAGCAATCACAAATCCGGCTGTTAAAATCCCCGCACTGCCGCCCACCAGGGTCCGAGTAGAAAGATTTGTCAATCGGCCGGCCGCGTCAAGAGAGTCAGCATCGTATGCCTCGATCAATACTTCGCCGCCAAATCCGCGGGAATCGTCGGTCACCAAAACGGTGTAGGGATTGGGCT
>CBFHXU010000083.1:0-13323 GCA_965659875.1 uncultured Opitutaceae bacterium
TTTTACAATCTACGTCGCCGTCATACCTCCATCGGAGGGATCTCGCCGGTTGACTTCGAACATCAACTAACCACCAAGTAAATCACTGTTCGTGCTGTCCACAAAACAGGGGTAATCGCATCCACTTCAACTAATGGCCCTCCGCTGATTACCTACTGACTTAACGCAGGCTTTTACGCGGCCTCAAAAACTCTTCACCGTTTGCGCATGTCGCTCCTCTCGACCACTCACCGCACTGATACATTCCAACCCGGCCTCGCCTGGGGGACTGCGATTGGGGGCGTTTGGGTCTTCATTTTGGTGATGTTGGGGGCATTCACCACCAGCATCGGGGCGGGCATGATTTTCCTCGATTGGCCCCTTTCCAACGGATCGCTGAACCCGGAAGGGTGGCTGAGCGACGCGATGATGTTTGCCGAACACTCGCACCGGTTGAGCGCGGGGCTGATGAGTGTCATCACGATCGGTATATGGTTCGCCGTTTGGAAGTTTGAAGCCCGGGCCTGGGTGCGACAGGTGGCGCTCTCCGCGGTAATTCTCGTGTTCGTGCAAGCCGGGGTCGGCGGCTTACGCGTGTTGATGGACCACCTGCACGTCGAGATGGTGAACACGAGCGTGGGCCGCTTGTTCGCCATGCTCCACGCCGGCCTAGCTCAGATATATTTGTGCGTGCTTCTCGCCATCGCTTTGGCTTTGAGTAAACCGTGGTTCGAAGCGGCCGACGGATCATTTGATCCACAGTTAAAACGGCTCGGTCGTTGGTGCTGCGGACTGCTGCTGCTGCAACTGGCCATCGCCGCCATTATGCGCCACTCCTACGCGGGACTCGCCATTCCGTCATTCCCGATGAGCACTCCCGACGGCGATCTGTTGCCGCAATATTGGAATTTTCGCGTCAGTATTCATTTCGCTCATCGCCTGATGGCCCTGGTGCTTTCCGGGGTCTTGATCTGGTTCGCCGTCCGTCTCTGGAAAACGGAACACGCCGGACAAGGTCTGCGATCAGCGGCCGCGTGGACCGTCGCGATGTTGGTGGGGCAGATCGCGTTGGGCGCATCGGCGATTTGGACCCTGCGCAACCCTTACGTCACCACCGGGCACGTTTTGCTTGGCGCCTGCCTGCTGGCGACGACCTTTGGCATCACCCTTTGGACCCATTGTCGCGGACCGATCCCCAAATCCGGATGACCATGGAGGAACGACAAGAAGCTCCTCCCGCGACCGGCGGATTTGGTGATTATATGAAGCTCACCAAACCCCGCCTGAGCATGCTCTCTGTCATCACGGCAATCGTGGGTTATCTGGTCGTGGACGTGACCTGGGATTGGATGCACTTTATCGCCACCGTGATCGGCACTTCGGCCTGCGCGGGCGGCGTCGCGGCCCTCAACCAATGGATGGAGCGCGACACCGACGCCAAAATGGAGCGGACCGCCGACCGCCCCATCCCCTCGGGCAAGGTTCCGGATGGTGCCGCGTTCGTTTTGGGTTGGGGGCTTTGCCTCGGCGGACTCGCGTTGCTGTTCGCTCTCGCCAGTGTACTGGCGGCGACCTTCGCCCTCGCGACGATTATTTCCTACCTAGCTTGGTATACTCCGGCAAAACGCACCTCGCGTTGGAGCACGGAGATCGGCGCCATTGCGGGAGCATTTCCGCCCCTGATCGGTTACTCCGCCGCCCACGGCGGCATGGAACCGCTCGGGTGGATTCTGTTCGGAGTCCTCCTCTTTTGGCAGATCCCCCATTTCATGGCGATCGCCTGGATTTATCGCGAAGACTACAGCGCGGTGGACTTCCCGATGCTACCCGTGCGCGACGCGAGCGGGGGCACCGTCGCCCGCTGGTCGCTGGTCAACACCGTGGCCCTGGTCGTCGTGACCGCCCTACCCACCCTCATCGGCGAGGCCACTTGGATCTACTTCGGCGGAACCATGTTGCTCGGCGTTTGGTTCCTGGGCCGTGCCGTTCAGTTTTTAAATCCGACGACGCGCGACCGCTGCGCCAAAAAGCTGTTCTTTGCCTCCATCGGCTGGCTACCGCTGCAACTCGGACTTCTCGTCATTGATCGACTGTTTTTGAAATGAATGTAAGTGACATCCCCGGAATCAACGCCTGCCTCAACGGACTATCGACCGTCCTGATGACGTTTGGGTTTTATTTTATCAAGCGCGGCGACAAGGAAACGCATCGTAAATTTATGCTTTCGGCCGGATTCGTGTCGGCGGTCTTCCTCATCGGTTACGTGGCCCACAAAGTGATGGTGCGCGGGGTCCACACGCCGTTCGGAGGAGAGGGCGCGATCCGCACCGTCTACTACGTGATGCTCATCTCGCACATCCTGCTGGCGATCTCCATCGCCTATCTGGTGCCGCGCACCTTTTGGCTCGCGATCAAAGGTGACTTCGAACGTCACCGGAAGTGGGCCCGTTGGACCTTTCCGATTTGGTATTACGTGAGCGTAACCGGGGTGCTCGTCTACCTGTTCCTCTACCGTTGGTGGCCAAGTACGGCATGACGCCGGAACAGAGTCCCCACTTCAATCTCTTCCCCAGCGCGATCACCAAGTGTGTTTGTCATATACTCAGTGACAAACCCTCGAGCGCACCGTGAGTGCCGCGCACAAAAAAGCCGACCCCACTTTCGGTAGTCGGCTTGCGGGATCTAAAAATCCCAAATCGTTATTCGTAATTCTAAAATCGAATTACTTAGCGGTGACGACGATCACGCCCTTCATTCCGACCATGAAGTGGGCGGGAAAGGAGCAGAGATAGACATATTCGCCGGGGGCGTCAGGAACCGTGAAGGTGATGGTTTCTTCTTCGTTTGGTCCGAGAAGCTTGGTCGCGGCGAGAACTTGGTCCTTCATTTGCGCCGGAATATACTCGGTGGCGGCGGCAGCGGCGGCGGCCCCGGCAAAAGCCATGGCATTGGTATCCTTCTTCAGGACGACCAGATTGTGACCCATGGCAGCCTTGGGCAGGGACCCGACATTCTTCAAAACGATGGTGAGTTCAGAACCGGCAACGGCTTCGATCTTGTTGACCGTGAACTTCATCTGATCGTTGGCTTCAACTGTAACGGACTGGCCCGCTTGGGCGACCGAACCGATCATGAACACGCCCATTAAGGCGATAAGAGAGGACTTAAAACAACTCATAGTCCTGCAACGGAACGCACGGAAGGGAACATCGCCAGCGTTTTCGTTAGAATTGTAGACCTATGTCTTCAGCTTCACTGGACGATTAGCCCAATCAACAAGTCTCACTTCATAGACGATAAGGGCTTGAAATGCCTCCTACAGTGAGGACGCTATTTGACTTCTCGTGTCTATTAAGAGGGCACGTGTCATTTGATCTCATGAGTTCCTCTGTTTCTTCCGACCAGCCCAAGCGCCGACTCTGGCATATGTTGCTTGTCGCCCTCATTCCCGTGGTAGGTGGCGGCTGGCTTAGCGGCCCGCAATCCACCTTCGATACCAAGGGTCCGGTGGCCGAATCCCAATTGGACGTGTTTTACGTCACGCTTTGGGTCACCGTCGCGATTTTTGCGATTGTCGGCGCGGTCCTCGCTTATGCCACGCTGAAATTCAAAGCCCGCAATGAGGCTGACGAACACGCGGAGCCACCGCTCCAGGGGCACGGCAATCCGTTGATTGAGTTGAGTTTGATCGTCGTATCGATTTTAGCACTGGTCATCATCGCCGTGCCGACCCTTAAGGCGATCTGGTATACCTATGAGGTGCCCGAAGAGCTCAAGGAAGACACTTACGAGATTACCGCGATTGGCCATCAATGGTGGTTCAAATTCCAATACGACTCCGAAATGGTGTCCCAACCCTTCGGCGGGGAGGCTCCTTTGGTTACCGCCAATGAACTCGTCATTCCCGCCGGGCGCCCCGTGAAGGTCAACCTGCGCACTGTTGATGTGATTCACTCTTTCTGGGTGCCTAAACTGGCGGGCAAGGTCGATATGATACCCAACCGTGGCAATCACCTCTGGATGATGGCCGATGAACCCGGTTACTTCTGGGGGCAATGTGCCGAGTATTGTGGCGAATCCCATGCCGTCATGCGCTTCCGCGTCATCGCGCTGGCCGAAGATGAATTCAACGCTTGGCTGGAGAATCAAAAAACTCCGGCCCGCACCGTCACCGCATCCGAAGGCGCTCAAATCACCACCACGTTCACCGACTACGGCACGTTCGAGGTCAACCAACCCGGTTGGACCCCCGAATTCGACGCGGATCCGCTCGGCAGCTGGAACGCCTTGCAGGCTCCCCACGCCGACGAAGATCCCGCCCTGATCGCCGCCGGTCGCCAAGCGTTTATCGAAAATCGTTGTGCAGGATGTCACACCGTCCGCGGCCATGACGGTATCGGCAATATCGGCCCCGACCTCACCCGCATCGGATCGCGCAGCACGATTGCCGCCGGTCTCCTCGAGAACACCCCTGAAAACCTCTACCGCTGGATCACCGAACCCGACCGCGTGAAACCCGGCAATTTCATGGCGCACACCCGCATCGTCACTCCTCCTGGCATGATTACCATGCCGGGCTACACCATGCGTGACCCCGCCACCGGCGACCGCAACCCAACCGACGGCGACATTGAGATCACGCCCGAAGAGGGGCACGCCCTCGTCGCCTACCTTCATAGTTTAAAATAAGCCCGACCAAATGGACCAATCCCTGACCAAAAACGAATTCATCGGGCACGAGGAGCATGCTCCCGAAGCCAAGCGTTCCTGGCTGTTTACCCGACCCGACCACAAAACCGGCATTGTCAGCTGGCTGACGACCGTCGATCACAAGCGCATCGGTTTCCTCTACGGGATCAGCGCGCTGTTCTTCTTCCTCGTGGGAGGCGCCGAAGCGCTGATGATCCGAATGCAGCTCGCCGTGCCGAACAACGATTTCATCTCGGCCCAGACGTATAACGAGATGTTCACCATGCACGCGACGACGATGATCTTCCTCGCCGTCATGCCGCTTTCAGCCGCGTTCTTCAATTACATCATGCCGCTGCAGATCGGCGCGCGCGACGTGGCGTTTCCCCGATTGAACGGTTTCGCCTACTGGTTGTTCCTCGCCGGGGCGATCGTGCTCAACGTCGGCTTCTTTGTGAAGTCCGGGCTACCCGACATGGGTTGGTTTGGTTACGCTCCGCTGACCAGCACGGCCTTCTCCAGTGAATTTGCGGGAGATATGTCGACCGATATGTGGGTGATGGGACTCCAGATTCTGGGCGTCTCTTCCGTCATCGGTTCGCTAAACTTCATCGTCACCATCATCAATATGCGGGCTCCCGGCCTCACCATGATGCGTTTGCCGGTGTTCACGTGGATGACGCTCTTCACCGCGTTCCTCATCATTCTTTCCTTCCCGGCCATCACCATCGCGCTGGTGGAGGTCATGATGGACCGCAACTTCGGCACCCTGTTCTTCGAAGTATCCGGCGGCGGACTCCCCATTCTTTGGCAGCACTTGTTCTGGGTCTTCGGTCACCCCGAGGTATATATCCTCATTCTGCCCGCCATGGGTATCATCTCCGAAATTCTGCCCTGCTTCTCCCGCAAGCCACTCTTCGGTTACCCGATCGTGGTATTCTCGGGAGCGGTCATCGGTCTGCTCGGATTTGGCGTGTGGTCCCACCACATGTTCACCACGGGCATGGGCACGGTGGCCACGGCGGCCTTCACCCTCGCCACGATGGCGATCGCGGTGCCCACCGGCGTTAAGATTTTCAATTGGATCGGCACCCTCTGGCGGGGCCATCTTATGATGCGCACGCCCATGATGTTCGCGCTCGGATTCGTCTGGATGTTCATGATGGGTGGTTTCTCCGGCATCATGCACTCGGCGGCCCCCGCCGACGCGCAACAGCAGGACAGTTACTTCGTCGTGGCTCACTTCCATTACGTGCTCATCGGTGGATCGATCTTCGCCCTGCTCGCCGGTATCCACTACTGGTTCCCGCTGATGTTTGGGCGGAAGGTGTCAGAATTCTGGGGCAAGTTGTCCTTCTGGGTCATTTTCGCCGGATTCAACATCACCTTCTTCCCGCTCCACTTCGTCGGCTTGAACGGCATGCCCCGCCGGACCTTCACCTACGATGGCAACATGGGATGGAATAGCATCAACATGATCGCCACCATCGGTGCCTTCATTCTGGGCATCGGTATCGCGGTCTACTTCGTGGTGATGGTTTACACCTACTACAAGGGGGAGAAGACCAAGCGCGATCCCTGGGATGGCCGCACCTTGGAATGGTCGATTCAGAATCCTCCTCCTCACCACAACTTCGACGTCACCCCACACGTGCACGCCCGCGACGCCTACTGGTATGAAAAGCACCATCAGGCTGAGATTGAAGCGGAGAAGGCCAAACAGGCGGCGGACGACGAAGCCCACGGCGGTATTCACATGCCGAGTAATTCGTGGTTCCCGGTCATCACCGCCAGCGGGATGCTCATCGGCTCCCTCTTCTTCTGTAATCACAACTTCATCGGAGCAATCGGTGGCCTGGTCATCGTCTTCTTCGGCGCTTGGATGTGGTCGGTCGAAGGACCCGGTGGTTACCACCTTCATCCTACCAAGGAGGGCAGCGACAACGCTGATGCCCAACACTGAGTTTTAACCCTCTTTCGGAAAATACCATGAGTTCTCACGCCGCCGCTGCCGGCCATATCGATCACCACCACGACGCGACTACCACGACCGGTATTCCGCACAAGAAGCTCTTCATGTGGGCGTTTCTTGCTTCGGACTGCATGTTCTTCGGCTCGCTGATCGCCACTCACCTGATCTACCGACTTCACCCGCCGGTAGGCACGATTGACCCCCGGGACATCTTTTCGATCGAGCTGACCTCCGGGTCCACGTTCGTCTTGCTGATGTCCTCGCTGTTGATGGCCCTCGCCGTTAACTCGATTCAAAAGGGCAACGTCGTCACCACCCGCAAGATGCTGCTGGGCACAATCGTGTTCGGTCTGATCTTCCTCGGTGGCCAGGTCTACGAGTTCAACCACTTCGTGAAAGTCGGAGGTTTGACCCTCTCGAACGACGTCTTCGGTTCGACCTTCTACACCTTAACCGGGACGCACGGCACTCACGTTGCCATCGGGGTGCTCTGGCTGGTGTTGATGTATATCCGCACCTTCAAGCCCGTCGACGATTCCGCCGGACAAGGATGGATCCTCCGGGGTCTGTTCCACTTCCTGACCTTTGCCGGTCTCGTCGTGTTTGGCATGTATACGCTCCTCGCGTTGATCCACGCCTTCGAAATGGGTCACGGTTTCGGTTACTACTTCAGCCACCACTCCCTCTCCTTTATCGTCAGCCTTTTGCTGCTGGGTGGGTTGTTCTGGTTCGCCAAGCCCCGTGGACCCGTCGATTTCGGCGAAGCCCAAGCCATCGATGTTGAATCCATGGGTCTTTACTGGCATTTTGTTGATATCGTTTGGATCGTTATCTTTCCCGTCGTTTACCTCCTCGAGTACGTTGTCCTGCCATGAGTGATACCGCTTCCGTAGCCTCTTCCGAGGCCCATGCCCATGAGGGTAAATTCCACGTCTTCGTCCAATTGGCGATGGTCCTGGCCGTCATCACCGGACTCGAATTGTTGGTCATCTACATGCCACTGGCCACTTGGCTGATCATCACCCTGCTGATGACCATGTCGGCCGTAAAGTTCGTGGCGGTTATCTGGGTCTTCATGCATTTGAAGTGGGACAAACGCTTCCTCACCGTGCTGTTCTTTATCGGCATGGTGATTGGCGGCGGCACCCTCTGGGCCCTTCTGCTCGTGCACGGCGCCGAGGCCTCCACTCCGATGGGCCCGGCCTACGAAGAGGCTGGATAAGGAATTTCCCCGCACCCATCTTGACGAGGCGGCCCTTCGGCCGCCTTTTTTGTGCACGGTTCATCCCGTTACACTCTGTCTTTCACCCATGTCCTTGATCGATCTACGCCACTGGCACAATGAACCCTACCTCATCGGCGGGTTGCTGCTGCTGGCATGGGGTTACGCTTTGGCGACCGGACCCTTTCGCGAGACGCTGGCCCCCGGAGTGACGGTTTCGTTTACGCGCAAACTGAGCTACTACGGTTCGCTCATCCTGTTCTACCTCGCCGTCGGATCGCCGTTCGACCAATTGGGCGAACGGTTCCTGTTTTCCGCCCACATGGCTCAACACGTGATCCTCATCTATCCGTGCGCGGTCATGTGGCTGCTGGGATGGCCGGGAGAATTGATTGATGGGCTCGTGCGGCGACTGGGCGTCTTGGGGAAGCTGGGATGGTTTTTGACCCGACCACTCGTCGCGGCCACCCTCTACGTGCTCACGCAGTCGCTCTGGCATATTCCCGCTCTCTACGATTTGGCGCTGCAGGATCGATTTGTGCACGTCATGGAGCATCTCACCTTCTTCGCCACGGCTGTTCTGTTTTGGTGGTCGGTCGTCACGCGTGCTCACCTTTGGCCGGCTCTGAAGCTGCCGACTCAAATGATCTATCTCTTCGCGACTGCGGTGGCTCTCACTCCCCTGTTTGCGTTCATCACCTTTTCCAATGAAGTGCTCTACCCCACTTACGAGTTTGCCCCCCGCCTGATCCCAGGGTTCAGCCCGATGGACGATCAACTGCTGGCGGGCGCCATCATGAAACTCGGCAACGTCGTCGTCACATTCACGGGCTTCGTGATCATTTTTGTGCTCTGGTATCGGCAGAGCGAACGCGCGAACCCCAATCCAAATTAAGCTAGGAGCAGCGTGCTTCCTCGTTAGATTCCATCTCGACTCATGACTGTCGAAATCGTGTTCGTATTCGCCCTGCTGGCCCTGACCCTGGCCAGTTTCGTGTGGGAAAAATTCCCACCCGACGTTACTGCGGTGACACTCTTCGCCATTCTCTTGGTTACCGGGTTACTGCCCTCGGAAAACGCATTTGCAGTCTTCGCCAATCCCGCACCCGTCACGGTCGGGGCCATGTTCATCCTCAGTGCCGCCCTGGTGAAGTGCGGCGTGGTGGACCGCATTTCCGGCTTCGTTGAACGGGCCGGCACCCTACCGTATCCAATCGTGATCCTGGTCATGGTCGCCCTGGTCGCGACCCTCAGCGCGTTTGTCAACAACACCCCCGTCGTCGTGGTGTTCCTCCCTGTCGTGCTGGGCTTGGCTCGCAAGATGAACCTGGCACCCTCCAAGCTGCTGATCCCGCTCTCCTACGCCGCGGTGTTGGGTGGCACCTGCACGTTGGTCGGCACCAGCACCAATCTGATCGTCAACGGTATCGCGGTCGCCAACGGCGAACCCACGGTCCGCCTGTTTGAACTCGCCCAGCTCGGTCTCCCTGTCGCCATCATCGGTGGCATCTATCTGGCCATCGTCGGCAAAAAAGTCCTGCCCGTGCGCGAGATGCTCACCGACATACTTTCCGACGAGGAACGACGCGAATACCTCACGGAGGCATTTGTGCAGAACGAGTCGCCCATGATCGGCAAAACCCTGCACGATTCCGGACTCAAAGCCAATCGCGGTGTGCGGGTCCTCGAAATCGTGCGGCATGGCGTGGCGATTCGCATCGACCCCCAAACGACCGAACTCGAGGCGGGCGACCGGTTGATCCTCTCCTGCCGCCCCAAGGGCATCGCGGCCGCCCGCAGCGTCGAGGGCTTGGACCTCGTTTCCGACCTTCAACTCGGGCTCGAACAGATCGCCGCCCACGAAGGTTCGTTGGTGGAAGCGGTCGTGCTGCCCCAATCCGAACTCGTCGGCAAGACCGTGCGGGGCGTGAATTTCCGTCAACGTTTTCGGATGGTCGCCGTCGCGCTACACCGCAAAGGCCGTAATGTCCGCGAGGCGATCGAAACCCTCCCCATCGAACCCGGTGACGTCCTTCTCATGATGGGCACCGACGAAGCCATCAATGCCCTCCGCAGCAGCAACGACCTGGTGCTGTTCGATAGGGCGCGCACGCCGACCAAATCCCCCACCGGCCAAATCGCCCTCGTGCTCGGCGTCATCGGCGGCGTGATCTCCTGTGCCGCCCTCGGTATCCTGCCCATCGAGATCGCCGCGGTCTGTGGCGTGGTAATTCTCCTGCTGTCCAAAATCCTCACGTCGAAGGAGGCCTACGCGTCGGTGGAGTGGAATCTGATTTTTCTGATTTTTGGCATGCTCGCCATGGGCATGGCGTTGGAGTCCACCGGGGCCGCAGGACTCTTGGCGACCGGACTCGTCGACGGCATCAACGCACTCGGCTCTACCGAGCACCGCGCGATCATTGCCTTGGCGATCATCTACCTCACCACCATGGTGCTCACCGAGATCCTTTCAAACACCGCCATCGCGGCGCTGATGGCCCCCATCGCGCTGCAAGTGGCCTCCGAACTCGGCGTCGACGCCCGCCCCTTCATTGTCGCCGTGATGTTCGCGGCGTCCGCCGCGTTTTCGACTCCCATCGGCTATCAAACCAACACCTACGTCTACGGCGTCGGCGGTTACCGCTTCACCGACTTCTTCAAAATCGGTATCCCCCTCAACCTAATGTGCTTCACCATGGCGGTCATCTTCATCCCCCGCTACTGGCCGTTCTGAGTAAGAGCACCCCATGGAGAGGTAATTCAAGGTAGGGCGTGACCGCCGGGCGCGCCGACTCCTGCCTCACCGCGTCCCAGCAAAATGAAGCCGACGGTCTCGGCGAGACCGCCCTACCCCATTTTCGCCATATCCACGCCAAAATTTGCACTTCGAGTCCCGTCGGGGCATCGACCCCCAGATTAAATTGTGCGACTTGCATGTTTAGATTTTCTCAAATTTTTCGACCGCCTGCGGCGGATTCACTTCGGCTTGTTCGGCTGGCTGCTTCGGCTCCGCCTCCGCCGCCCGCCTCTCGACGCCTACGCTCATTTTTTCTTTTTAAGCTCACCCCTAACGGACTGCACTGCGAAGTGCGCCATAGTCCCGCTCAGCGGGACGACGGCGTAAGGGCGACGCGGAAGCCGAGGAAGGACCCCCGGTAGCCCGGGGGGTGGCCGGAGCGAACCGCGGAGCGCGCGCTGGCGGCGGGGTAGCTCCAACTACCGCCGCGGCAGACGCGGACGAAGCCCGAACTAGCGCCTGCAGGATCGGTCACACTGCCCGACGGATAGTCCCCATACCAATCGCTGCACCATTCCGATACGTTTCCGTGCATGTCGTAGAGCCCCCACGCATTCGCTCGCTTCTGGCCCACCCCATTCGTCGTCGACCCACCTTTCCTGGCATACCAACCCATCCCATCCAGCTCTCCCGCATACGCTCCCGTCGTCCCCGCCCGGCACGCGTGCTCCCACTGCGCCTCCGTGGGCAATGTATACGCATACCCTGCAGGTAAACGACCCGCCGCGCGCTCGCGATTCGTGAGTTTGCGACAAAACTCCACCGCTTCTTCCCACGATACCTGCTCCACCGGCCCAGTCTTGCCCACATTCTTAAAGTTCGACGGATTACTCCCCATCAACGACTCCTACTGCCCCTGCGTCACTTCCGTCGCTCCCAGCCAATACGCCTTACTTATCGTCACGCGGTGTGGCGTCTCACCGCTAACACGTCCACTCTCTCCGCTCGGCGATCCCATCTGAAAACTTCCCGCCGCTATCGGCACCAACTCTATTCCCAAACCTTCGATCTCATAGCGACTTCCAGCCTGCGGTCCTCGAATCTCCTCCAACGTCACCGCCACGCTCACCGTTTCCTTCGACACCACTTTACCTCGACGCTGCGCCGACTCATACCCCTTCAACCACCGCAGTTCCAAATCAAAATCACCGGGTTTTAAGTCCACAAAACTCAACGGCGTCGTCCCGAGTTGCTTCCCCGCCGACCACACCTCTGCTCCACTCAGACTCGTCGTAATCTCCAGGCCCCCGCCGATAAACTCCGCCAAGGCCGACGCCGTCGCGTTGCGCTCCACCGAGACCCGTTGCGTCTGCTCCGGCCAGTCCGCTCGACGATACGTCAAAGTATACTCTCCCGTTGGCAACCCGTCCAACTTCACCGGCGTCTGCACCGTGCGGGTGCGATAGTCATCTCCACTCACCGCAACCTCCAATCCCGGTGGGTTCGAAGCCACCGACAACCCCCCCGTGGAGCGCACCAACGGGACGCTCAGGTTCGCAAACGCGTTCTCTTTCACCGTGACCTCCAGCCGCTGCTCTTTGTAGCCCGCCAGCGTCACCACCACCGGATACGTCCCCAGCTTCACATCCTTCAACGTCGCGGGAGTCCGCTCCCGGACAAACCCGCCTACCATCACTTCCGCTCCTGCCGGGTCAGTCGTCACAATCACCCCACCCCGCGCTGCCGCTAGTCGTGCTGCCTCCGCGGCTTCCGCCGCCAACCGTTCCCGCTCAAGGCGATCTGCTTCCGCCTGTTCCTGCTCAATTCGCACTAACTCCGCTTGCGCGGCTAATTCTTCCGCCGCAATCCGAGCTTCTTCGATTCGCACCAGTTCGGCCACCGCCGCTTCACGCTTCGGCTGCTCTACCCCAAACCACCATCCAGCGGCTCCCAGCACAGCAACCAGGGCAACGCCGCCGATCACCAGACCGACGGAACTCTTTTTCTTGGGCGAATGAGATGAGGAATCGTCCGTGGGAAAGGGCGAGCGCGTGGCCCGGCCCACCACCGTGGCGCGGGGCTTCGGCTCCTCGGCGGGCGGGGCAGCAGCCGGGGCCGTCACGGTGCCGGTGAGGCGATCCCAGACTTCCCGCGCACTCTGCGGCCGGTCCTCGGCTTCTTTGGCTGGGCAGGCCATGATGGTGTTCACCCACACCGCAGACACGTCTCCCACCGTCTTGCCGTTTTCCGAAGCCACACACTGGCGTTGTTCATTGAGGTCTGGGGCCGGCTTGTTGAGCACCTGCATCATCACATTACCGGTGAAGAACGGAGGGTTTCCCACCAGCAGTTCGTAAAGGGTCGCACCCAGCGCGTAGATGTCATCCGTGATGGAAGGTTTTTTGCCCATCATCAGTTGCGGACTCATGTAAAGCGGCGTGCTGCTGCTGCTCGCTTGTTGGCTCACCCGACTCACACTGGCCGTCACGCTGGCCGCGATACTAAAATCGGCGATCTTCAGGTCCCCGTCCGCATCCAACATCAGGTTGGCCGGCTTGAGGTCACGGTGCACGATCTTGGTCTTGGTGTGGGCATACTCCAGGGCCTGACACAACTGCTCGACCCACGTCTTGATGGCATCGGGTTCAAAGACTTCATTGGCCTGTCGGTGCCGCGCTTGGACCAGGGTGCCACCCTCCACTAATTCCATGGTAATGCCGCACG
>CBFHXU010000084.1:0-12913 GCA_965659875.1 uncultured Opitutaceae bacterium
CCACGGGGGTTGTTTAACTATCGCTTTGAATTTGGCTCCTGCGCGTCGCAAAATCCCGCCAACGGTATCGGTCCGAGTCTGCCTGCCTACGATACGATGTTACGGGAGGTGAAGGATGACGTGCTCTTTGCCGTGATGAATGGGGACTGGCTCTACGAGGAAGCTCGGGACTACCCGGCGGAAAACTGGATGAGTGATCTCGGCATTCCCGCGGATGATGTGCCGCCCAATGTAGGTTTTGCCCCGACCGTGGTGGGCGTGTGGGAAAACTACAAAATCTACATGTCGCGCGCGAAGAATCTCGCCGAATGGCATCGTCACGTGCCGTCGTATTTCACCTTCGATGATCATGAGTTGCTCAATGACATCTGGGGAGCGGGCACGCCGGGTCATCGCAACCGGCGCGCCGTTTTTAGGGATATCGGTACGCTGGCTTGGTATGATTATCTCGGTTGGGCCGATCCGGTGGGGTTTACGCAGGACGTAAGTTTCGGCCATGCGCAACTCGAGGCCGGATCGGGAACCCTTCGCGATGACGCGGCAAATTTCACCCAAATCGAGTGGGACCAAACCGCCAACCTTCACGTGCATTGGGGCACCGCCACTGCCGGGGTCGACGATACGATCTACGATGTGGACGAAGAGGGGGATCCCAATGCGAAAGTCTACGAAGTGTTGGAAGTCGTGGATGACCGCACGTTGCGCATTTCACCTGAAGCCGTAGCGACGCGACAGGCGTCCTATTCGGTCGGTCGCCGTTCCTATAGTAAGTTCACCGTGGGGAATGCGGATTACTTCCTTTTGGACACGAAAACGCATCGCGAATATCATGACATCACGGAAGCTGATAAACCGGGCTTGAGTATTCTCGGGACCGAACAACGCGAGTGGTTGAAGTCCGAAATGGCCGCGAGCGACGCCGATTTCTTTTTCGTATTTTCGTCCGTGCCATTCATGGTGCCGCACCGAGGGGCAGGGGGGTATGCCATGGCCGACAACAAAGATGAATCGTGGACTGTTTTCGTCGATGAACGCGAAAAACTGATCAACTTCTGGGACGAGCTCGGCAAGCCGGTCTTCGTGATGACGGGTGACCTGCACAACAGCTACTCGATCAAGATTACCGATCAGATTTGGGAGTTTTGTTCCGGACCGCACAATTCCGTGAATCATCGCCTTTCGGATGAAGGTTATCGGCCGAAAAGTGGGCTGTGGACGTTCGACAAACGCGAGATGGATATCCGCTGGTCGACCTTCATTTTGGATGACATTCCCCGTCCCGAACGCATGCACCCGCACTACTGTGTTGTGCAGATCAACAACGTTTTTAACAACCCGCTCAAACTCGGCGAAGAACGCTGGGTTGCCTACGAGCATCCTCAGGTAATCTTCCAATTCTTCGACGGTCGTACCGGTGAACTCCGCTACGCCGAATCCGTTTCCACCAAACGTTGATTTCACAGGAGAAAACAGAGGAAAGCAGAGCTTAAAAATTGGCCCTGCCTCTCAGTTCTGTTATCTCTGCTGCCTCCTATAAAAACACCATGCCTTCAGGCTTTGTTCCGTTTGTTACCTTCTGTAAAATACATCAGTTCTCTCGTTCCCAATTATCATGAATACCTCGAATCAACTCCCTTTTGATCCTTCCACATTAACGCGCCGTGATGCGCTGAAGACACTTTCGGCGGCCGGTCTGATGTCGATGTGGGGTGGCTCCTCACTTTGGGGGCAGCAGGCCTACACGGGACGTCGCTTGGGCGTGGCTCTGGTCGGCCTCGGGAATTACTCGACCAACCATCTCGCGCCGGCGTTGCAGCAGACTCAGATCGCCGAGTTGCGAGGCATTGTCACCGGCAGCCCGGAAAAGATTCCGGTGTGGCAGGACAAATACGGGATCAAGGACGAGAACGTCTACAACTACGACAACTTCGACGAGATCGCGAAGAATCCCGATATCGATATCATTTACGTCGTGGTGCCGCACGGTCTGCACGCGCATTTTACGATTCGCGCTGCCAATGCCGGTAAACACGTGATCTGCGAAAAACCGATGGCGAGCACGGTGGCGGAAGCCGACGCCATGCTCGCGGCGGCGAAGAAGAACAACGTGATACTGGCGATCGGGTATCGCCTCCACCACGATCCGTTTCACCGGCGGGCGATGGAGCTGGCGCGCAAGGAGGCTTTGGGGAAATTGCAGAGTTGCGTGGCGGAATTCAGTGGTCGGCCCAAAGATGAACGGATTCTAACCCATTGGCACTTTGACCGAGAACTCGGAGTGGCGGGAGCGCTCTGGGATCTGGGCGTTTATGCGGTGCAGGCGCAGCTGTATATCGCGGGCCAACTTCCCACTCAAGTTGCCGCCCAGAGCTTCAATACCCGTCCGGAGCTGTTCACCGAATGTGAAGAAATGTATCAGTGGCAGTTGGAGTTTCCCAATCGCATGAAGTCGGAGGGAGCGGCCGGCAGTAATCGCAGTGAAAACAGCTTCCATGTGGTGGCGGAGCGCGGAAAATTTGGCATCAAAACCCGGGCGTATGCTTATGATGGCCAAGTAGGCTACATCAACGACCAGCCCATGATTTGTACCCCGGTGGCGCAACAGGCACCTCACATGGATGGGATCTGTCAGTCTATTCTGGCGGGTATTCCGTTGCGGACACCCGGCGAGATGGGCCGTCGCGACATGGTCGTGCTCGAAGGTATTCTCGAGGCGATCGACACCGGTAAGCCCGTGCAGCTTTCCCCACGTTTCTTGGGTTAAAACATTATGAAGAATTCCCTCCTTTGGCTGGCGACCTTGGCCTTCCTGCTCAGCGTCGCGCATGCCGGTCCTTCTAGACCGCGCTGGTAGACAGACTGGTGATTTAGCCACAAAAAGACTCAGAGCCAGCAGGGTTCGATGAGCCTATAGGCGTACTGCCAAACAACCGTATCATCTCATGGGTTTTTGCGCCTTTTTGTGGCCACAAAAAGGCACAAGAACAACCTGCTGGCTGCAGGAAAATATGGCGTCGGCGTGGTTCTGCTCTCTCTGCTACCTCCTGTGAAATGTAGCAGTGCGGACCTGTCCGCCAAAGCCTTGGCGGCGGCGGGAGCCCTTTATTTTCTTTGTTAGCTTATGTGCAAAATTCAGCGGTGGATCCACCGTCGTCCCGCGGGGCGAGACTTCCAGCCTTCGCCGAGGCATCGGCGGACATGATGGCGGACAGGGTAGAGCTGTCTTACGCTAATTTTTTGGCGGCGTCCTTGATGCCTCGGCGGATGCTCAGGTAGGTCGCGCAGCGACAGAGATTGCCGTTCATCGCTTCGTCGATGTCGGCGTCGCTGGGATTGGAATTTGATTCGAGCAGCGCGGTAGCGGCCATGATTTGGCCGGACTGGCAGTAGCCGCATTGCGGCACATCGGTATCGACCCAGGCTTCGCGGACGGCTTCACCGGCCTTGCTGGTATTGCCCTCGACCGTGGTGATCTTGGCGTCGCCGATCTCATCGTGGGGGAGGATACAGGAACGCACGGGGCTGCCGTCCAGATGCACGGTGCACGAACCGCATTGGCCGACGCCGCAGCCGAATTTCGTGCCGGTCATTTTCAGGTGGTCACGCAGGACCCAGAGCAAAGGCGTGCCTTCCGCTGCGTCGACCTGGGTTTTCTTTCCGTTGATTGTAAGTGTAGTCGCCATGGTAGTGATCGTTAGCGGTTAAAGGATTAGCCCAGGTCCAGCTTGTTGCCGGTGGAGCCGAGAAGGGGGAGGTGGTGGAATCGTTTGCCGGTGGCGGCGAAGATGGCGTTGGCCAACGCCGGCGCGGCGGTGGGGGTGGCGGGTTCGCCGAGGCCGCCGGGTCTCTCGTTGGATTCGATGAGTTTGACGTCGAACGCCTGTGGTGCCTCCGCCATTCGCATGAGCCGCCAGTCGGGGAAGTTGGCCTGCTCGATGGCACCGTCCTTGGCCGTGATTTCACCGTAGAGCGCATTGGACAGTCCGAAGATCGTGCCGCCTTCCATCTGAGCCACGGCGTGCCGCGTATTCACGATGGTGCCTGCATCGACCGCCAGCCAGATGCCCGGGATGGTGAGGGTTCCATCAGGCAAAACTTTAACTTCCACCACGGTGGCGACATAACTCACAAACGAGCGGTGGGCCGCGATTCCCAGACCGTGGCCTTTCGGGAGCTTGCGTCCCCAACCCGCCATTTTGGCCGCGGACTCCGCGACGTGAGTGAGCCGACCCGTATTAATGGGATAATCGTCCAGCGAGGCATCGTAATTGGGGTAATCGGCGCCTTCCGTTTTGGGATCGATGAGACGCGATTCGCCGATCAAATCGAGCAGGTAGTCCTTGGGGTCACGTCCCGCTTCATGCGCCATTTCCGCGACAAAACTTTGGACGGCGAATACATGTTGAATGTTCGTCACCGAGCGTAACCAACCGATGCGCACATGAGCCTTGGCTTCGCCCACTTCGGTTCGGAGGTGAGGAGTCTTGAACGGAATGTCGGAAGCGCCCAATCCGAGTTCCCAATTCACCGCGATGTTGGAATTTGGCGCGAAGGTGGAGTTGATGGACGGGTAGACCACGCGATTCAGCAAAGCCGTGCAGTCGCCGTTTTCCGCCAGGGCTGCTTCGAAGCGTTGGTAACTCACCGCGTGGTAGTAGCCGTGTTGCAGGTCATCTTCCCGGGTCCAGGTGACTTTTACCGGTCGGCCTATTTCACGGGAAATGAACGCGGCTTCGACGGCGAAGTCTGGCTTGGACTTACGACCAAATGCTCCTCCCAGCCAAGTGGCGTGGACCTTGATATCGTCGGGCGACATTTCGAAAAATCCTGCCAGCACCCCGCGGGTGTTTTGCGGATCCTGCACGCAGGCCCAGACCTCGAGCTTGCCGTCGTTCCATTCCGCCGTGGCGTGCACGGGCTCCATTTGGGAGTGGGAGAGATTAGGCACGTAATACTCTGCGGTGACCGTGCGTTTGCTGTTGGCGATCGCGGTGGGTGCGTCACCCCGATTGCGCTCCACCTTGCCGGATTGGCGGGCCGTCGCTTCGAGCTGTTGCCGATAGGTGTCGGAGTTGTAGACCGCGTTGGGTCCTTTTTTCCAGGTGACGGAGAGCTTTTTGCGTCCGGAAATTGCTGCCCAGGTATCCGTCGCGACCACGGCAATTCCGCCCAGAGGTTGAAAGAGCACCGGATCGACCGGTTTGGGTAATCGGATGGTCTGCAACACGCCTTTGACCGCCTTGGCCTGACTGTCATCAACGGTCTCAACTTCACCGAAAACCTGGGGCGGACGGGCGACGACCGCGTGGACCATATTGGGACGATCGACGTCGATGCCGAATGTGCCTTCGCCTTTGACAATCTTCGGCACGGTGAGGGAGGGGATCGGCTTGCCGATGTAGCGCCATTCATCCCGCGTTTTGAGCTGAATCTCGGATTCGGCGGGGACTTCAAGTTTGCCGGCGGCTTGGGCCAGTTGTCCGTAGCTCAACCGCGCTCGTGAATTGCTCCGGGTGACATAACCGAGTTCGGCGTGGCAGTCGGTGGCGGCCACGCCCCAATGGGCGGCGGCGGCGGCTTCGAGCATGGAGCGCATGGCGGCTCCGGCGAGGCGCAGGCGGTGGAAATTGTAGCGGACGGAGCGGGAACCGTCGGTGTTTTGATCGCCATATTTCGGGTGACCCAACGCTTGGACGATTTCGACGTCCTTCCAGTCCGCGTCCAGTTCATCGGCGACTATCTGGGCCATGGCGGTCCAGGTCTGCTGACCCATTTCGGAGCGATGGCAGGTGACCTTTACCGTGCCATCCGGCTCGATGGAGATCCAGAGGGACGGGGTGCCGTCGCCTCCTTCCACATTGGATAAGGCGCTCCCGGTGGCTTTGTCTTGGGCCTTGATTCGACCGACCAGTGAAACGGCGAGGACGAAGACACCGGACGATTTCATAAAACCGCGGCGACTGAGCGGTGAAGAGGGATCAAAATCCGCAGTAGGTGCGGGCGAAGAAGGGAAGTGTTTCAGGAACATGATAAGATTGTTCGAGGGGAGGGAGGGGCCGGGAAGCTACCGGAAATCAGGACAAAGGTGGAAGGTGACGAGAGGATGTTCAATAGCCGAAACCCGCTTCAGGCGGGCGATTCTTTAAATATAACAGCGGAATTCGTTTACTCTTTACGGTCAAATCGGCTCATTGGGGCGATGAAGTTTACCCTCAAATCCGTGTTCGTGCTGTTGCTGTCTTTGGGGTTTGCCGCCACCACTCGGGCGGCTGATCATCCTAACGTGGTTTTCATCCTGGTGGACGATTTGGGTTGGACCGATCTGAGCAGCTACGGGAGCGACCTTTATGAAACCCCGCACGTCGATCGTTTGGCGGATCAAGGCATGCGCTTCACCAGTGCCTATGCGGCGTGCACCGTGTGCTCGCCGACCCGCGCGTCGATCATGACGGGTAAGTATCCCGCCTCCCTGCGTATCACGGATTGGATCACGGGACATCTCAAACCCTATGGGAAAATTGCCATTCCGGATTGGACCAAATTCCTCTCACCCGACGCCTACACGCTCGCCAACGCCCTCCAGGATGCGGGCTACCGCACCGCTCACCTGGGCAAATGGCATCTGGGAGAGACCGAAGAATTTTGGCCGGAGAATCAAGGTTTCGATCTCAACCTCGGTGGATGGAAGGTTGGGCAGCCGCAACGCAACGAAACCGCGCGCGGTTACTTCAGTCCCTATGGCAATCCCCGGCTCGATGATGGTCCGGACGGCGAATACCTGACGGAGCGTCTCGCTGACGAAGCCGCCCGGTTCATTGAAGCCAATCAAGATCGCCCGTTCTTCCTCAATCTATGGCTCTACAACGTGCATACCCCGCTGCAGGCGGCGGCGGACAAGATAGCCAAATACGAGGCCAAGGTCTTCCCCGATGCACGGCATCGCAGTGCAACCTATGCGGCCATGGTGGAACACATGGATGATGCGGTGGGCAAAGTGGTGACGATCTTGGAGCGACTCGGTTTGTCCGAAAAAACCATCGTGGTATTCACCTCCGACAACGGTGGCTTGGTGGACAATCGCAGGAAAAATACCGTGACTCTCAACGCGCCGCTTCGTTCGGGTAAAGGTGATGCCTACGAAGGTGGCGTGCGGGTGCCCTTGATCGTGCGTTATCCCGGAAAGATTCCGGCCGGGACACGATCCAGTGAGCTGGCCATCTCGCCTGATTTTTATCCGACCCTGCTTTCGCTGACGGGCATCGCTCCGGCGGCGGATGCAAACTTCGACGGTGCCGACCTGAGCCCCGTGTTGACGGGTGCTCGGGAGTCGACCGGTCGCGACGCGGTCTTTTTCCACTACCCGCATTATCATACGGAAGGGGCCACCCCCTACAGTGCGATTCGCAAGGGGCAGTGGAAGCTCCTCGAGTTCTACGAAGGGCCGCGCGTTGAGCTTTATCACCTGGCTCGTGATCCGGGTGAAACGATTGACCTGGCCGAACGTGAGCCCGCCAAACGCGATGAATTGTTCGCCGATTTACAGGCGTGGAAACAGCAAACCGGTGCCCAAATTCCCACGCTCAATGCCGACTACTCGCCGGAGTTGGAGGAAACCTTCCGCATCGGCGCCCCGATTGAATAGGAACCGGGAGGCTTGGCCGCAGGGTTTTTATCTCACAGGAGCCAGCAGAGAAGAGCTGAGCCACTCCGCTGCGATTATATGGCCACAAGAATGCACAAAAAGCACATGACTGGATGCGGGTATTTGGAGTGAGCCCATAGGCTCATCGCGCCTGTTCGGTTTTGTGCCTTTTTGTGGCAATTCAATGCGGTGGAGTAAGGGCTCAGGATTTAACTCTGGGGCGGTTCTTTCCGCTGCGTGCATTGGCTTCGGCTTGCTGCGCTTCGATGAAAGCGGCGCGCGCCGCCGGGTCATCCCGATGACGGAATACATCGAGCATCGGGTCGCGGGTATCGACCATCCATTGTTCCAGATCCTGTTGGAGTTTCGTGAGCGCCTGCTGATGTTTGGAGGAGTCCATCAGGTTGTTCAGGCAATCCGGGTCTTTTTCGATATCGAAAAATTCTTCCACCACCCGGTGTTGATAGAGGTCGTGGCGGGCGGCGATGACGGGATCGGTCTTCGCCAGTTCAGCCATGCGACGATAGGTGGGGGTGCCCGTGGTGGCGGTGGCCATGATGCGTCGACCATTCGACCACGGATTAAATGTGTAGAGATATTTTTGGGTCTGGATGGCGCGCATCGGGTCGCGCCAGTGGCCGGAGTTTTCGTTGTATTCTTTGACGACAAAGTCGCGCGCACCTTCAGAGCCACCGCCGAGTAACGAGGCGAAGGAATGACCATCCATTTTGCCGTCGTGTTGCACGCCGGTGAGTTCGATCAGGGTCGGCAGGAGATCGACGGCTGACACCAGACTGTGGTCGTCGACGGAGTCGGGCTGAGTCAGGCCCGGCACGATGAAAAAGAGCGGGGTGCTGCTGCTGTGGTGATAGACTTGCGTCTTGGCAAAGGGCAGAGGCATGCCGTGATCCGATAGAAACAGAATGACCGTCTCTTCCCGCAGACCGGACTCATCGAGAGCCTTCATCAGCGCCGCGACACAATCATCGGCCCGACGCACGCTGGAGTAGTAGTGAGCCAGTTCTTTACGCACCACCGGATCATCGAAAAGAAAACCCGGGACCGGTACCTCGTCGGGAGTGAAAACGCGGGTGGGCACGTGCGGATCGGGAATCGTGGAACCGTCCCTCGCTTGCGCATAAAGCGGTTTGTGGGGATCGGATGTATTCATCACGAGGCAGAAGGGTTTGTTGGCTGCCCGAGCCTCCGCGATGCCCTGCGCCATACCGTCGTAGTAGGATTGAGCGGCTTTGATATGACGCTTCTTTCCGTCGGGGGTCACGGTCAGATCGGTGTCCCAACTCGGATAAGGGTGGTAGGGTGTGGAGTGGGAAACCTTGTGAAAAATGCCCGTGTAATAGCCGTTCCGTTGCATGATGTCGGACAGGTGCAGGTGCTGAGGATTGCGGATCTGATAAAATCCTTCGATGCCAGTATTGTGCGGGTAGATGCCCGACCACATGACATTGCGCGAAGGGAAACAGTTTCCGACGACCACGTGAGCCTGATTGAACCGCATGCCTTCCCGGGCCAGCCGATCGATCGTGGGTGACGTATCGGCGAGTTCGGCACCAAATACGCCGAGGGAATCGGCGCTCATGTCGTCCACCGTGATGATGAGTAGATTGGGTGGATCGGCGGCTAACGTAGACCAGGCGATACCGAATAGAAGAACCAGACAACGAGGTAGGGGCATGCGGAGAAGCTAGGGATGCGCCGGGCTTGAGCTCAACATTGGATTGAATGGGATCAACAGGAGCCTTTTTCACGGTCGTCCCTGTTATTCGGCATTGAGCTGATGCCGTGGGCCGATCCTGCTGGAGGGATCATGAATGCGCTCATCGTCGGAACCGGAGAATACAGCACGGGTTATGTGGGCGGGGGAGCGGCCCAATCGGATAAGGGAGCCGGCGTCATCGGCCTGAGCCTATTCCATCAACGTGCTCTCGGAAACATCGACCGCGTGCTCATGGCGGGCACCAATGGCACCAAGTTTCCCGGCATCCGAGAACACCTCGACCGGATGCTCGGGCAGCGTTACCGCAACCTCAGCACGTCGTTTGAAAGTTTCCCGGCCGACGATTGTGAGCGCGATGTTGAGGCCTACTTGCGAGCGATGGATCAACTCTCACCGGGCGACTGTGTGTTCATCTTCACCCCCGATGATTTGCATTTCCCGATCAGCATGGCCGCGATCGAACGTGGTCTACATGCGCTCGTCGCCAAACCCATCGTGCAGGCCGTTTCGGATCATCAGGCTTTGATCGCAGCGAGTGAGCGGCAAGGCGTGTTGGTAGCGATGGAAGTGCACAAGCGTTGGGATCCCATCTATGCCGACGCCCGGGACAAGATTCGGGAGCTCGGCGATTTTAGTTTTTTCAACGCCTACATGAGTCAACCCAAGTCGCAGCTCGAAACCTTCCGGGCATGGGCGGGCAAATCCAGCGACATCAGTTACTACCTTAACGCTCATCACATCGATTTTCATAACTGGGCCATCGAACATCTGGCCGTTCCGGAATCGGTTACCGCCTTGGGTGCGACCGGCGTCGCACAGGCGCAGGGCCTCCATACCGAGGACACCATTTCCCTCGCGGTGAAATGGCGCAACTGCGACAGCGGCAATCTCGGCACCGCCCTTTATACGTCTTCGTGGATCGCTCCCCAGAGCGATGTGCATTCGCAGCAGCGTTTTCACTACATGGGCCATGCGGGCGAGATTCAGGTCGATCAGGCGCACCGTGGATATCACATGGCCACCGACGCGGAAGGCTACAGCTCGCCCAACCCGTTGTTCATGAAATACCGCCCGAGCGAGGACGGCGAATTCGTCGGCGCATCGGGTTATGGTTATCAAAGTATCGAAGCCTTCCTGCAGGCCGCGCTTTCCCTCAACGCGGGTGAATCCCAACTTCCCGCGTGGGATCGTAAACTCCCCACCATTCGTCAAACCTTGCCGGTGACGGCCATCCTTGAAGCGGGTCGTCGTAGCTTGGATGCCGGGGGTGCTCCCATCGGCATTGCAGATCTCTAACTTACACCCGATCCAAGCCGTTTCAGAGCAATCCCTCCCGACCTGAGGAAACCCTTTGCCTCCGAAGGTGTCTGAGCTCATTGTTCCCCTCCAAATTTGACCGAAACGCTTGTCTGTTTCCATTGCCCCATGAACCGACGCCATTGCCTCTTCCTATCCTCCAGCCTACTCATGTTGGCCCTCGTGGGCTGCGGCGTGCCTTACCAAGAAGTAGGGAGCGGAGGCGGTCACCGCACCGACCCGATGGGTAATGACCAATTCGAAATTACCTATGTATCGAACCGCGAAGGAGAACAGTCATCCGCGCGCATGCAGGATCTGACGCTGCTGCGTGCCGCCGAAGTGGCCCTCAAATATGGTTATACCCATTTCGTTGTAGAAGACGCCTTTGAGAGCGTGCAGACCAAGTGGAAAATGAAATCCACGACCACGCCCATCAGCGGCGGCCTTGGCACGGGTGGAGCGACGATCGGTGGTGGAACCGGCGGAATTAGTCTCGGGGGTGGATCCGGTGGCGTCGGGCTCGGCTCTACCGGCAGCATGGGCGGTATGGGCACTTCGGGCCGTGGAGGCATGATCACGACGTCTTCTCCGGTCCCCGTCGCGATCCCCGAACTGAGCATTCGTATCCGCGGTTATCGCGGGGTGCCCACCACCGCCTACAAAGGCGAGTTGTATGATGCGGCGCGACTGCGCGATATTCTCGCGACCCAATACGGTATCAAGGTCGAAGAGCACAGCCGACCCGTGCAACGGCAGCAGCCGGTATATCAAGTGATCGAGTAGATCTGCGAAACGGTTCCATCCCGAATATCCTGTCGCTTTAGGGGCATCAGCGATATCCCCGAGGGTATGAAGTCCTTCCTTCGACGCATCGCTCTTCCCGTCGTTGCCTTGTTCTGTTCGACGATGGCTGGCGAAGTCCGCGCGGATTCCACGTTCCGTATCGCCTTTGGATCATGTGGAAGTCAGGAGCATCCGCTCCCGATATTTGACGACGTGGTGAAACACCGTCCCGACGTATTTGTTTTCCTCGGCGACAACATCTACGGCGACACCGATGACATGGCCGTGCTGAAGCAGAAATATCAGCAACTGGGCGACAAGCCGACTTATCAAAACCTCAAGCGAAACACCGAGATTCTCGCCACGTGGGATGACCATGATTACGGGCGCAATGATGCGGGAAAACACTACCCGCACAAAGCAGCGTCCAAGGAGGTTTTTATGGAGTTCTTTGAAGAACCCGGGGATTCAACCCGTTACGATCACGAAGGCATTTATCACGCTGAATATCGACGGGTGGGTGACAAGACCGTGCAAATCATCCTGCTGGATGGGCGGACTTTTCGGGATGATCTGCTGGAATGCGGTGACCAGAAGGACCGTCCCAAACGGTTTTTCTACAATCTGGATTACACTCCCCACACCGATCCCGCCAAAACGCTGCTCGGAGAAGCCCAATGGGAATGGTTGGAGAATGAACTGCTTGAGCCCGCAGATTTTCGGGTCATCGCCACCGGCACCCAATTTGGGATCGAGTATAACGGCTACGAAGCCTGGGCCAACTTTCCCCATGAGCGGGAGCGATTCGTCCAGCTCATCCGTAAAACGCGCGCCAATCACCTCGTCTTCATCAGCGGTGATGTGCACTACGCCGAGATCTCAAAATTCGAACACCTCGACAGTTATCCGCTCTACGATTTTACGGCCAGTGGACTTTCCAAGACGTGGAAATTTGCGACCCCGAATAAGAACCGGATCGAGGGTCCGATCATGGACAATCACTTCGGTCTATTGACGATCAATTTTGCGGATACCAATCCCCATGTGGTGGCGGAAGTCTGGGATATCCGGGGCAATCAACGGGTCGAACATATCATTCCCTTCGCCGAAATTAGTTTTGGGAAAGAGTAGCTCCCGTCCGTCGTGCCGCGTCGGGCGTAGTGCCGTGCTTTAGCCGGCATTCTGAGACGGTTTACCCGCCTATGGCGCCGCCAAAGGCGACCAGGGCACGGCGCTACGTTGTTTCAGAGCCCGAGTATCAGAGCTCTTTTTCCCAGAAGAGGGCCTGACCGGCGGCGGGATCTAGTTCGTAACCCGCGAAGCCAAATTTATGGTAGGCATTTTTGGCGACGGTATTGTTGCTGAGCACCTCGAGCGTGATTTTGCAGCTGCCCCGTTCCCGCGCGATGGCTTCCACTTTTTCCAGCATACGCTGGCTGAGACCATGGCCG
>CBFHXU010000085.1:0-12864 GCA_965659875.1 uncultured Opitutaceae bacterium
AGGAAGTTTGGGGCGACGATACTTCCGAAAACGAACCACTCCCGCGCGAGCTCCCTTGGTATTGGTGGGCGGCGGGCATGATGGTGCTCATCGGCTTTATCCTCGTGGTGCTGGGGCTTAATTAGTTTCAGATGAGGTGGGAGGTACGCAGCCGCAACGGGATTTGGCTCCCGCAGATAGAATGGCATCTCGACGCGCACTATCCGGCGACCCGTTCCGTTATTTCGCACGCGCACTTTGATCATGTGGCCAAACACGAGCGCGCCATCTGCACCCCCGAAACGGCCGAACTCCTGGGGGCCCGCGGCGCCCGCGCTGGCCACGTCGAACCGTTGCCGTTTCATCAATCGCTGAACATTACGCCCACGGCCAAACTTACCCTGATTCCGGCCGGACACGTTCTGGGTTCGGCGCAGGCCCTTATTGAGCACCCGGAGTTCGGGCGCCTACTTTACACCGGGGACTTCAAGACCCGGGCATCGGGAACCGTCGAAGCATGCGAAGCACCGAGCGCGGACGTATTGATCCTCGAGACCACTTTCGCGCGACCGCATTATGTTTTCCCACCGGCGAAGGAAACGATGGCGCGGGCGATCACATTTTGCCGCGATGCTCTCGCCGCAGATGAGATCCCCGTTCTGCTCGGTTATAGTTTGGGGCGCAGTCAGGAGATCCTGCATCATCTGGCTGACGCAGACTTCCCCATCATGTTGCATCCCCGGGTCGAAGCGGTGACCCGCATTTATCAAAAGCTGGGCTGCAAATTTCCGGAATATACGTCGCTGGCGCCCATGTTGGCCGCGGGACATGTCATCATCGCACCGCAACAGGCCCTTCGCAGTGAACTCTTCGCCAGCATTGAACCCCGTCGGACCGCCGTCCTGACGGGATGGGCCCTGGACGAAAACTCTCGTTTCCGCCACGCCACCGATGCGGCCTTCCCCTTGTCTGACCATGCGGACTACCCGGAATTGCTGGCTTTCATCGAGCGCGTAAACCCGAGCCGAATCTTTACGGTGCACGGATTCGCCACGGAGTTTGCCGCCACCCTGCGGTCAATGGGGCGAGATGCGCTGGCCTTGGGCAAATCCAATCAACTTGAGCTCGGTTTTTGAATATTCCTCGCCGTAAGTGCGTCTTACAGGGAACTCGCCCTCCTGTTTCGTTTACCTATCTTGGCAACCAGCTCCCGACCCTCCTCTCCCGTGATTAACCGCGCCCTTGCCACTTCCCTCCTTACTCTCGTCACCATGGCAACCCTCACTGCCGCCCCCTTGGCGATACAACCCGGTGAAAAATTCACTTATCGCCTCAGTTGGGGGCTCTTCCGCAAAGCGGCTACCCTGGAGATCGTGGCCGATCATGATGCCGACGGGGTCACTCGCATCGCTTCGCATACCGCCACGCAGGGAGTGATTCGGGCCCTCTACCGCTTTGACGGTTGGGGTGAATTCCTCTACGAAGCTGAAAATGGACGGCTAAGATCGGCCAAGGCCTGGACTGAAACCGGCAGCAAATCCACCAACGCGTCTATCGACCTCGACTACGAGAAAATGGAAGCCAACTACGTCGATCACGTGCGTCCGGAGAAATCCGTGTTGCTGGACATCCCTCCCGACGAACCCGCCGATTTCATCACCACCCTGATTCAGACCCGCTCATGGAACATCGGTGTCGGGGAGGAAGAAAAAGTATCCGTGCTGTTCGACGACGAATTCTACGAGTTGATCATCGCCGTTGATCGCCAGGAAATGCTCGCAACCAAATGGGGCAAAAAACCCGCGCTCGTGCTCATTCCCCGCATGGAGGGTGAACCCAAAGGGATGTTCAAACGTGGCGGCGAAATCCGGGTTTGGGTATCAAACGACGAGCTCCGACTGCCGCTCCGTTTTCAAGTGAAGGTGGCCGTGGGGACCGCGATGGCGATCCTCACCGATTATCAGGAAGACGCCGATGCGAACGAGCTTCGGGCCCGCGCCATTCCTCCGGAAGCTGCGACCGAAGTGTCGAATTAGCCGGAATTTTCAACGACCCAAAATCGGCATTCCGCCGAGAATTGCTTCACGTCATCGGGTTCGGCCGCGATCTCCGAGCGCATGGCATCTTCCAACAGAGTCCAGCCCATGTCCCGCAAATCCTCAACGACCTCCGCCCGATCAGGAATATGAATGAAAATTTCCCCGTAATCGGAAGAGGTGATCAGATCTCCAAACATGTTCAGTCGCGCATCCTGTTTCCCGTGCTGCCATCGCTCTTTTTCAGCTTCCCAGAAGCCGTCGGGAGAACCTACGCCGCGATCGTGAGTCGTAAACACCCCGCGGCCTCCCGGTTCCGTGACGCGTCGCATTTCTCCGAGAGCCTGCCGGCGTAATGCGCGAGTCGGGATCTGCATGAGTCCGTTGAAGCCAAATATGACCCCGGCAAACATGTGGTCCTCGAAAGGCAGCTTGGTAGCGTCAGCCACCCGCAGGGGAACCGAGTAGCCCAGTTTTCCGGCCAATCCGCGTGCTGTCTTGATCATTTCCCGGGAAAAATCGGTGCCTATCAACCCCCGATAGCCCAACTCCCACATCCCCAGTGAAATTCGCCCTGTTCCGCAGCCCAGTTCCAACAAAGTCTGCTCATTTGTAAAAACCCGCCGGAAAACCGCCTCTTCCGAACGCCACAATCCAATATCGATCGCAGCCGCTTCGTAGTGCGAAACCGCCTCCGTTCTTCTATACTGGGCCTTTACCTCGTCCGGGGTAATTCGATTCATGTGATATCCGGTCTGTTTTGCCCCCGGTGGCCTTACGAGTCGTAATTGTTAAAAATGGGACTTGCGTGACTATGGGCAAAACATCTTAGTTCGACCTTTTACACATGAAAGCGACCATCAAAACCCAAGGCCAGCAGTTCGCCGTAAGCGAGGGCGATATCCTGACCGTAGACCGGTATCCGAATACGGAAGCCGGTGCTACTGTTGAGATTACGGACGTATTGTCTGCCGGTGAAGGAGCTGACTTCAAGTTCGGCACCCCTCAACTCGAGGGTGCCAAGGTCACCGCGAAGATTTTAGAAAACAAGCGCGGCACCAAGGTCATCGTATTCAAGAAGAAGAAGCGCAAAGGCTATCACAAGCAACGGGGACACCGTCAGGAGCTTTCGGTCATTAAGATCGAATCCATCAGCGCCTAACGCGTCCTAAACAAGGAGAACATAACTCATGGCACATAAAAAAGGAGCAGGCTCCACCAGCAACGGCCGCGACAGCCAATCCAAGCGTCTCGGCGTGAAGAAGTTTGGCGGAGAAAAAGTCATCGCCGGCAATATCATCATTCGCCAACGCGGCACCAAGACCCGTCCCGGCAAGAATGTCGGAGTAGGACGCGACTGGACCCTCTTCGCTCTCGAAGACGGTTCCGTGCAGTTCGACAAGGCCAAGCGCAGCGTGAGCGTCGTGACCGCCGAATAAGCGAACCGACAATTCAATTTAATCAGCGTCGAACCCCTTCGGTTCGGCGCTTTTTTGTTTTGCTGGACAAGAGGTTCCAACGATTGAGTGTCTCCGTGCCCGATCAAGATCGACTCAAACAGCTCCGTAAGCAGCGCGCCAACATCGTGGAACAGCTGGCTTGGCTGGATGCGGAAATCGCCTAGGCCGCCGGTGAATCCGTCTCGGCTGAGCCACCCATCGACAAACCTGAACCGGCCGAACAGCCCACCGTCGAACCTGAACCAGCTCATCCACTCCCCGAAGAAAAACTTAAACCACGTCCTACACCTCCGGTTCCTGCCCCGGTTCAATTGGAATCGAATAATCCCGCACCCGCCGTCACCGCCAATCCCGAGGCCGTGCTCGAGGAGTGGATGGAATCCGACACCGCCAAATCACCCCCGATCTCCAAAAAAGGATGTTGGCTGGTCTTCTTTGCTATGGCGGCAATCGGAGTTCTGGCCACGACTTTCATCTTTAAAGTCTTCTATTGAGATCTCCGATCCTTGAGCGGCTTCGAGTGATCACTGCCACGCCCGCCACACGGCGTCCGTGAACTGCATATAGCGGAGTCCGGTGGCAAAATCGGTGCGGGTGACTGGAATACCTTCGCGAATAGCCGCGACAAAATCACGCTCTACAGCCCAACCGGCGTCGGGAAGCTTCGGATACTCAATTTCCTCGATCCCCCCGTCGGGGCGGGAAATAGCCATGCGCCCGGTTGTAATGTCGTAGTCCAAGACGCCCTCGGTGCCTTGCAGTTGATAACCAAATCGGGGGGCACCTTCCGCCACCGTGGATTGCGACATTTCCAGCCGCGCACCACCCCACAGTCCTTGGACCGACAGCCGCTCGGGAATTTTCACGGCATGCGGGGAACCGTCTGAATCGATTCGAGTAGCGGTGTTGATCTGAGCGTGGGCCGTCGCCACCTCGGCGTCTCCTCCTAGCCAGCGCTGAATGGGTTCGTAGCAGATACCCAGCGCCATCGTATTGATTCCACTCAACCGATGATCCATCCGCCAAGTCAGCGGCAGGGTCGGATCAAAGGTAGAATCGTTCGCAAGTTCGGACCGCAACTCGAGCAATTTGCCCAGTCTCCCTTCCGCCAAAATCCGCGCGATGACCGCGTCCGTTTCGAGGGTCATCGGCGACGGCACGATTTGCGCCACGAGATCGGAACGCTCCGCGTGCGCTGCGACCATGGTCTTTGCCGCCGCCAAAGAGTCCGCCATTCGTGCCTCCACCAAAACATGTTTACCCGCCTGCAACGCCGCGCAGGTCATTTCGGCATGCGTATTGGGCCAGGTGCCGATGCAGACCGCATCAATATCATCTGCCGCGACGATCTCCCGCCAATCGCTCTCGACACGCCCCACCCCAAACTCGTCCGCAATGCGTTGGGCCGACTCGACCGAACGATTCGCCACGGCCGTGAGTTCGACGCCCTCGATCGCGGCGAATCCGGGCAAATGCCGCAGACGGGTATTTCCGCCCGCTCCGATCAAACCTACCCGCAGTCGAACCATGGCCAAACTCAATTAACGACGGGATAACTCCCGAGCCACTTCACCATCGGGCAGAACTTGGAGAGCTCCTCCAGGGCCGCCTTCATCGTTTCGTCCTGATAGTGCCCGGACACATCGACAAAGAAATAGTAGTCCCAGGGGCGCTTCTTGCTCGGCCGCGATTCGATTTTCGACAGATTGATGCCCCGCTCCGCCAACGGCATGAGCATCTTTAAAAGCGCGCCGGAATGAGAGGCGGCTTGATCGCCGAGCGAAATGAGGAAGCTGGACATGTCGCGGGCATTACCCACCGCCCCAGCCGGTTTTTTCCCGAGCACAAAGAACCGCGTCGTATTGTCGGATTTATCCTGAATATTCTCGTCAATGATCGGAACCCCGTAGTGATGCGCGGCGAGATCTCCGGCCACCGCTCCGGCGCCTTCTTCGTCACGAGCGATTTCAACGGCCCGCGAAGTGCTCGGAGCATCGATCAACTGCGCGTGCGGGAGATGACGGTGCAGCCAGTTGCGACACTGCGCCAAAGCCTGGTCCTTCGAATAGACCTTGGTGATCTTTTCGGGTGCCGAATTGGAAATCAGGCAATGGGTGATCTCCATGTAAATCTGGGCGACAATCTTTAGGTCGCTCTCCACAAAATTATCGAGTGCTTCGCGCACACTGCCTTCGGTCGAATTCTCAATGGGAATAACCGCATAGTCCGCCTCGCCCTTCTCCACCGCCGTGAAAAGATCCGCAATCGTCGGCAAGGGTTCGTAGTCCACGCTGGCGCCAAATTTCTTGATGGCGGCGGCGTGGGTATTGGTCGCTTCAGGACCGAGGTAGGCAATTGACGTGGGTTTCTCCAACGCGATCGCCGCCGACATGATTTCGCGGTAAATCGCTTGCAGCGCCTCATCCTTGATCGGTCCCTCGTTCAGACCGCAGACCTTTTGCAGGACTTTATCTTCCCGCTCGGAAGCGTAGATTGAGCCGCCGCTGCTGCGCTTGAGTTCACCAATTTTACCCGCCAGTTTAAGGCGGGAATTCAGCAGTCGCACCAACTCACGATCATGCTCGTCGATGCCCTTACGGATAGGTTCCAGCTCGTCACTCATGATTGTTTGGGTTCGGGCTCTTCATCTGCCGGAGCGGATTCTTCAACGGCGGCATCTGCAGACACATCCGCAGCCACTTCGACCGCGGGTTCCGCCGGATCATCTTGCTCGGCGGGAGCTTCGTCGACCGGATCTTCCGCCTCTGCTGCTGACTCATCGTCCAAGTCCTCTTCAGCTGGCTCGGCGGATGGCTCCGTCCCATGAGCCTCCTCGGGGCTTTCGATATGCGCTTCATCCTCCATCGGAGTTTCCCCTTCGCCGGCTTCGAGCGGGAGACCCATTTCGGCATCACCGGGTGCGATCGGGTTCATGGCATCCTTGAGCCATTCATCAATTTGACGTGGCGACAATACATCCGACGCCGGCAATTCGACGAGGGATTTGACCCCCACAAACTCCAGAAATTTATCCGTGGTGCTGTATTGTAAAGGACGTCCCGGTAACTCGGCCCGACCGGTGATGTAGATCAACTCCCGCTCGAGCAATTTATTGAGCCCCGCATCAGCCGAGACGCCGCGCACGGCTTCAATCTCGCTCCGCGTAACCGGTTGTCGATAGGCCACCACGGCGAGGGTTTCGAGGGATGCGACCGTCAGGCGCGCAGGCGGCGGTTCATTGCGTAGCGCTCGTACCCAAGCGGCAAATTGGGGATTCGTCACGATGCGGTAACCCTTCGCACTCTCATCAAGCAGATAGACATCACCATTCTCTTCCAACTCTTGCGAAACCGCCTCCATGGCGTCGCGAATCTCAGCGGCCGTCACGAGAATGGGGGTCTCACTCGCAGGCGCCGTCGTCTCGCCGGCCTCGGCAGATTCATCGGAGCCGGACTGCTCGCCGGTCGATTCAGGTTCGGCCGGGGCGTGTCGTTGCTCGTGGAAGCGAGCGAACACGTCTTGAATATCTTTAACGGAAAGAGGCTGTCCGGAGGAGAACAGCAGCGCTTTGAGGACAGATGGGAGATGGAAAGCCATACGTGCGGAGATTGAATTTCGCCGCGCCCACCTCATGGAAGCAATGACGAAAACACCGCTTGCCCGTGGCGCGTCCCTTTGCTCCTGTCGTTATTCCAATTATGAGTTCCGATTCCGCCTCCAATCGCCCCCATTCTTCTGTCGTCGTCGACGGCAATGACCGTGCCCCTGCCCGCTCCATGCTGCGAGCGGTGGGTTTCACCGATGAGGATTTCACTAAACCACAGATTGCGGTTGCTTCCTCCGCCAGTGACATGACGCCCTGCAACGTCCATCTGGGCGATCTGAGCGATCATGCCCGCAAGGGTGTCGCCGAAGCCGGCGGTAAGCCGGTCTATTTTAATACCATCACCGTGACAGACGGAATCAGCATGGGCACCCAGGGCATGCGCTACAGCCTCGTTTCCCGTGAGGTCATTGCCGATTCCATCGAAACCGCCACGGCCGCGGAGGGTTTTGACGGTTTGGTCGCGATCGGCGGCTGCGACAAAAACATGCCCGGCGCCATGATCGCTATCGCCCGACTGAATCGGCCGGCCGTGTTCATTTACGGCGGCACCATCCTGCCCGGTTTCGGCCACTCCGACACCAAAAAGGAAAAACCGCTCGATATCGTATCCATTTTCGAAGCTGTCGGTAAACACGCCAAGGGCGAGCTGGACGACGCCGGCCTGAAGGAAGTCGAAGAGTGCGCCATTCCCGGTCCCGGGTCCTGCGGTGGCATGTATACCGCCAACACCATGGCGAGTGCAATCGAGGCTCTTGGCATGAGCCTCCCCAACAGCAGCGCCCAGCTCGCCGTCGGCGAAGAAAAGCGCCGCGATTGCGAACGCGCCGGAGCGGCCGTCATGCAGATGCTCGCCGATGACGTGAAGCCTCGCGACATCATGACCCGTGAAGCTTTCGAGAATGCCATCACCGTCTGTATGGCTCTCGGTGGCTCAACCAATCTCATCCTGCATCTGTTGGCCATCGCCCACTCCGCCGAAGTCCCCCTCACGCTCAACGATTTCAAGGAAATCGGCGAACGCGTCCCACTGCTCGGCGACCTCAAACCCTTCGGCAAGTACAACATGAGCCACCTCATTCGGGTCGGCGGCATTCGTCCGATGATGAAATTATTGCTCGATCGCGGCATGTTGCACGGCGATTGCCTCACCGTTTCCGGTCAAACCATGGCCGAGTCTTTGGCCGATGTGCAGCCCTACGGCGCCTATCCCACCGAACAGGATATCATCCGTCCGTGGGATGATCCGATCAAACCCGAGACGCATCTGCGCGTGCTCCACGGCAATCTCGCCCCGGAAGGCGCGATTGGCAAAATTACGGGCAAGGAAGGCGTCTACTTCAAAGGCACCGCCAAAGTCTACGAGGGCGAAGAAGACGCGCTGCAAGGCATCCTCCGCGGCGATGTGGTCAAAGGCGACGTGGTTGTGATTCGCAACGAGGGTCCCGTCGGTGGCCCCGGCATGCGCGAAATGCTCTCGCCCACCAGTGCAGTGGCCGGGCGCGGTCTCATCAAGGATGTCGCCCTCATCACCGATGGTCGCTTCTCCGGAGGCAGCCATGGATTTGACGTGGGACACATCACCCCGGAAGCCGCCAACGGCGGACCCATCGGTATCGTGCAAACCGGCGATCAGATCGAAATCGATGCGGTTAAGAACACGATTAGCGTGCTCATTCCAGATGAAGAGTATTCCAGTCGGATGGCAGCTTACACGCCGCCGCCGCCCAATGAAACGCGCGGTGTTTTGGCCAAATATGCCGCGACCGTTTCAAGTGCTTCCGAGGGAGCAGTGACCGACAAATACCTGAAATAGGCGCGCTTGCCGGAAAATCGACCCACTTCACATTCTTGCCGATGGCGCAATCTTCCCGGATTGCGCCATTTTTGTCGCCCCCTGTTGCCGCAAAGTGCTTTTATGGCGGGAATATGTCTTGGGACCGATTCAAGCAACACCACCACCCTTACCCACAACTCGGGCTATCGCTCGACCTGAGCCGTCTGCCGCTGCCGGAGGGTTATCTGGCCGAAAAAGAACCGGCTATGCAGGAGGCCTTCAATGCCATGCGTGCACTCGAAGGTGGCGCCATCGCCAATCCCGATGAAAATCGGATGGTGGGCCACTATTGGCTGCGCAACGCCGCGCTCGCTCCCACGCCCGAGCTCCAGGCCGCTATCACCGATACGCTCGCCGCGATTAAGGCGTTTGCCGCCCAGATCCACGCCGGCGAGCTCGTGGGCCCGAAAGGTAAGTTCACCCAGTTACTCGTTATCGGCATCGGCGGTTCCGCGCTGGGTCCCCAATTTGTGCACCACGCCCTCGGCCAACCCGGCGCCGATCAGATGGCGGTGCACTTCTTCGACAATACCGATCCCGACGGCATGGACCTGGTAATCGGCCAAATCGGCGAGAACCTATCGAACACCCTCGCCGTCGTGATTTCCAAATCAGGCGGCACTGCGGAAACGCGCAACGGCATGCTCGAAGCGTCCGCCGCGTTCAAGAGCGTAGGGCTCAATCCGGCGGAGCATTTTGTCGCCGTCACCGGCGAAGGCTCGAAGCTCGATCAAGTCGCGATCTCCGAACAGTGGTTGGCCCGCTTCCCGATGTGGGACTGGGTGGGTGGCCGCACCTCCGAACTCTGCGCCGTTGGACTGCTGCCGGCCGCGCTTCAAGGCATCGACATCGACGCCGTTCTGGCCGGTGCCGCCGACATGGATGCGGTTACCCGTCAGACCGACACGGCAGCCAATCCCGCCGCGCTCCTCGCCCTCGCCTGGCATTTTGCCACGGACGGTCGCGGATCGAAGGACATGGTCGTCTTACCCTACAAGGATCGCCTCCTGCTTTTCTCCCGCTACCTGCAACAGTTGATCATGGAATCGCTGGGCAAGGAGCTCGATCTCGAAGGTAATATCGTCAACCAAGGTATCGCCGTTTACGGCAACAAGGGTTCGACCGATCAACACGCCTACGTGCAACAGCTCCGGGAAGGGGTGAATAATTTCTTTGTTACCTTCATCGAGGTATTACAGGACCGTTCCGGTGATTCGATGGAAGTGGAACCGGGTGTCACGGCCGGTGATTTTCTCCAAGGGTTCCTGCTCGGCACGCGCGATGCGCTGACCGAAAAGGATCGCTGGTCCGTTACCATCACCGTGCCCGACGTTTCCCCGCGCACCCTCGGTATGTTGATCGCCCTCTACGAGCGGGTAGTGGGTCTCTACGCTTCTTTGGTCGGCATCAATGCCTACCACCAACCCGGAGTGGAAGCTGGTAAAAAAGCGGCTGGCGGAGTGATCGTCCTCAAGGGCAAACTCGAGGCCGCTTTGCGTGCCGCTCCCGGCCAAGCCTTTACCGCGGAGGCCCTGGCCCAACAGGTCGACGGTGACGCCGAACTCGCGTACAAGATCCTCGAACACTTGGCGGCCAACGGTAAAATCGCCCGTACGCTCGGGGAGCCGTGGTATCAAACCACCTATCAAACCTGACTGACTGACGGTTCAAGCACGTTTCCCGATGCGCAATCTCACCCTGATTCTCAGCGTTGTCGCTTTAATCGGGGCGATTGCGTCGGGAGTGTTGTTTTTCATCATCGGCAATTCCAAACAAGAGCTGCTTCACCGCTGGCAAAACACCGACGCGCAACTCACCGCGACGGCAGCCCAGTTAAAAGGCGCTCAACGCGATAACGAAGAACTACAAAATCAGGTCCGGGTGCTCGATGCCGATCTGGCCACCCACAAACGCGATCTCACTGCTCTCCGGCTTGAGGCCGAACAGATGCAACAGTCACTCGAACTCCTCGAACAAGCTCGGACCGTCGCCGTTGAAACCCGCGAGTCAGCGCTCGTAGATCTGGACCAGGCGACGGAAAATCTCGCCAATCTGCGGCGGCAACTTGCCGAAAGTGTTTCCCCAGCAGAGGTTCAGCAATATCAGCAGACGATTGCTGATTTGGGGGCCCGGATCGCGCCACTTGAGCATCGCCTGGCTCAAAAAAATGCGGCCCCCGCATTGGTTTCAGGTCGCCGTAATCATGCCCAGGTCGTGAAAGTCGGCCCCCGGAATGCCTTCGTGGTCATTAACTTTGGTAGTTCCCACGGGGCGGTTGCCAATCAACGATTTGCACTTAAGCGGGGTAATACCGCGCTCGCCACGGTAGAAATTAGCCTTACAAAGGAGCATTATTCCATTGCGCAGGTCTTACCTGAAACTCTCTCTGGCAATATTCGCAAAGGCGATGCCGCCACCATAATTTCCTGACCCATGAAAGCCACCCTCCGTCTCCTCCTCGCTCTTGCTGGAATCACCGGCTCGTTCCTCTTCACTGGTTGCACCAGTGCGACCGACGCAGACTCCTCCATTCCCTGGAGCCGTCCCGCCAACTGGGAAGGTCAAGTTCCCGGCATGGGAACCGGCAAAGGTTCCGGCATTCGTTAAGTAAATTTTCTCGCCATCCGGCGCCTCACGGCGCCGGATTTTTTTATGCCCGAACCGGCCGCAGCCAACGCTTCCCTCACACCCTTGCCCGGACATCTCTACGTGGTGGCGACGCCGATCGGGAATCTGGCGGATCTTTCGGAGCGCGCCAAATCGATCCTCGCTCAAGTTGACCTGGTCGCGTGCGAAGACACTCGCACGACGGGTTCCCTGCTCAGTCGCATGGGGCTACGCCGCGAACTGGTCGCTTATCACGATCACAACGAAACCGCCGCGGCCGAACGCCTGGTCGAGGAGATTGCCGCCGGTAAATCCGTCGCGGTCGTTTGCGATGCCGGCACGCCCTCGCTCAGCGATCCTGGCTTTCGCCTGACGCGGGCCTGTCACCGCCGCCGCCTGCCGGTGGTGCCCGTTCCTGGCCCTGCCGCCCTCACCGCCGCACTCAGTGCTTCCGGACTCCCGACCAACGGATTTCTCTACGTGGGGTTCCTGCCTCCCAAGTCCGCCGCCCGTCAGACCTTCCTCACGAAATATCAAGATTTCGAATACACCCTCGCCCTCTACGAAAGCTGCCATCGGATCGCTAAACTCTCCGCGGATATTGTTTCCGTCCTGGGCTCGGATCGCGTGGTGTGCGTGGCCAAGGAGATTACGAAACTACACGAAAAGTTTCTCGTGGGCCCCGCCGGTGAAGTAAACCAACAGCTCCAAAAAATGAGCCTCAAAGGCGAGTTCGTCGTCCTGATCGCTTCTGCTTCCTTTTCGCTATGAAAATCGCCACTCCCGCTGTCGCCGCCATCGATATTGGCTCCAATACCATCAAGGCCCTCGTCGCCACGCGCAACGAGCACGGCTTACTGGAATCCGTTGAACAACGCACCCTAGATTCCCGGATCAGCGAGGGCATCAGCGGTTCCGCCATGCGTCTCACCGACAATGCCATGGCCGAAGGTCTCGAAGCCGTGACTGAACTGATGTCCATGATCTCGGCCCACGAGCCCGAACAGGTGGGCATTGTGGCGACCAGTGCGGTGCGTGAGGCCTCCAATGGGGATATTTTTGCCAAACGCATCGAGGATGTTTCCGGCCACAAGCTACAGGTGCTGGACGGTGAGGAGGAGGCCCGCTTGATCGGACGAGGACTCTTGTGCGATCCCGCGATGGCCAAATGGGACGACTTTCATGTTTTTGATCTCGGTGGAGGCAGTCTGGAGTTCCTTACCTTTCGTCAACGCGAACTCGCGCAGGCCATCAGTCTTCCGTTGGGGTGTGTCCGCTTAACCGAAAAATTTGTCGACGACCGTGAGGCTCCATTTACCGCGCAGGCGGGAGAAGCAATCC
>CBFHXU010000086.1:0-12813 GCA_965659875.1 uncultured Opitutaceae bacterium
GGATGGCTCGGCCAAACCCCTCGTCGATGCGATCCTCTCGGCCGAGCCGGTGGAGCAGGACGCCGAACGCGAATACTACGAATTGGATGAGGCGGTTTCGGTCACGAGGGGAGACTCTTCGATTATCGCGCTGCCTTACGATGGACTCAAAATCACCTGCACGTCCGCGGACGATCGAGGGATTCATACCCAACATCTCACGCTCGATATGGATCCGGACGTCTACATGACTCAGGTCGCGGCGTCCCGCACGTTCACGATATATGAGGACATCGAAGAGCTCCTTAAAATGGGAAAAATCAAAGGCGGCTCCCTCGATTGCGCCGTCGTGATCAAAGGGGATAAAATCATCTCCAAGGATCCGCTGCGATTTAAGGACGAGTTTGTCCGGCACAAGATTCTGGATATCATCGGGGACATCACGCTACTCGGCATGCCCCTGAAGGCGCACATCATCGCCACCCGGCCGGGCCATGCGATCAACGCCGAGCTGACGAAGGCGATTTCCGATCAGATGGACGGTCGCAAAAAGAAAAAGAAGAAGCGTCCGACCGTCGTTCAGCCGACCGATACCGAGCTCGATATCCAACGCATTCTCGAAACCATTCCGCACCGTTATCCCTTTGTGATGGTTGATCGGGTGGTGGAGTTTATCGGTGATGACGCGCTCATGGCAGTCAAGAACGTCACGATCAACGAGCCCTATTTTAATGGCCACTTCCCCGGCAATCCGGTGATGCCGGGTGTGCTGCAACTCGAAGCGATGGCGCAAGCTGCGGGCATCATCATGCTGCGCAAAGGCGGCAAGGGCGGCAGCACCGCGTTCTTCATGAGTGCGGACAAAGTGAAATTCCGCCGCCCCGTGCGACCGGGAGATCAGCTCATCATCAACGCCAAGATCGTTAAAATGCGAGGCACCAAAATGGCGCAAGCCGAGTGCACCTGTTCCGTGGACGGGAAAGTCGTCTCGGGGGCGGAGCTCATGTTCGCTATTGTGTCAGAAGGCGACGAATAATCTTTCGTATGGCTACTGAAATTCATCCGACCGCAGTCGTGGAAGCAGGCGCCCAACTTGGCGTCGACGTGACGGTGGGACCGCTTGCTTACGTGGGGGCCGAGGCGCAATTGGGGGATGGTTGCCGCTTGCATCATCACGCTGCGGTGGAAGGTAACACGGTGTTGGGAGCCAGTTGTGAAATCTATCCTTTCGCGAATATCGGCGGTAAAACCCAAGACTTGAAATACCAGGGTGGGAGCCCGGGCGTGCGGATCGGTGAGCGTAATGTATTTCGCGAATACGTGACGATTCATACCGGCACGGCCGCCGATTCCGAAACTGTACTGGGGGATGACAATAAGTTTCTGGCGCAATGCCATGTGGCCCACGATTGCGTGATCGGGAGTCACGTCATCGCGAGTAATAACACGCTCATTGGCGGACACTGTATCGTGGAAGACCACGTGGTGTTTGGCGGATTTTCCGGCGTGCATCAGTTTTGCCGAATTGGCGCTCATGCGATGATCAGCGCATACACAAAAATTGTGCAGGATATCCCGCCCTATATGCTCGCTGATGGGCAGCCCGCCATCATTCGGGCGATCAACCGGGTAGGCTTGGAGCGCCGGGGATTTGAGGGCGAATCACTGGACCGAATTAAAAGAGTTTTCCGCATCATGTTTCGCGACGGTTTGAATCGCAGTCAGGCGATTGAAAAATTGAAAGCGCACGACGCGGTGGATTCGGCGGAGTTTCGCGCCGTGTTGGATTTTGCCGCCGCGAGTGAGCGGGGACTGGCTCCGGGCGCCTGACCCGAATCTTTATTCTTTCGTTTTTATCATTCTCTTTATCCCCGCGGTCCCACGGGCAGATCGTGGAGCCTCCGCGGGCAGGGTGAAGCGGAGAAAGATAAAGAGAAAGAGGGGGGGCGGAACCTATTTACCGTAGACGTCTTTGGGATCGAAGAGCGGTTCGCTGGTGGTTTGGAGGGGGTAGGTCGGATCCTTAAGATCCGTCAGTTTACGGTAGAAGCAACTTTGGTAGCCGTTGTGGCAGGAGGCGTTGGCGTCGCCGGCGCGTTCCACTTTAATCAAGATCACGTCTTGATCGCAGTCGGTACGCACCTCGCGCACGAGCTGAACATTGCCCGATTCTTCGCCTTTCATCCACAGTTTGCTGCGGGAGCGGCTCCAGTAAGTGGCTTTGCCGGTCTGGAGGGTGTGGCCGAGGGAGTCCTCGTTCATAAACGCAAACATCAGCACTTCACCGGTTTCCTGATCTTGAGCGATACACGGAATGAGCCCATCCGGCCCGAATTTGGGCTGAAATTGAGCTCCAAGTTCGACTTCATGGCGGTCGTTTTGGGCGGGAAATGTGGACATAGGGTGCTCAACATACGGTCAGGGCGCCGGACGCGTCCAGCTTCGGCTTGGTCGAAGCCGCGCGTAAGTAATATTTCCCGCAGCGAAACGTTGCACTCCTGCGCCCCGCTTCTCCTAGTTTACCCGCTTTGATGCCGACAAGCGATCTCAGCCAACTCCAAATAGAATACGCCGGAGCGTCCGATGTGGGCATGATGCGTGACAACAACGAAGATGCCTGGTGGGTCGGATCGATGACCGAATCCGCCGCGGGAAATCAAGATGCTTCCGCGGGGGAGCTTCCCTTGGGGGCCGGGGCGTGGTTAGGCGTCTGCGACGGTCTGGGTGGAGCGAATGCGGGAGAGGTGGCAAGTCGTCTGGCCGTTACCGAAACGCATGCCGCGATCCAGGAGCTCGAGCGTGGCACGGTTTCCTTTGCCCAAGCCCACGAATCGTTGGTGAAAGCCAACCGGGCGATTAACGATCAAGCGGCGGCCAATCCGGGTTGGATGGGCATGGGTTCCACCATTTCATTTATCTGGGCCGAAGCCGGCGGCGCCTTGCTGGGGCAAGTAGGGGACAGTCGGATTTATCATTTGCGCGACAAACGACTCAAGGAACTCACTCCGGATCATTCTCCGGTGGGTCGGTTGCGGCAAAGCGGTCAGATCACGGAAATCGATGCACGGGAGCATCCCAATCGTCATCTTATCGATCAATGTTTGGGTGGCGGTGATCCCGGATTGGTCCCGGATTGTCTCCCCGTGGATCTGCAACTCGGTGACATTCTGCTCTTCTGCTCCGACGGCTTGACCGATGGGGTTTGCGACGCCGAAATTGGCAGTATGATGGGTGAGGTTGCCGACCGACTGCGTCAGCCCGTTGATACGGCACGTCTCTTGATCAAAAGTGCCAACCGACTGTCCGGCCGCGATAATGTTACGGTGATCGTTGGCCGTGTCACCGCGGCGAGCTAAATGCTCGTGATGACGGGGCCCAAGGATTCACGACGTTTACTCGCCTCAGGCGAGTGACCCCTCCCCAAATTCTACATCTGCCGCTCACTCGCCCTTGCGCGCGAGGTCCTGCAGGTAGTCGAAGCTATATAACCCGGTGCGATGTCCGTCACTGAAATCGAACCTCACCGCATAGTTTCCCACGATTTCCCAACCCTCGACGGTAACCCCCGGAAACTGTGTGCGGTCGTCGCCGCCATGGGTTTGTCCCAGGATGTCAGTTTCACCCACGTTGGCCGCGCTCGGTGATGCTGCCCGCAGCATTTCGGAGCCAAAATAGGACTCTTTGCCGTCGCTCCAAGCGACTGCCACTTCCGTGCCAATGAGTTGGATGTTTGAGGGTGAAATCATGACTAAAATTCCCGATAATTGCGGCGGAGGTATTGATTGGCGGCGGTGAAGTTGGTGATCTTCATGGACTCGGGGGCCCATTGTAGTTTTTCGCCGGGAAAGCGGTTGGCGACGACGCCGAGTTGCAGGGCTTCGCAGAGCGGTCCGCCGTAGCTGAAGGGGGAGCCGGTTTGACCGTTGCCCAGACAAGCTTCGACCCATTGTTCGTGGTGATCGATGGGTTCGAGTTTAGGACGAGGGACCGAACGGATGAGTTCGGTGGGCAAGGTTTGAGGACCGGCTTTGTGGCTGGTGAGAATGGCGCCTTTTTCGCCGATCATGATACAGCCCTGAACGGGGAGTTTGCGATCATGGGGGAGCGTCACGCCTTCGATTGAAGCGGGCGGGGCATCTGCTCCGTCATACCACGTCCATTTGAGTTCGTCCGTCGTGAAGCGCGTCGCGGGAAAGGAATACTCGACGATATTGCGGGAGGGATGGGAAAAGCCGTTGGGGGGACGGCAAGTCGTGCGCACCCAACGTGGTGCGGTTAGCTCCAGAGCACGATAAGGCGTGTCGAAGATATGCACTCCCATGTCACCCAAGGTGCCCGTGCCAAAATCGATCAGTTTCCGCCATTCTTTGGCATGATAATAACCGTCTTGGTAGTCACGACTTGGGGCTACACCCAACCACAAATTCCAATCCAAATGATCGGGAATCGGATCGGTGCGGCGTGGCATCGATATCTCGTCGCGGCCCCACTCTTTGTGGGACCAAACGTGCACGGCATGGACTTTGCCGATGAGACCAGTCCGCACGTAGTGGGAGGTCATGCGGTAACCCAATCCCGCTGCATTTTGAATGCCGAGTTGGGTGGTTACACCCGTGGCGGCGGCGATCAACCGGAGCTCGCGATTTTCGACGACGTTGTGAGCGAGGGGTTTTTCGCAATATACGTGTTTACCTTGTTGCATCGCGGCCGCGGAAATCGGCGCGTGCATGTGATCGGGCGTGGAAACCAGCAACGCATCGATCTTGTCGCCAAATTTTTCGAGGAGCTTCCGGTAGTCCCGAAACTTGGTCGCTCCCGGAACGAGGGCGGCTGCTTCGTCGAGATAACGTGTGTCGACGTCGCACAGACCGATCATGTCCGCTTGCGAGAGTGAACGCAGGGCATTGAGGTTTTGTTTGCCCCGACCACCTACTCCGACTTGGGCGACCTTTAGTCGACCGTTGGGACTGTTCGCCAAAAGGCCGCTGGGAAGAATGGAAAAGGCGGCGAACGCGCTGGAGCGTTTCAGAAATGATCGTCGGGTAGGGGAGGGGGTATCGAGTGGCATGATGAGCGGATTAGTCGGTGGGCACTTCGTAGAGCTCTACGATGCCGACCCCTTCACCATCATCAAATCCTTCGACGATTACGGTGTAGGGCCCGGGAGCCAAGGTCACCAACATGGCGGATTCCTGACGGTCGGTGAAGGCAAATGCACCGAGCTGGGCCATGATTTCTCGTAACATCCCTTGATGGGCTGGCGGATGATCCCAGTCGTCGTTGGCCCGCAAACGTTGCGATCCACGGAGCAAGGTCATTTGCGGATCGTCGATCGGATCACTCACGCTGAAGTCAGCCAACGTGTCACCTGCCACCCGGATGAGGTAGGTCTTGGCCGCGGGGCCTTTCACGACAAGCCCGGCGATCATGGTCGCATCGTCGTTGCTAATGAAGCCCCGGGTCGAGAGGTTCACGAGTCGATTCTCCGAACCATCGGGATCGGCGTCGTAGGCTTCCACAATGACGAGCCCTTCCGCCTCGGTGCCGGTTGATCCTGCGCCGGTCACGGTGGCCGTATACACCCCGGGATCGAGTGAGATCAACAGGGCCGCATCTCCGGAGCCTTCGTTGAGCGCGAACGCACCCAATGTCTCCGATATTTGCCGAATTTCGGCGACCGAGCCGGTTTCGGGCTGATGCCAATTGTCGTTCACCGCGACTGCACTCGTGGTGCCGTCAGGATTGGATTTGCGCAGACTCAGGACGGGGTCACCGAGGGTAGCGTTGAGATGGTAGGGAGCCGCTCCGAGGGTGGGCCCCACCGCTCGTAGGAGAACCCGGTGGGGTTGATTTCCCGAAATCACGAACCCCACGGTCAGGGCACGATTTCCGGGGCCGGAAAAAGCCCGGGTGGAGAGGTTGGCCAGTTGCGTCGCGGACGACACCGGAATGGGATCCACGCTCAATTCGACATCGGTTTGAGCGAGTCCATCGGCGTTGGACGCGATGAGGGTGTAGGTCCCGGCGTCATAGGTCTGAACCAGTCCGATATCCAACCGAGTTCGATTTTCGATGAAGAGATAGTTGTCGGGAAAGTTCTGCGGCAGACGATCCGGATAATACCAACCGAACGTTACGGCGGAATTGGTTTCCAGGGGGGCTTCCCGGCCGCCGATTTCGACGTCGATCGTGACCAGATCACCCACGGTCGCGGCAATACTCTCGGGGGCGTCCGTGATGACCGGCGTAGTCAAGGTCACCCCATAGAGCGCGGTCGCTCCGGCGGTGTCGTCATCGGTCAATTGATCGGTATCGCTCACACTGGAGTTCATAATCGATTCGACGATTTGTTCCGGCATCGCGTCGTCTGGATGTCCGAGCCCCAGCAAATGACCCAATTCGTGAATAAGGACCCGGCGGAGATCGAGTTGGGACCGCCTGACCCCGCGATAGGAGTTCCAGTCCCGCGAATTATTGATCACAATATCGGCCTCGATAATACGGGCGGGATTTGCCGGGTCGGGCTCGAGCAGCGTGATGCCGAGGGTCGTTTCGCCAAACGCGTCGCCATAAACCGTGCTCCCGAAAATGACATCCGACTGCCCGTTGCGGTCCGCTGGGGTGATCGTATCCCCGGGGTTCACCTCGACAAGTTGACTGCGGAGGAGGTGTGAATTCCAGGCGGCCATGGCATCACGGGCGACTTGATTCCATGACGTGGAGCCATCGAATAGAGCGGGCGGGAGGTTTGGCGCGGTGACGCCATCCAAATCGATCCGAATCGCAATATCGCCAGACGACCAGGTGAAACCATACGGATTGAAGGCAGTCGATGGCAGGCTCCCCAGGATAAACAGCGATGCCGCGGCGAAGACGCTTCGGAGGCGGGGGCAGGGAGGGCAACTCATGGTCAACAGACTACGACCTCAGGTTGTGTATTTTGTTTGGAATAATCGATTTCTAATTCTGGGGAATCTTGGCTCGAGGCTAAGAATGCCCGGTTAACCTGCCACCATGACAGCGCCGTAGTGCGCCTAGTGCGCCGGAGTGGGATTTCGATGCTCTGTGGGACGTCAGAACGGCGTTTTGGCCCCTGATCCGGGAATTTACTGATTTTTGTAACAATAAAGTGGGTTTCAGAGGTATCTGTACTTGACCTAAAGGTAGTAAAATGGGTCATTTTGGGGCGAATTGGGGCAACATTGCCTCGAATGCAGATGTCTACTCCCTCCAAAGCGTACCTCGCCGGTAATTTCCGGCACCTCCTCGACGACAAGAATCGTGTCACGATTCCGTCGCCTTGGCGTGGTTTGTTTGCGAAGGGGACTTCGTTTTTGGCCATCCCGAATCCGGGCGGATACGTCTCGGTGTTGCCGCCGCCGGAAGCGGACAAACTTTACGAGAAGTTTGCCCAGGTGCCGCTTTCCGACGTGGAAGGCCAAGATGGCATCAGCGCGTTGATGGCCCGCACCCAATCCTTCAGCTTCGATAGCCAAGGGCGGATCGCGTTGAACGAGACGTTATTCAGTTTTGCCGGACTTGGTGGCCCCAAGAGCGAGGTCGTCCTCGTGGGGGGCTTGAACAAGTTCAATATCTATAACCCGACGAAGTGGTCGCAGGTGGAGCAAGAATCCACGGCCTCTAGCCAGCGCAGCGTGATGCAGCGCTTCGGAATCTGATCATGGCCGCCACCACGTTAAGTTATTCGAAGCCTCCCTCCAAATCTCCGGCCGGTTTCGGAGCCGACACCGGTATGGGCGGAGCAACCGACCCGGAGGCCCGTCGTCGTCGCCGGCAATTGTTGGAACAGTATTTTTCACCGGTCGTTTCGGAGGCAGCGATGCCTTCGGCGGTCGATCGTCTCGTTATCTGGAGGAGTCATCATGGCCGCCATAGCGTTTGAACCCCCTCTCTTGCGCATGACTCCCGGCCATCAACCCGTTCTGCTCGCCGAGGTGCTCGAGCTGCTCTCGCCCGTGCCGGGGGCGCGCATTCTCGATGGCACGTTCGGTGGCGGTGGCCACACCCGGGCGATCCTCGAAGCCCACGCCGATGTGGAGGTGGTAGCCATCGATCGTGATCCCTCGGCCCACGAGCGGACGGACGCATTGCGCGCCGAGTTTGGCGATCGCTTTGAGCTGGTGGATTCAGATTTCGGCCGTCTGGGCCAACTCGATATCGGGTCCCTTGATGGCGCGCTGTTTGATTTGGGCGTTTCTTCCTTCCAGCTCGACGAAGCTGACCGCGGTTTTTCGTTCCGCCAAGATGCTCCGGCCGACATGCGGATGGATCCCCGCAGTGGGGTTTCCGCCGCCGATTGGCTGGAAACAGCCACCGAAGCCATGTTGGTGCGCGCCGTGCGCAACTACGGTGAAGAAAAGAGCTGGCGTCGCGTCGTGAAAGCGTTGATCGCCGCCCGGGGAACCGGACAACTCGCTCGCACCTCCTCCCTGGCCGAAGTCATCGCTGAGGCCATTCCCGCCGCGCTTCGTCGCCAATCGAAGATCCACCCCGCCACCCGCACCTTCCAAGGAATTCGCATTGCGGTAAACGACGAGATCGGCGCCATCGAGCGGGTCCTGCCGGCGGCTTTCGAACGCCTGAACTCCGGCGGAGTCCTGGCCGTGATCAGTTTCCATTCCCTGGAGGACCGGCCCGTGAAGCAGTTTTTTCGCCGCCAATGCGGGCAACCCGTCGGCACCCATGATTCCACGCCGCAGGACCTGCGGGCGAAATTTGCCGATGCCTTGACCCGCAAGCCCATCACCGCCGGCGAGGCCGAACTCGCCGTAAATCCCCGCAGCCGTTCGGCCAAACTCCGCGGGCTGCGCAAACTTTGACCCCCATACCCCATGAAAAAAACAGCTTCTGCCTTCGTCAGTGAATTTATGGTCTACCTGCTCGTGCTGGCCGGATTCAACGGGTCCGTCTGGTTGGGCACCGTGTGGATGCGTCATCAAATTTCGGAAACCGCCGAAATCACCAAGCAAACAGAACGCCGACTCGTGGCGGTCGAGCGACGCCTGGCGGAGACCACCGCCCGGCTCGCCAGCGAGCAATCGCCCCAGACGTTGGAGTCTAAAAACCGCGAGATGCAGCTCGGCCTGGTTCGCCCGGCCGAGCTGCACATCGTGCGGGTCGAGCAATCGCCCGAGGCACGTTTGGCCTCCCTACGGAATTTTGAAATTTTCGCCAAAGAAGTGACGACCGGAGAAGTTTCGGTGCGCTTCAGCTCAGTTAACCCCGGGACCCGCTGACGCCACTCCGCATGTCGAAAGGTTTCGCTTCCAACTTCCGTCTCGTCCTTCTCTCCACCGCGGTTCTGCTGTGCTTTGCGAGTGTGGGCGTGCGTCTCGTGCATCTGCACGTAGTGGAACGCGAACGTTTGGTCAGTTATGTCGATCGGGCCCGCAGTTCGATCACCAAGGAACAGGCGCGACGCGGAGACATCCTGGATGCCAAGGGCGATGTGCTCGCGACGTCACGCACGGTCATTCAACTGGGGGTCGATCCGCAGATGCTACGGGAAGAGGATCGCCCGCACTGGCCGGAACTGGCCCGCCTGATCGGTCAACCCCTCGAACAACTTGTTGCCACGTTCAACCGCACGCAGCGCGTTTCCCAAACGGGTAAGACCAGTCTGGTGCGATGGGCCAAGTTGGTCGATGAAATCGAAGAGTCGACCTACGATAAAGTGCGTGATTTAGGGGTAAAAGGAGTTTACGGAAATCGCTCATATCGAAGAACTTATCCTAGAAATCAGCTTGCCGCTCATCTGGTGGGGTTTGTGAATCGGGAGGATCAACCCTCCGGCGGAATCGAGGCCTTCGCCGACTTTTATTTGCGCGGCCAGGATGGTTGGCGCGAGTCGGAGAAAGACGGTTTGCGTCGGGAGATGGCCCAATTTCGTAAACGCGAAGTGCCCGCCAATGATGGTTACAGCGTGGCGCTTTCGATCGACTCGATGGTGCAGCATCTGATCGAAACCGAACTGGCTTACATCGGCGAGACTTATCAACCGGCGAAAGCATCCATCATCGTGACCGACGCAAAGAGCGGCTTCCTGCTGGGCCTGGCGAATTATCCCACGTATAATCTTAATGAATACGGCCGGGCCACCATGGATCAGCAGCGCAATACGGCGGTGACCGATCTATTGGACCCGGGATCGACTTTCAAAATCGTGGCGACGTCGGCCGCCCTCGAACGCGGTCTCGTGACGCCGCGTTCCCAGTTTGATTGTTCGATTGAATCAATCGAGTTTCAGGGGCGGGTCCGTAAATTTATGCCCGATGATCACAGTTATGATCATCCGCTCACCGTGGCTGAAATCATCAGCCACTCCAGCAATATCGGCGCGGCCCAACTTGGCATGCGGTTGGGCGAAAAAGGAATGTATCAGGCGGCCCGTTCCTTTGGTTTCGGTGAGCCCTCCGGTTTTCCGTTGGGTTACGAAAGTCGGGGGCTGCTCAATACTCCGGATAAGTGGAGTGCATTGGAGATTACCCGCATTCCGGCCGGTTATAGTATTTCGGCGACCCCTATTCAGATCCATTACGCCATGGCTACGATTGCCAGTGGGGGAGAGCTCCTGCGGCCGCAAGTGGTGAAGCAAATCCGTGATGCCCAGGGACACGATGTTTATTCGTTTGGCGGGGTCGCGCGGCGGCGCGTGATCAAACCGGAAGTTGCCCGGCAAATGGCGCGCATGCTGGTCGGCGTGACCGAGGAAGGCACGGCCAAGGCCGCCGCCATCGAGGGATATCAAGTCGCCGGTAAAACCGGCACCGCCCAAAAGCTGATCGATGGCCGTTACTCGAAGCGAAATCACGTGGGTTCGTTTGTGGGCTTCTTCCCCGCCTCAAATCCGGAAGTCGTGGTCACGGTGATTGTGGATGACGCCCGATTGGATCGTGGACGGCTCAATTATGGTTCGGCCGTAGCCGTGCCCGCGTTCCGTCGAATCGCCGAACAACTTATTTCTTATCTCGATATCAAACCCGTGGTTGCGCCCGAATCGCAGCCACGACTTGCGTTGGAAGGGGCCCCCTGGTGATCGGCTACTTGACGCAAAACTACCCGCTTATTCAGGCCTTTGGCGCTCTCTCCGCCGCCCGCGCCGCGGGCGATTCCTTTGCGCAAAACCGTGTCATTAAAATGGCTCCGAAACTATCCGATTATATCTCCCCAGACGAAGTTGTCGCGATTGAGGGAGAGCTTTCGCGTCCGATTTCGGGCTTGGCGATTGACAGTCGTCGCGTCGTGCCGGGCAACGTATATTTTGCCTTGCCGGGTTTGCGCACCGATGGAGCGCTTTATATTGATGAGACGGTTTCGCGTGGCGCGGTAGCCGTGGTAGCGGCGGTCATGCCGCGAACAGCATCCAGCAAAGTTACCTTTGTGCAGACGGAGGATCCCCGGGCGCTGGTGGCTACCGTAGCGCAACGTTATTTTAAATACCCTGATCGGGATTTGGCGGTCACGGGTATCACGGGCACCAATGGTAAGACGACCGTGGCGCATCTGGTGCGGCACTTTTTGGGTGGCGAAAAACCCGTCGGTCTTCTCGGCACGATTGCCTATGACTTGGGGGCTCGGACCGTGCCGTCGTTTCGTACCACCCCCGAGGCGATCGATACCTTTGGCATGTTGGCCCAAATGCGCGATGCCGGTTGTGCAGATGCGGTGATGGAAATCAGTTCCCACGGCATCGATCAAAAGCGCGTGCGGGGCCTCGGACTAAAAGTGGCGGTATATACCAATCTCACGCGAGACCACCTCGATTACCACGCTTCGATGGACGAGTATTTTGAAGTGAAGGCGCGTTTGTTTACGGGTGAAATCGGACAGTCTCCCGATCAGGCGGTCATTAATATCGATGATGATTACGGAGTGAAACTATTGGAACGGCTGCCTCCATCGCAGGCGCGATTAACCTTTGGTGAATCGGGGGAGGCGGATGTGCGGGCCAGCGCCATTGAATACGGTTTCAAGAGCACGACGTTTACCGTGACCTGGCCGCAAGGGAGTCGTGCCATCGAGTCGCCGCTCATCGGGCGCTACAACCTTTCCAATCTGCTGGCTGCGATTGCGACGGTCATTGCCACCGGTCGCGATCCGGAAAAATTTCTGAATCGTCTGGATACCTTTGCCGGAGTTCCGGGCCGGATGGAGCGAGTCGAGGAAGGCCAGCCCTTCAACGTGTTGGTCGATTACGCGCACACGGATGATGCGTTGCGCAACGCATTGGCCATGCTCAAGCCCGTGACTCCGGGTCGACTGCTGGTCGTTTTTGGCTGCGGGGGAGATCGTGATCGGGCCAAGCGCCCGATGATGGTGAAGGCGGTGCAGGACCACGCCGACTTTACGTTCGCCACCGCCGATAATCCCCGGCGGGAAGATCTTGCTCAAATTTTCTCCGACATGAAAGAGGGGGTGACCGAACCCAATCGGATCACGTGGATTGAAGACCGCCGCCAAGCGATCAGTCTCGCCCTCGATATGGCAGAACCCGGAGACAGTCTGCTCATTGCGGGCAAGGGACACGAGCCGTATCAAGAGTTTGCCGATACGGTTGTGCCTTTCGACGACCGCCAGGTGGCCCGGGAGTTGATCGGCATCAAACAAATTACCACCGACTGATACTTAAGCCTACATCAACCCATCATATCATGCCTTCTTTCGAACCTGCCCAACTCGCGACTTGGACTTCCGGCCGATGGAATCGCGATCCTGGATCCGCGCTTACGGGATTCGGGATTGATACCCGCACCTTGAGCGCGGGACAGGTGTTCGTTGCCTTGCGCACCGAGCAACGGGACGGACATGATTTTC
>CBFHXU010000087.1:0-12801 GCA_965659875.1 uncultured Opitutaceae bacterium
GGAAGGTTGGGAAGTAGGTTAGAGCCCGTGTCTACCTTGTGGGGGGATTCGAAAGGGACTTTTTATAACGCACCCCTGTCCCCACAACATGGAGAATTTGGCGCTGGGGATGTGGTATATATCGTCTTGAGAGGCGTCCGGAGTGATTGCGGCGATGCCGACGATAAGTCCGCCGACCACAGGTTAGCACACACTCAGGTGCCGACCACCACGGCAGTGTATGGTGGTTCAGGCGTTTCCACTCCCCCACCCCGTGGACATCACTACACACCGTGGAACTGTGCGCAAAAGTGTGCGCAAAACCGCCTTGCTCGGATAGGCTCTCCCTCTCAAAACCCGACGCAACTCATGAAAACCCCTGATCATCATGGCCTTCCCATTGACCTTGATAAATGGCGGAGAGGGGGGGATTCGAACCCCCGATAGGTGTTAAGCCTATACCCGCTTTCCAAGCGAGCGCATTCGACCACTCTGCCACCTCTCCAGGTTGCTCCACCCGACCGCGTGAACGGCCTGATGATTGGCGAAAGACGATCAGCTAAGGCTGATCGGGCACCGCCGGTCAATGGGAATTTCCAACCTATTCCACCCCAAAGAATTTCAGGATCCGCCGCATGGACGTAACCAGCGCATCTACATCCGCCGGGGTGTTATAGAGGTAAAAGCTCGCCCGGGTTGTGCTGGGAAGTCCCAACTTTCGCATCAGAGGCTGGTTACAATGGTGCCCACCCCTTAGGGCGACTCCATCCTGATCGGCAAAGGTCACCACATCATGAGCATGCACACCTTCAAAAGCGAAGCTCACCAAACCGGCCCGTGGTTGGCCACTGACCGGGCCCAAAATTCGGATTCCCGGTAGTTCGCTGAGCGCATCATAAGCCAACCCAGCCAGCTCGGATTCATGACGGCCAATCGCCGGACGACCGACCGAATCAAGGTAATCCATGGCAGCGTGCAGACCGATCGCATCGGCGACATTGGGCGTTCCCGCTTCAAATCGCTCGGGCGAAGGCTTCCATTGGCTACCTTCGTAAGCGACGGTGCTAATCATGCCTCCGCCGCCCTGCCAGGGCGACATGACGTCGAGCAATTCCTTGCGCCCATAGAGCACGCCGATGCCGGTCGGGGCGGCCATCTTGTGACCGGAGAACACATAAAAATCGCAGCCCATGGCCTGCACATCGACATTCTCGTGGCCGGCCGATTGGGCGCCGTCCACCACGGTCAATGCCCCCGCCAACTTGGCTTTGGCGCACATCTCGGCGGCCGGATTAATCGTACCCAACGTGTTAGAGATATGGGTGAAGGCGACGAGTTTGACGTTCTCCTGGAGGAGTTCATCAAACGCATCCAGGTCGAGACCGCCTTCCGCGTTCTCACCCAAAACAGGAATGTAACGCAAGGTGGCGCCCGTTTGCTGGCAGACAATCTGCCACGGCACCATATTGGAGTGATGCTCCATCTCAGTGCAGACGACCACGTCGCCCGGCTTGAGGTTGTCCCGGGCCCAACTTTGAGCGACGAGATTTACCGAAGCGGTGGTGCCACTGGTGAAAACAACTTCGGCTGACTCCGCTGCGTTGATGAATTTGGCGGTGCGCTCCCGGGCGGCTTCATAGCCGTCGGTCGCGCGCATGGAGAGAGCATGGAGGCCGCGGTGCACATTGCTGTTATCACGTTCGTAGAATCGGGCAATGGCATCGATCACGGCGCGCGGCTTGTGGGTGGTCGCGGCGTTGTCGAGATAGACCAGCGGATGATCACCGACGTGTTGGTCGAGAACGGGGAAATCCAGTCGGAGATTTGAAAAATCGCAGGACATGGGGTGCCTTATTCCTCCACCGGAGAATCCGGTTTTTTGAGCGCATCGATGGCCGCGTGCCACGACAACGTTGCGCATTTGATCCGAGCCGGAAACGCATGCACTCCGGCAAAAGCGGCGACTTCGGAAAATTCTTCCGGTTCCTTACCCATCGTCACGATATCCTTGAAGTCCTCGAACTGGCCTTCCGCTTCAGCGAGGGTCTTGCCTTCGAGCTGGGTGGTCATGAGAGACGCACTGGCCTGAGATATCGCACATCCCGAACCATCAAAGCCGATCTTGCCGATCCGGTCTCCATCCATTTGCAGGTAAACCGTGCAGTTGTCACCACACGTGGGATTATCTCCGCTGGCCACGCGGGTGGCTTGCGGAATTCTGCCGCGATTGCGCGGACGCTTGTTGTGGTCGAGAATGACCGCCTGATAGAGGTCGGTGAGATCGGACATGGGACCACCAATCTCGCGCGATCGGAGTATTTGGCAACCCCCCAACGCATTCCCCCGATCTTAGACCGAAAGCGCGTGAGCCCGGCCCCGTTTGACCAAAGTCTGGTCAAACGCCATCGCCACGACCCGAATAAGAGGTTCACCCCGGGGGAGTACCCGTAGTCCCGAGGCATCGATTTCGACGAGGCCATCCTCTTCCATCGGTCTCAGCGCGGTGAGTGCCTCCGCACACTCGGCGGCGACGCTACCACCTCGATTCGCGTCAATTCGACCAAAATCAAGCCGCCGTTCACACATGATCTTCATGATCAGCTCGCGACGACGACGATCCTCGGCCGTCAGGCGATAGCCTTTCTCAACCGGGAGCCTTCCTGCGCGCAAAGCCTCGCGATAGGTGGCGAGCGACTTCGGATTTTGCCAGTAGACTTCCTCCGTCGAGGAAATGGAGGAAATACCAAACCCATAGAGCGAGGCCCCGGCCTTGGTGCTGTAGCCCTGGAAATTGAGGTGCAACGTGCCTTCGCGCAGAGCAACGGCGAGCGCATCAGTCGGGCGGGCGAAATGGTCCAAACCGATATCGACGAACCCTTGGTCGAGCAGCTTGCCCCGGATCACGCCAAATAAAGTCAACTTCGCTTCAGCATCAGGCATCTGCCCGCGTTGGTCAAAAATGCGTTGGGCAGGCTTGATCCACGGCACGTGAGCGTAGCTGAAGACCGACAACCGATCGGGCTCAAGCGTGAGCACGTCGTCGATGGTCTGCGTGACGGTTTCGACCGTCTGACACGGCAGGCCATAAATGAGGTCAAAATTGATATCCTGAATACCCGCCTCCCGCAGCGTTGCGACCGCGAGCTGATTGAGCTCCATCGGCTGGACCCGGTGAATGGCCTCCTGCACTTCGAGATTGGTATCCTGGATACCGAGTGACGCTCGATTGATTCCCATTTCAGCGAGCACCTCAACGTGCTCCGGAGTCACGCAGCGCGGGTCAATTTCGATGCTCAATTCCGCATCCGACGTAAAAGTGAAGTTGGCGTGAATCGTTCGGCCCAATTCCCGCAAGGTTTCCGGAGAAAAGAATGTCGGGGTGCCGCCACCAAAGTGCAGTTGTTCGACGGGGCGCGCACCGTTGATGCGGCGGGCGACAAGATCGATCTCGCGTTTAAGTTCGGTCAGGTAGGCATCGGCCCAGTCAAAACGGCGGGTGATGATCGTGGTGCAGCCACAATACCAGCAGCGGGACTCACAAAATGGCAGATGGAAATACAGGGACAGCGGCCGATTCGGATCGGCGTTATCGACGGCGAGCGCGGAATCAAGATCCACGGAACCCAGATCTTCGTGAAAACGATTCGCCGGGGGGTATGACGTATACCGTGGACCGGGCACCGCATATTTGCGGATCAGTTCGAGATTGGAGGCAACGGACGCGCCGTTGGTGGAATCGTGCGGTAAAATCATGGAAAGCTCAGAGGCGTCGCTGAGAATGCCATAATTTCGCCCATGTCGGCTCCGCAGCCCTTGTGCAGGGCTGGTCGATTATTGCGCGTGATGGGCGAGGAATTACTGCGGAATGACGAGCTGCATGCCGACCTGGAGATCGTTCTGGGACTTCATCTTCGTACGATTCGCGGCGTAGATATCCTTCGCCCGGTTGGAATTCTGATAGTAGCGCCGTGAGAGTCCGTAGAGCGTGTCACCTTTGACCACGGTATGGATCCGGGTCGGTTCAGCGGTGGTCGTCGGGGTGGCGGCGGGACGTTGTGGCGGCGAAGTGGGGCGTTCGGGCGCAGCCGAAATCGGCGCGCGGCTCACCGGACTGGGGGAAGGCGGTGATTGCAACTGCGGACGAACGGTGCGTTCGGGGCCGACTGTCAGATCCGCCACGGTGCCGCGGCTCGTGGTGCGACTCCCGCGCAAGGTGGCAATTTCGTCCTTCAACCGCGTATTCTCGCGTTGTAGCTGATCGACGACATCGAGCAGGTCATTGCGCAGGGTCTGATTCTCGAGCGGCTGGGCTGGTAAGGTGCGGGCGAAGTCACGAGTCGCTCCCTCAATCCGACCGCGAACGAGGTCAGCTTGGGGCGAGTTGGGCTTGAGCTCGAGATAGCGTCGGAAGTGATAAATCGCACGGATGGGGTCCTTCACCTCATTCTCGTAAAGTAAACCCACTTCGAGATGAGATTCAGGGGCTCCGTCTTTACGGGATTCTATGACTCGAGCGAAGGAAGCCAAAGCCGCTTGCTCCCTCCCCTGCCGAATCAACCGCTTGCCTTCCTCATAAGCCGGTTCGTTGATTTCGGCGACGGTCTCGCCTTCCGGGAGTCGATTACATCCGGGCAGCAATAATCCCACGCAAACGAGGGGAATTATAAACTGCCGGAGTTGTCGCATCGGATGGGAAAAGGAATTGAGTGCCCGCGGGCATGTTCTAAGTCTGGCAACGTGTCACCTGACACAAACCCTAAATGGCCATTACACCTAAAACTGCTCTCCAGCGTGCCCGCACTTGCCTGAGTATCGAGCAAGAAGCTATCGCCGCCACTTCTCAGTCATTGGATAAAAAATTCGTGGCGGTCGCCCGGGCAGTCGACAATGCCACCGCTGGGAACGGAAAACTCATCTGCAGCGGCGTGGGGAAATCGGCCCACATTGCCCAAAAACTCGTCGGCACATTTAACAGTACCGGCGTAACCACCTGTTTTCTCGACGCAACGCAGGCCCTGCACGGCGACCTCGGAATCTGTTCCGCGGGCGATATCGCGATCCTGTTCAGCAACAGCGGCCAGACCGAAGAAATTCTACGGCTGATGACCACCCTGCGGCGATTCAATGTGACCGTGATCGCCTGCACCTCACACCCTGAGTCCGACCTCGCCCGCGAATCGGATTTCCAGCTTCTTTACGAAGTTCCGCGCGAAGCGTGTCCGCTCGAGCTTGCCCCGACCGCGAGCACCACCGCAGCCCTGGCCCTGGGCGACGCCCTCGCGATGGTTTTGCTCAAAGCCCGCGGCGTTACGCGCGAGGATTTTGCCCAATATCATCCCGCCGGAAATCTCGGCCGCGTATTGTTACTGCGCATCGCCGACATCATGCGCACCGGTGACCGGCTGGCTGTGGCGAAAGAAACGATCACCACCCAGGACGCGATTTTGCGCCTCACCAAGGCAAAGAGCGGGAGCATCGCATTGGTCAGTCCGCGCACGGGCAAACTCAGCGGGATTCTCACCGATGGAGATTTTCGGCGTGCGGCCCTCAGTGGGCCTGATTTTCTTAGTCAACCGGTTAAAAACTTCATGACGAAGAAGCCTAAAACGATTCGCGAAGATGCGCTCGGAGTGGAGGCATTGCGCATCTTCGAGTCGCATCAGATCGATGATTTGATTGTCGTAAACCGAACCGGCAAACCCGTGGGATTGGTCGATGGGCAGGATTTGCCCAAGCTGAAGATTGTTTAAACTGCCCGGGGGCCAGCCTGCGCATCTTTTGCCATTCCTTGCGCTCAGCGCGGAATTTGATTCCTCGTGTAGGTAAAGAACCGTCAAACTCATTCCTGTCATGTCCACGCCGCCATTTGCTTACCAAGACACCTTTCCTCTCGGAGAGGATGATACCGAATACCGCCTGATTTCGACCGAAGGCATCAGCACCGCGGACTTCGACGGGCAGTCCGTGCTCAAAGTCGCGCCCGAGGCGCTGTCGTTTTTGGCCAGTCAGGCATTTCGCGATTGTTCGTTCACCCTCCGGGCCAAACACCTCGAACAGGTCGCGGCGATCCTCGACGACCCCGAGGCATCCGATAACGACCGTTACGTCGCGACCACATTGCTGAAGAATGCTGAAATCGCCGCCGAAGGTATCCTCCCGTTCTGCCAAGACACCGGCACGGCGATCATCATGGGCAAAAAAGGCCAAAACGTGTGGACCGGTGGCGGCGATGCCGAGGCGCTCTCACGCGGCGTCTACGACTGCTATACGAAGGAGAATCTGCGCTACTCGCAAACGGCGCCCCTCTCAATGTTTGAGGAGCAGAATACCCGCACCAATTTGCCCGCCCAAATCGACCTGCTGGCAACCGATGGTGATGAATACAAATTTCTCTTTGTCGCGAAGGGCGGCGGGTCGGCCAACAAGACTTTTCTCTACCAAGAGACTCGCGCGCTGTTAAATCCCGCGAGCTTGGAGAAGTTCATGATCGAGAAAATGAGCTCACTCGGCACCGCCGCCTGCCCGCCCTATCATTTGACCTTTGTCATCGGCGGCACGAGTGCCGAAACCTGCCTGAAAACGGTTAAATTGGCTTCGACCAAGTATCTTGATGCCCTACCTACGGAGGGGAACGAAAACGGTCAGGCGTTCCGCGATATCGAGTTGGAGAAAAAGGTGCTGAAGCTCGCGCAAAGCACGGGAATCGGTGCCCAGTTCGGCGGGAAATATTTCGCGCTGGATGTGCGCATCGTGCGCCTCCCACGACACGGAGCCTCCTGTCCCGTGGGAATCGGCGTCTCGTGCAGTGCCGATCGCAACATCAAGGCGAAGATCAACCGCGATGGAATTTGGCTCGAACAGATGGAAACAAATCCCGGCCGCCTGATCCCCGAAGAGATGCGGACCATCAAACAGGAGAAGGTCGTGAAGATCGATCTGAACCAGCCGATGACGGACATCCTCGCCGAACTGACTCAACATCCGGTGACGACCCGGGTACTGTTGAATGGTCCGATGATTGTCGCCCGCGACATCGCCCACGCCAAATTGAAGGAGCGTTTGGATGCCGGAGACGGTCTGCCTGACTACCTCAAGAACCATCCGGTTTACTACGCGGGTCCCGCCAAAACACCGAAAGGATATGCCTCGGGCAGCTTCGGTCCTACCACCGCGGGCCGCATGGACAGCTACGTGGAGCTCTTCCAAAAGAACGGCGGATCCATGATCATGTTGGCCAAGGGCAATCGCTCCAAAGCCGTGACCGACGCGTGTCACGCGCACGGAGGTTTCTATCTCGGATCAATCGGCGGCCCCGCGGCAATTCTCGCCAAAGAGAGTATCCGCAAAGTCGACGTGTTGGAATATCCCGAACTCGGCATGGAAGCCGTCTGGAAAATCGAAGTGGAAGATTTCCCTGCCTTCATCCTCGTGGATGACAAGGGGAACGATTTCTTCATCAACGGATGCAGTGCCTGCGTGCCGGGGAAATAGGCGAGTATTTCCTCACCGCCAATAAACGCAGTGAATCATTCTAAGGTGACGTCACTTTCACCCAAATCGGGAAGTGATCGGAAGCGAAGAAGCCGGGTTTAACCGCAAGTTTTTTGACTTCGAACTCATGGATCTTCACGTTCGGGGTGACGAAGACATAATCAATCCGACGGGCAGCCTTGTCGGGGTTGCCCGGACTTTGGCGGGCCAGGTCCGGTCCCGCCACCGCTTCACCACCGCCCAAAGAAGTCTCTAGTTGCCCGCGGACTTGCAGGGCAATGTCCCGGGCATCCACAAACCCCAAATCGCCCCCGGATGTCATCCGGGAGTAGGCTGCGCTGTCGGGGAGGGCGTTGTAATCACCCGCCAAAATCATGGGAAGGTCGCCCACGGCTTTGCGCATGCGTTTAACGATTATTGCTACCGCCACTTCCGCGCGTTGGCCATGAATGTGCACATTGCCGATGGCGATTTGTTTGCCTGAAGATTTGTCGCGTAACGTGACCCAGTTAAACGTGCGACCATGCGGCTTGGTATTGTTCAAGGTGTCGCCCGGCTTGTCAGGATCTTCCCCCACCCAAAACGAACCATGATCCTCAACCGCAAACCGGTCCGGGTGATAAAAAATCGGGACAAATTCATACCAAGGTTGGTCACCCCGATGTCCGTCACTCCGCTCCCCGACCAAATAGTAATAGTCCGGGAGCATCTTCTGATATTCAGCAATCATCCATTCGGAAGCTTCCTGGATCAGGATCACTTCCGGTGAGTGCTGCTTTAAGGTTTCTGCGAGTTTCGGACCACGATTCGTCCACGTTTCGCCGGTAAAGTCCACCCGCACATTGTAGCTGAGTAACCAGAAAGGCTCATCCGCGGCCAATCGAGGGAACAGCAGCCAGCACCCCACGAATACCGAGAAAAACCGGAAATACTTGAGCATGCCCCAACCCTACATGGGCCGCGGGAATGTGGCGACTGCAATTTATGCAATCGACCGGCAACTTCACCCCGCGGCCGCTTGTTGCGCTTGGAAGTTAAGCCAATACAGGCTGATCCCATCAGCCATCATTTGAACCGCGATAAGGATAAGCAGCATACCCATGAGGCGTTCGGCGGCGCGCATGCCGCGGGTTCCAAGCAACCGGGCGAGGCGTTCGCCCATGATCAGAATGGCCGCAGAAATCGCTGAAGCGACCGTGAGGGCAAAGATCTACTCGGGCAGACGGGACGGCTCTTTCGATACGATGAGTAGAAGGAAGGCGATGCCACTCGGACCCGCGATCATGGGAATTGCGAGAGGCACAATAAAGGGTTCGTCGTCTCCCGGCACCCCGAGTTGCACGGCTCGATTGGGAAATACCATGCCGATGGCAATGAGGAACAGGAGAATGCCTCCGGCAAGACTCAATGATGATTGTTCCAGCCCCAGAAAACTGAGGAGGTGCGCGCCCACCAAGAGAAAGAGCAACAGGACACCAAACGCGATGAGCACTTCGCGCACCAAAACCTTACGGCGGCGCTCCTGCGGGATCTTGGACAAGATCGCGTTGAACATGACAATATTGCCGAACGGATCCATGATCAGCAACAGGGTCGCAGCGGCGGAAAACAAAGTCATGGCAACGAACCTGAACAGGTTCGGCGAGCAGGCCAAGTCCAGTAAATTTGGCCGCCAACCTAAAATTTGAGGACTGGGAGCTGCTTACCCTCAGTCTCCTTGCACCGTCACGATCAAACGACGACGGTGAGGAGCGGCACGGTGTTCCCACAGGAAGATGCCCTGCCAGGTTCCGAGTTGCATCCGCCCACTTCCAACCGGAATCACCTCGCTGGTGCGGGTCAACGCCATCTTGATGTGACTGGGCATATCGTCGGGACCTTCCAAAGTGTGCCGAAAATCCGGATCGTTTTCCGGAACGAGCCGATCTAACCAACGTTCAAGATCACGTCGGGCGGTGGGATCCGCATTTTCCATGATCACCAGGCTACAGCTCGTGTGTTGGCAAAATACCGTCACCCCTCCGGTCGAGATGCCGCTCGCGGCCACGATTTGGGCAACCTGATCGGTCACCTCAAGGGTGCCGGAACCCCGGGTTGAGATCATCAATGTCTGTTGATTAACGGCCACGGCTTAATCGAAAAACCCTCCGGGCACATCGCAATCCCGAAGCGCGGGGTCACCGGTCACAAAAAACCCCGACCGTGACAGTCGGGGTGGGAAAAGAGAAAACGGGAAACGATTAGAATTTTACCGTCAGGTGGTTGCCACCCGCCGACAAACGGCTCGGTGACTCGTAAAGTTCATGGTGGCTGATGCGATCGGCGATCAGGCTATGGGTATCACGACGGGAACCTTTTTCACGGTCCACGGAGAAGTCAGCCGGAGAGGGTTGGTAAACAAACAGATGTTCACGGGTCGGCTGGGGAACGCTGACCTGGGCAAGCGAATCACTGTTGGTGATCGCGGCAGCCAAATTAATATCTGGCTCACCTAGCAGACGGCCAACTTGGAGCTGTTCCGCTTCGGCGGTAGCCAAATTGGCTGCGATGGATTGTTGCGAAGGCGTGGGAGCGGACGCGACTGCTTCAATGGTGGCAGCGGAGGGGCCCGCCCAAACCACCATGGGAGAAAGTTCAACCGGTTGAGAGGAATCCGCCGACGCGACCGCCGCTTCGATTTGCTCCTCTACCACACCCAGAGGGGCAACTTCGGAGAAATCCATGGAATTCGGGAGATTCACATCTGCTACCGCCACCAGTGCAGCCGGGGTGGGAGTGGTGGTCTCTACGACCGCGGGCAATGCCTGAGGTGCACTGTACGCCACCTCGAGACCTGGTTCGCGATATTCACGAAACGAAAGAAAAGTTACGGCCAATACCGCGGCGGCTCCAAGCGGCATCTGGTGACGCGAAAGGCCCGCAAACACCCGGGGCATCACAAACCACCAGCGTTTCGGCTCGATGGCCTCGGCCCGTTGGCGGACATGAAAATCACGCTGGAAGTCGTCCCAGAATTCCTCGGGAGGTTGCTCCGCGCGCTTGAGAGCGAACAGGTCATCCAGAGTTACTTTAGAGGGGTGCTTATTTTCTGATTTCATGCGTTCAAATAGGACTGAAGCTCGGCTTGAAGAATCTGTTTAGCGTAATGTAAACGGGAGCGGACCGTCCCCACAGAACATCCTGCCACTTCGGCAATCTGCTCATGGCTCAGGCCATCAATTTCGAACAAAGTCACTACGGTGCGATGCTTGATAGACAGTTTTTGCATCGCCTCGTTCAATTTTTCCTGAAGTTCCCGGACGTAAACTTGCCGGTCAGCTCCGTGTTTATCGGTTAATTGGGATAAAATTTCAGTCGTTTTGTCGTCTTCGACAATCTTCTCGAAGCTGAAAAAGGTGCGAAGTTTGGCTTTTCGCAGGTGGCTGAGGGCGGAATTGACCGCGATCCGATAGAGCCAAGTGAAGAAGGACGACTGCCCCTGGAAGCGATTGATCGATTTAAATGCCTTAATAAAGGCATCTTGAGTAAGATCGGCCGCATCCTCCCGATTGGAAGTCATATTGTAGATTACACCATAAACGCGTTCCCGATAGCGCACCACCAACTGGTCAAACGCGCCAACCTCCCCAGCCTGAACACGTTGCACAACCACCCAGTCGCTGTCTGCCTCCTGTCGTCGCTCACTGGTGCTGACCAGTGTCTTATCGAGGACTTTTGATGCGACTGACATAACACCGCCAAAATGGGTCTAATTCACTGTCCCTGCAATCGGAAATACACCCGATTACCACCTGAAATATCTCACAACTGAGGCCGTAAACTCGCGACCTGAGCCCTTAAAATAGCGGCCAGAGACAATAATCTCGGCGTTGGGGAGCTATTTTGGTGCGTCTGCAGGGCATTTTCGCCGATTGACAACTCGTGCTCCAAGGCCGCTTCAACCCGCCCAAACACCCCCAAGTCCAGCATATGCTGGACTCGAAGATCCGGCTGGGGAGGAGCATCACCGGTAATTTCCGCCAAAATAGCGGTTTTTTCACTCTCGGGAGAAGCTTCTACCAGTTCCATCAAGGGAAGCGTCAGTTTTCCACTCCCGAGATCAGTCCCGAGAGTTTTACCGATTTTACCCTCCTGACCAAAGAAGTCGGCCAGATCATCAAATATCTGATAAGCAATGCCGAGTTGCCGACCATAGGTGGTGGCGGCGGCAACGAATTCCGGTTCAAATCCCGCGAGATGGCTGCCCAAATGGCAGGACACCCGAAAGAGTTCCGCGGTCTTGAGATCAATCACCCGCTGATAGTCCGACCGAGAAATCCGGGTCGTGCCTCGACGCAGCGTTTGAATGATCTCTCCCGCACAGACGCGCCGCGTGCTCTCCGCGACCGCCGAGCACACCAAGGTGGTCGGAAATTGAGCGGCCAAGTGCAAGGCGTGAGCGAACAGGGCATCACCCAGCAGGACGGCGGCCTCGGGTCCGTAAGAACGGGTCGCCGACTCCCTCCCCCGCCGGATGTCGGCACCGTCCATGATGTCGTCATGCACGAGGGTTGCCAAATGCACCAACTCAATCACCGCCGCCACCCGCACCAGGTCGGAGTTGACCGAATCATCCCGCCAACCACTCAGGAAGACGAGGGCGGGTCGGATACGTTTGCCGGAGGTATCGATGCAATAGTCCGCCATTTCCCGAATTTCAGGTTCAAACTGAACCACTTGCTCGCGCAAACAGACGTTCAAAGCCTCCACATGCGGCGCTAAATCCGCAAATACCGAGGAAAACTCCAACGGAGCTGAGCTTGGTTTAGTGGCAGATGTGAGCGGCATGAGCGCTACTATCCAATGCGCTTCTCGCCACATTGGCTAATCAAATGTCAGGGAATTAGCTCGCCTTCCGGAGTGCGCTGAAATGCTTAAGTGCTCTCCTTTCTGTGATGGGTGATTCTCCAATTCTCATTATCTTGCTCTTCGGCGGCGGCCTCTAAGTCGCCAGAATGTGGTGGGAAGACTATCGAGCCCACACCCGTGGAGAGCGCATCAGGGGAGCACTGCCGGGAGCAACTCCCGCCTCGACCCGGGCAATCCTCATCGCGGTGATTGGGGCCGCGGTACTCCTCGCAGCCGAGACTTGGGGGGAAATCCAATTGGGACTGGATCAGGAACAGTCGGAGATCACCCTCCTTTTCGGAATCTACACGCTGGTGGCCGCAATCATCGAAGAAGTGATATTTCGCGGGTATATCGTGATCAACGACCGCGGGCCTGTCGCCCGTTGGGCGGCCATTTTAGGAGTGGTCGGGTTACCCAAACTGGTCCACCTAAACAGTTAGT
>CBFHXU010000088.1:0-12524 GCA_965659875.1 uncultured Opitutaceae bacterium
TTCGTCCTGCGGACGAATCCGCCCGAGTATTCGCCCCCGCCTGAATATCCCCACCCCTTACCCCACATCCCTATTCTCAGCATGGTGCTCCCCCTCGATCGTTCGCGATGTTGACCCTTTCCTCTCCCGTTCTCCCGCGACTGGCTCTGGTACTCTGCATCTTCCTGATCAGTGCCGATTCCGTTGACGCCCAGTTTTGGCGACGCCCCCCAAAGTTGGAGGTAACCCCGGGAGTGGATCAGGAGAACCTGAACGCATTTTTGCGTCCCCTTCGCACCACGCGGGCCACCTTATCCCGCGACGGTCGCCACCTGGCATACACCATCAACGAGGGAGCCCGGACCACCATAGAGATTGTGGCCACGGACCACCCCTACAACAGTCGACACATTGATCTGGGGGACATGGCGGATGCCCAACTCACCGCTCTCGAATGGGTTTCTCCTAACCGTCTCGTATTCGCCACGGAGCAATGGGTCATTGGGATGATCGATCTTCAACAGGGGCAGGCCCGAGCGGTGCTCAACGCGAATCGTTTTTCCACCGAAATTATCCCGTTCGATGCCAACGCCTCCATTAACGGCGGGGGCGGTCAGGATAACCTGGGAGACGAATCTTACGAGATCTCCCGTCCACCGCGATTGGTTCGATTCGCCAATCATTCCCGCGACAAGGTGATCATCGAAGGGGTGGCGGGTGGTCACCTGCGTGATTCACAATGGGTGACAGCCGAGCTGAATCTCGACACGGGCGAAGTGCGCATGCTCGACTCCGTTCGCGTTTCCAGCACCGCGATGCGCACGCTGATCGATCGCACGGGCCGATTCCGTCTCATCGAAGACCGGGAAAAACTGCCGGTTCGGTGGCGGGTGAGCACCGGTAAATCCAAACTGTTCAAGAGTCGTTGGCAACCGCTCGACCAGGTGCTGCCTTCCGTCTTGGCCGATCCCTTCTCCGCCGATGGGGACACCCTCTGGACCGAGCGGAGCTTCCCGTTGGCGTTTGATACCGACCCCAACGTTCTCTTTTACGCCTCAAATGTCGGACGCGACACCTTCGGAATTTTCGGAGTCAACCTCAGCACCGGGGAACCTACCAACCTTGCCGCGATTGACAGTAAAATAGATTTGGCTGACCCCGCCGCCACCCTGTTGAGTCCGTCCCTCGGCAATCGGGAAAGACGTTTCCGGCGTTTTAACGTGGCCATGCACTACACGGATTTCCGGGCCGAACAGGCTCCGTCACCCCTCATCTTTGACCGCCGGTCCGGTCAATTAGTCGGAATTCGCCCACCGCTTGAATTCGCGCGAACCCGTTGGGTCGATCCGCGACTCACCTTGATCGATGCCGAAATCGGCCAGGCCTTCCCCGACCGCGACCGTCGGATCATCGATTGGGACGACAATCGATCCCGGGTTTTGGTGCATCTATCATCCGCCAGCGATCCCGGGCGTTACTTTATTTTCGAGAAATCGACCGGCAATTGGACGGAGTTCGTGCAGACTGCCCCCCAACCGGCCCGAGAGCATCGTCACCACACCGAACGCTTCACTATTCGCACCGCTTCGGGACTACCCATCACCGGACAAGTTGCGGTGCCCAACCAACCGTTGGTCGAGGTGCCCTCCTTGGTCGTCTATTTTCCAGATGCCCTCTGGCGGTCTCCTCCATCGGGCTATTCACCAGCCATGCAGGCTCTCGCGGAGACGGGGTGCCTAGTCCTCCAAGTCGACTACTCCGGCACGGCGGGTCGAGGTAATGAATTCCTATTCTCCGCCCGCGAAAATCCGGACCAGGCCGCGCTCACCGCCGTCGAAACGGCCATGGAATGGCTGCAGACCAAACACTCATTTTCACCCCGCCGGGTCGCCGTCGTCGGCGCCGGATACGGGGGATGGTTGGCGCTGCGCGCCGCCGAGCTGAATCCCGATCTGTTTCGGGCCGTGATCTCCCTGAATGGCATCAATAGTCTGAAGTCCCTCACCCGTCCGCCCCCGGAACGCGAATCGAGTGATCTTGGATCGCGGGGACTCGAACAGGCTCGAAACGCCTTGGCCTACACCGAGGCCATCGCGAACGATTTTCGGGCGCTCTATGAGGCGTCGGCCTCGGGATCGACCGAAGACAGCACGAGTTTCGACGCCCCCACGGACTCCGCAAATTTCGACGATTTTGAGGATCCCTCCGGGACGGACAACCCGCAGTCGTTTTCGACCCGGATCGCCGCCTTTCGCAAGATGAACGACAATTTCGAGGCCAACGCGGTCAACCTTCCGGGGCGTTTGGCTTCATGGTATTTCCCCCGGGACTACCTCCGGGGCAAAGATGGTTCCGTGCTGGAGGACATCGAAAACCTCACCGCCCCTGTCTTGATCTGCCAGGAAACCCAAAGTTTTTCGGTCCGCAGTGATGATGCCAACGCGCTGCATCGACAACTCCGGAGACAAAAACGCGAACCCCAACTTTTTGAGCTCCCGGCGGCTGCATATAGCCGTTCCCTCGAACAACGCCCGGAGACGTGGCTGGCCGTGGCAGATTTCCTCTACACCACGCTTTACAACTTCACCGTTGAAATCGGTCCGACCAAAGAAGTGCCATGAAGCCATCGCGTCGTCTCCGTTGGCCGATTCTGGTGCTGCTACCTGCCTTGGTATTACCTCCGGCCCACGCCCAATCAGAACCGGTTTCGCTCCCCTCCGGGCCGGTCGTATCGCTCCCTCCCTTTGTTGTGGATCAGGGTGGCAACAAGAAGCGTAACTGGCGTTTCGTTTCCCTGCCTGAAGCGGATTTTGAACTATTGACCGATGTCGATTCCGACCACGCCCGGGATTTTGTTTCCACTTATCTGCGGCAGGAACAACTGCTCAAACTGATCATTCCGGAGCGTTTTCTTTGGCGGTCCGCCCAACCCAAACGCCACCTCCTCATCTCAGACCCCGGCGGACCCGCCATTCGCGATTCCACCCTGACTGCGCTGTTTGGAAACTCCAAAGATTCAGGCGGCAAACGGGGAACGCGATTGATGCCCAACATTCGCCTGGACGACGGGGAGACGTCCATGGTCTACGCCTACTCTCGGCGGCGAACTCCTGACACGTATATGCGTTTCAACCCGCAACTCAGACCGGGAGTCGAATTCACCTTTTTGACCAACCGAATTCGATTCCTGCTTTCGCGACGCACCCCTGCCCTGCCGCTTTGGTTCGTCGAGGGCCTGAGTGGAGTGTATGACACCAGTGAGTTTAGTCAGGACGACGTCGAGATCGGCCCCGTGGTTTGGATTTCCGGCAGCGAAGCCGATGCCCTGCGGCGTAACTCCGACCGGCCCCGCCAGTTGCTGCCGTTGTCGCAACTGTTTTCCCCCCCCGGCACCGATCAAAGTGTCGCCAGTCGCGAGGCTTGGGTTCGTCAATCTACCCTGTTCGTGCGCTGGGCCATGTTTGCCGAGGACGGACGCTACCGGGAGGCCCTTTGGAAATTCGTGGATGGCACCGTCGCGCAAGGACTCTCCGGTTCGTTCTTCCGCGAGTGCTTTGGTTTCAGCTTCTCCGACGGTCGCGACATCCTCAGCGACTACTTGGCCACGGCGACGAATGACGACCACCGCATCGCCCCGCGAAGATTACCCCGGCCTCCCCGTTTCCAGGTGCGGCGCGCCACTCCGGAGGAGGTCTGGTTCGGGCGTCTGGAATGGGCCCGCCTGGCTTTTATCTGTGCAGAACAACACTATCCGGAATTGCGCGACGCCTACCTGAAAAACGCCCGCAACACCGGACGGTTGGCTCAACAAAATACGGCTAATTCGCCTCAGATCCAACTGTCGCTCGGGCTCTTGGAATTTAATGCCAAAAACCTGAAGACCGCCCTGCCGATGCTAGAACAGGCCACGGCCCAAACCCCGGGTTCCGCTTCAGTCTACTACGCCATCGCGGCCTGCCGCTATCTGGAAGCCCAAACTGCGCTGCCGCCGGGCAGCAAGTTTTCGGTCGATCAAACCGGTGAACTCCTCGCCATCATCGACCTCGCTCGTCGGGTACAGCCCCCATTGGCTCGCGTCTACAATCTGCTCGGCAACCTTTGGTTGCGTTCAGAATCAACTCCCAGCCCCAGTGATTTGGCCGAACTGTACGAGGGGATTAAACTGTTTCCCGACGAAACCAGCATCAGTTACCGAGTCGCCCTGCTCCACGCGGAGTTAGACCAACCCAACCGCGCCCTCGAGATCGTCGACATCGGCCTGCAGAACTGTCGATCGCCGGAGGATTTTGATAAATTCTACCTACTCCAGGATATGCTGCTGGACCAGCTCGCCAGCCAAGCCGATGAATAGCTCCTCTACCCTGGCGGCCGGAACAGACCGCCCAAGGCATTAAGACTCTTGAGGGGTTTCTTTTTCGTTTTACCCGGTAAGGGTGTTACCGCCAGCGGTGTGGGTGAGGGTGCGGATTTCGCCCCTTCGACTCCATCGGTTCCTGCCGGTTGATCCTGCAACAGGGCGCGCAGTTTCTTCGCGGAAACCGGCTCCGCCGTTCCCAGTTTCTGTGCCCACAGACTTACCCGAAATTCCTCGATCAACCAACGCAATCGCTCCGCGCGAGGACCATCTTGCACCGAATTGAGAGCGGTTAAAAACGGGGTGATCAATCGAACCCGCTCCGCGTCCTTGTCCGGAGCCTGTTTCCAACGGTCGGCCCGCAGGATTCGCGCCCGTAAATATCGCTCGAAGTGCACCAGTTGTTCGTAAGGGGTTTTCGCCAAGAACCGCGCACCCACGATGGTTTCGACGTCTTCCGGCAGGCCCGGATACGGGGTGGGATGTAGCACGAGTTTTTGTCTCAGCTCCAAGATCAATTGCAGCCGTTCGACCAAGATCGGCACGGACTTGCGCGACGCTTCTTTGGCCAACTGCAGGGCGCGCATAAACTGCGTTTTGGTTAGGCCGCCATCGACGGCGGGAACCCGGCTGGGATCAGTCAGCCAAGTTGTAAGCACCGATACCGCATCTGCTTTCAACTCCTCAAACGCATAAAACGAACTCGCCAACGGGCCGATCGCTTTGAGGGCTTTGAGGTCCTTCTCCATCCACGCGAGATCGCGCCGCAACATGTGGCCGAGCATCGCCCGCAGTCCGCGTTGTCCCTTGGTTTGCCCGTCATCAATCGACCGATAAAGTCGCAACACCACGCCTTCGCGGGTCGCCGCGAATCCGGGGTAAGCCTTTACCGTTACTCCCGCGTGCTCACCAATCACGATCTCCGTCGGGATCTCGTCGCGCGGCCAATCATCCAGCACATCCGTCTCCCATTTCCCGCGCGCACGCTGCCATAGTTTGGGCGCGTCGCGATCGACGTCCTTACTGGCTTTTTGCTGATGGGCGGCGACCGCGGCGTGAATTTCCGAGAGCGAACGGGAGGCCACGATTTCCGTTCCCGCATCATCCACAATTTGCACACGCACCTGCAGGTGTTCCGAGACGGGGCGTTCCGCCCAGACGGCGGGTCTGATATTCAATCCAAATTCTTCCCCCAACCGTTGAGCGAGAAGATCAGCGATTGGCAACCGCCGCGCCGCATTCCGGTCCACCGCGCGAAGTTCCGGCACCAATTTGCGAGCCGTTGCCGCCAGGGGCATGACCGCGCGCCGCAACTCTTTCGGCAAGGACCGCAGGTAATGTTCGATTTTAGCCTCGAGGTGCCCCGGCACGGCCCAGTCCAAGTCTCCCTGCGTAAGCAGTTCCGCCTGCCCCACGTCCACCTCCAACGTCACCCCATCATCCGCGTCGCCGGGTTTGTAGAGGTAGTTGAGCGGCAAAACACTCGTGCCAATCGGCAATGATTCAGGGAAGGCCGACGCATCCACTGCGTCATCCTGCACCAGCTGCAGGTCGTCGGCCTCAAATTGGAGAAATTCCGGTTCATGAGGACGTCGTTCCTTCACCAGCGCGATCAGCTCGCCCACGGCCGATACCACGTAGCCCGCGTCGACCAAACGGCTGTGATAGAACTGCCATACCGCCTGATCGAGGTTCATGACCCCGCGGTCACGCGTGCGAGTGAGTTGATTTTCAACCCGCGTCCGCACCGCTCGATTATGCGAAAGGAAATCAAAGGGCCACTTAATGGTGTCGTTGACCAGCGCTTCCCGAATAAAGATATCGGTCGCTTCATCCGGATTGATCTTACCGTAGCTGACCGCCCGGGACTCTACTTCGAGTCCGTAGAGACGGGTGCGCTGCCGCACCATCACGCGGCCCTTTTCTTCGTCCCAAAACGGCTCGCGGTGGGATCGCTGCAACAGGTGCGCCCCCAGATCCAATACCCAGCGCGGATCGAGACGCGCACACGTCCGGGCGTAGAGCCGAGAGGTTTCCATAAACTCCGCACTCATCAACCAACGCGGCGAACGGGCTTTGCCCTTGGCGGAAGCGGCTTGGGGTTTCGCTCCCTTCCCTTTCTTTTTCTCTTCCCGCACAAATAGGCCCGAACCGGGGAAGATGACGGGCTTGCGATCGTGCGTCGCCTTGTAGCCTGAATTCTCGTCATCGCGATTGGCTACATTCCCCAGTAACCCTGCGAGAATGGACCGGTGGATGGCGCGGAACGCCGCGTCCTCCATGACGAGTTTATCGGTGGCTTCGGCCGGGGCATCCGTCGATTTTGTGCCATCCCAAACCGAACTGTGACCCAGGTCTTTGCGGTCCCGCAGGACATCGTGAAGTTGGTGATGAATATCCCGCCACTCGCGCATACGGGCATAACTCAAAAAATGATCCCGACACCAACGCCGCATCTTCGATTGCGAAAGCTTTTCGAATTCGTCGTGCAGCGTCTCCCAGATTGAAAGCAGGGTGAGGAAATCCGATTCACGGTGCGTGAATCGACGATGCGCCGCATCGGCCGCCGCTTGTTTTTCGAGCGGACGCTCCCGGGGATCCTGCACACTCAATCCCGCCGCAATAATCACCACTTCGCGCAGCGCCTTTTCATGGCGAGCCTGCAGGATCATGCGCCCAACCGAGGGATCCACCGGCAAGCGTGCCAATTCGCGACCGATGTCGGTAAGTTTGCGAATCGAGCCTGCCGTCTCCATCGCGTGCAGCTCATCCAACAAGGCGTAACCGGCGCGCACCGCCTTGGTCACGGGCATATTGAGAAACGGAAAGCGTTCGATGTCGCCGAGGCCAAACGCCTTCATGCGCAGGATCACGTCCGCCAGATTGGAACGCTGAATCTCCGGTTGCGCGAACTTGGGTCGTTCGTTGTAATCCTTCTCCGAATACAACCGGATGCACACCCCTTCGGCCACGCGGCCCGCGCGACCTTTGCGTTGATTGGCACTGGATTGGGCCACCGCTTCGATCGGCAGGCGGCGGGTGCGCGATTGAGGCGAATAACGACTCACCCGCGCAAGTCCGGTATCAACGACATAACGGATCCCGGGCAACGTGAGAGAAGTCTCCGCGATATTGGTCGCCACAATCACCCGGCGGCGGGCCGTGGCGGCAAAGACCCGTTGTTGTTCGGCGTTGGACAAGCGCCCGAATAGCGGGATCAGTTCGCAGCCTCGGGCTTGGCCTCCCAGCCCGTCGATGGTTTCGCGGATATCCCGCTCGGCGGGCATAAACACGAGCACATCCCCACTCGCGGTAGAGCTCAGAATCCGTCGCGTCGCTTCGATCGCTCCGTCGATGTAGTGCAGGGATTCCCGTTTTTTCTCTTCTTCGGATTTCTCCGAGCTCTCGCCAAATTCATCGAGCGGTTGATAGATGACTTCGACCGGAAACGTGCGGCCCGACACCTCGATCACCGGCGCATCATCAAACGCCTTGCTAAAGGCCGCCGTATCAATGGTGGCCGAAGTGATGACGATCCGCAGATCCGATCGTTGGTGCCGGAGTTGGCGGAGATGCCCGAGCAGGAAATCGATGTTGAGGGAACGTTCGTGCGCCTCGTCGATGATGATCGTATCGTATTCGCGCAGCTTCGGGTCGGATTGCACCTCGGCGAGCAACATGCCGTCGGTCATGAATTTGACCGCCGTGGCGCGGGATGTGCGGTCTTCAAAACGCACCTTGCAGCCGACCTCCCGGCCCCAGCCCACGTTCATTTCCTCGGCCACGCGTCGCGAAACCGAGAGTGCCGCGACCCGGCGAGGTTGGGTGCAGGCAATACGACCGGTGCTGCCCCGGCCCGCCGCCAGGCATAGTTTCGGGATTTGCGTGGTTTTTCCTGAACCCGTCTCACCGGCGAGAATCACCACCGGATGCGCTTGGATCGCATCCACAATCTCTCCCGCCCGCGCACTGATCGGCAAATCGGGCGGAAATTCCAAACGGAAGGGAAATGGCTTTTGGTCTGGCACGGAAGCGAAAGGGAAACGCAGAGTGAACGCTCCTCCTGTTATGGCTGGCAAGAACGCTAAACCACCTCCGCTCCCCATCGACGTTTTCGAACGGGTGCTGCGCGTGGCCAATTTCGACGGTCGCCTGCTGGTGGTCATCGCCGGAACATTCGCTCTCATGGCGGCGATGGGGCGGAATCTGCCTCCCACCTTGGCCGGAGTATTGGCCTCAGGCTGGGGTATCGCCGAGATTCACGGATCGAACAAATTGCGCAATGGCGACCCCAGGGGATTGGATTGGATGATAGGGTCGCAGCTCGGGCTGATGCTGACGGTCTTTTTCTACGCCGGCTGGATGATGACCCACTTCGAAGTGAACGAATTTCTCCAAGCAGTTCCTCCCATCATGATGGAGAATCTTGAGAATCAATTCGCCGAGGCTGGCCTATCATCCGTCGATATACCCCGATATTTTGAAAGCATGTCGACGCTGGTGTATTCGCTGGTGGCCCTGCTGACGTTCATTTTCCAAGGTTTGATGGCCCGATACTACCATCGTTCCCGCCCCGCGGTGGAGACGGTGATCTTCGGATCCAACACTCGATAATCCGATCACTTGCGCCAGCTGGTTAGACCTCTAGGTTGTCCCCATATGTCCAAGGAACGATACATTTCCGCCAAAGAAGCATGGGCCCGTAAACAGGTGGCCCAAGGTGTGCGGCCGCGCGAAGACGCCTCCGCAGACCGCCTCCCACCCGGACAGAAACTCACCACAAAGTTTCCCGTGCTGGATCTGGGGATCAAACCAGAGGTTCCACTGAACGAGTGGACCCTGAGTCTGGCGGGCGAAGTCGAAAACCCGCTGACGTTGGACTGGGCCGCCTTCAATGCGCTGCCTCAAGTCGAGGACGTGAGTGACTTTCACTGCGTGACCACTTGGAGCAAGTATGACTGCCGCTGGGGAGGCGTAGCCTTCACCGAGCTTTACGAAAAAGTTCAACCCAAGCCGGAAGCCAAATTTGTTTATTTCACCGGTTACGATGGGTATACGACGAATGTCCCCCTCGCACAGTGCCTGGATGACGATGTATTGATCGCCACACACTTTGAGGGCGAGCCCATCAGTCTCGAGCATGGCGGGCGCGCCCGCGTGATCGTGCCCAAACTCTATGCGTGGAAAGGCACCAAATTCGTCAAATCGATGCACTTTCTCAACGAGGACAAATTAGGTTTCTGGGAGATCCGTGGCTATTCGAACGAGGCTGACCCCTTCAAAGAGCAGCGTTACGCCTGATTTGGAACACCCTCAGGGCCCCAGTGAGGATCTCTTGGCATTTTCTGCGATCAATCCACGTAAAAAATGTGCCCAGTCCGGGTGGCTGGCTCAAGACCTGCTGAACGGTGGCTATGCCAATTTTGGACAGCCGCAAACTTCTCGCGTTCGCTACCCTAGCGCAGACGGGCAGTTTTACGCTCGCCGCCGAGGATCTCGGTCTCACGCAATCTGCTGTCAGTCATTCGATCAAGGCGCTGGAAACCGAACTGAACGTTCGGTTGGTAGACCGACGCGGACGCGCTATCCGACTCACTGCAGTCGGGAATCGCCTGTTAAATCACGCCCATCGGATATTATCCGATATGCGAGAAGCACGGGCTGACCTCGCGCAATTCGTGGTCTGAGCCATCCGAAAGCCGAAATCGGGGCTTGCCAACTACGGATGGGCTCCGTGTGTTCCTCGTTCCTTCCCAACTGCCCAGGTGGTGGAATTGGTAGACACGCGGGTCTCAGAAGCCCGTGCCGCAAGGTGTGCTGGTTCGAGTCCAGTCTTGGGCACCATCCTTCGCTCTCAAATGAGAGCCACGGATCATACGATAAACGTTCGGAAGGAGTTGCAGACGACGGGACGAGAACCAGCTGAGCTGGTTTGACGAAGTCTCGCTCCAGCGAGACGGAGATGGGGCAATCCGACAGGATTGAGTCCGTAGGACTGGAGCGCAGCTCCACCAATCCAGTCTTGGGCACCATCCTCGCGCGTTTCGCGCGCGAAGTAACAAGTATCAGATAGCAAGTAACAAGAACTGGCCACTGGGGTCGATGTCGTAGACGCATTGCGACCCTGTCCGCCGAAGTCCCGCCTCGCGGGACGAAGGAGGAAGCAATTCAGTCACGACGTGGCCCCCTCTCCTCCCCTACCCAGTGTCATGCAGCCGTAGCGTGAAGCTACGAGGTAGGGCGTTCTCGCCGAGAGCGCTGTTCAGCTCGAATCACCCGCAATCAATCAAACCACTCGTCCTCTTCGTCGAAGGCCGGAATCGGGATATTGGCTATTTTTAAATCACCCACGGCCCGGTGCCGACAGCCCGGTTTGATCATCACGGTGGTCATCGGTTTCACCGGATAGAGCTCACCATCGAGTTCAATGTGACCTTCTCCCTCCAGGATGAGATAAATCTCGGTATGGTGCTTATGATAATGCGCCTCGCTGTCTTGCTTGATGTCGACGATGTGCAACGACGCGACCGGAGTATTCGAATCCACAAAGGCGCGACGCGCTTGCCCACAGGGGCAGGCGGCAGGCGGGACATCAGGAAGGTGAACGATTTCGAAGTTTGCCATGACGGGTTGCAATCTAGGCGCGCTCCTAGGTTCCGCCAGTCCCAAAGCCGACTTGCCCGCATGCGGACGGGCGCTCAACGTGAAGACTCATGAGCAAAGCCGCCGTCCTCCAAAGCCTGTGCAACGACAAGTTGATCGCCCTGCTCAGTGCCAACCAGGCTGCGGATATTCCCCTGCTCACTGAGGCACTGACTGCGGGCGGTATCACGAACTGGGAATTACCCATGAGTTGCCCAGCCATTCCGGATTGGTTGAGCGAGGTCTCGCCGCTGTATCCTGATTTCCAGTTTGGGCTGAGCACCGTCATCGATACCGAAACAGCGCGGCGCGGCATTATCGCGGGAGCCCGGTTCATCAGCACGCCGGCGCTGCGACCGGAGGTGATTCTGCTATGCCGCCGTTATCAGATTCCGGTCATCTGCGGGGTACACTCCCCGGAGGAGATGAACGCAGCCCTGCTCGTGGGCGCGGACGCGCTGAAACTTTATCCTTCTGAAGATCGATTCGGTCCCACGCATGTGCGTGAAATGAGAGCCGAGTTTCCCGATGCCAAATTGTTCGCGATCGGTGGGGTGACCGCGGACAACGCCGCCGACTTCGATGCTGCGGGCGCCGACGCGATGTTCGTTTCCAGCTACCTGCGCGCACCCGACGATGAAACACCGTTGGCTGGTTCCGAGATTACTCGAAAAGCGAATTCCATCACCCATAAGCTGAAGGAAGAATCGGCGTAGTTTCGCCCCGATTCATAATAGCGATGATACGTTTACACCTTAGGAATAACCCCTCGGTTCAATCGCTGCACCGATTCTTACTGGTACTTGTCCTGAATGCTTCGGTTCTCTGCGGCCGTGAACCCGTCGAGGGACAAAACGCTATGGTCGTATCCGCCCAACGCTTGGCTTCAGCCGCCGGGGCGGAGGTCATGCGCCAGGGCGGCAACGCAATCGACGGAGCTGTCGCAACCGGATTCGCTCTAGCGGTAACCCTCCCCAAAGCAGGTAATCTGGGCGGAGGCGGCTTCATGATCATCCATCGATCTGAAGGTGAACCCGTCGCACTCGATTTTCGAGAGGTCGCCCCACTCGCCGCTCATCGTGACATGTATTTGGATGAGTCTGGTAACGCCGTGACCATGCGTTCTCGACAGGGCTATTTGGCCAACGGGGTGCCCGGGACAGTAGCCGGATTGGAGCACGCGTGGAAAAACTACGGTTCGGGCAAGGTAAGCTGGTCGCATGTGCTCGAGCCCGCCCGTCGATTGGCCGCCGAGGGGTTCCCGCTGTCGGCTGCCCTCGCTCAACATTTATACTCCCACCGCGAACGTTTGGCCGCCAACGAAGAATCGGCGCGGATATTTTTGCGGGACGGGAACTTTTATCGCGCTGGCGAGGTGTTTACCCAACCCGAACTCGCGGCCACGCTCACTCGCTTGCAAACCGACGGCGCCGCCGATTTCTACTCAGGTAAAACTGCCGACCTGATTGTTGCTGATCAATCCGCAGGTGGTGGATTAATTACCCATCAAGACCTCGCGGGCTATCGTCCGATTGAACGTCCTCTTATT
>CBFHXU010000088.1:12534-12775 GCA_965659875.1 uncultured Opitutaceae bacterium
GGTAAATACCGCGGCTACGAGTTTCTCACGATGCCACCACCCAGCTCCGGAGGCATCACCTTGAAGCAGATCCTGGCGATGTTGGAACCGCATGATCTACGTCGTCTCCAAATGCACTCGACCGCCTACGTGCATTTGGTCGCCGAAGCCATGCGACGGGCCTTTCACGATCGGGCGTTACATCTGGGCGATCCTGATTTTCACAACGTCCCCCAAACCGAGCTGACGGATCCGGAGTATA
>CBFHXU010000089.1:0-12684 GCA_965659875.1 uncultured Opitutaceae bacterium
GTTCACCGGTCTCGTAAAAATCCTGATGGGGAAATGTGCGATAACCCGTCACGAAGTCTGCCGATGCCAGCATCGTGGTCGTAATGTTGGCGTGGAGATCGAGTGAAAGCACGATTCGGCCCGTATAGTGTAGATCCTGTCGAATCGCAGTGAGCAGTTCTCCTTCGACGTCATCCACGCCCACGGCACAGACGGCTCCGTGGAAATGCAGAATTAAAACGTCGGCGGGGACAACCGACTGGAGACGCTGGAGCAGGGTCCGGCGAATTTCGTCATAACAGTCACCGCTCAAGCGCCCGCCCGGTGATCCACACACCGCGATGAAGCAGGGATGGGTTTCGTGATTCGCCGCTGCCAAAACGTCGAGACTCCCCGACATTTGCGAGCGATTGGAATTCGCCCATTCGCGGATTTCCGCTGCCTCCGTCAGCCACACACCGTGGCTCCGGAAAGCGGTGATTTCCGTTTCCTTCGGGTTGAAGGTATTGCTCTCGTAGATGAACTGAGCGAGCGCGACCTTCACATTAAGGCTGATGATCCGTCTTGCCGAAGATGGGTTCCATTAACCCCCGGAGATAACCGATGGCGAAGATATGTCCGGGCAGACCGTAACCGTGTCCGGTGGAATCATCGATGGCGAGATAGGGGACGTGGTCCACGCGAATAAATCCGTCGTAGCCAATCTCACGATACGTCTTGAGCATGCTGACGGCGTCGGTGGGACCGTTGTCGGGGAATGTTTCGTGGAAGTCCTCGAGGGTTCCCGCGACATCGCGGAAGTGGGCGAAGTGAATGCGATCACCGAAATGGCGGATGGTGGCGTCGATATCGACTCCCAGCTCCGCGAAACAGCCCTGGCAGAAGGTGAGTCCGTTGACCGGGCTCGGATGCATTGCAAACAGCCGGTCGTAGTTTTCGACGCTGCGCATGATGCGGGCAAGATTCCACATCGGAGAAAGCGGAGGATCGTCCGGATGCATCGCGAGTTTTACCTCCGCCGCCTCGGCGGTCGGGATGATCCGGCGCAAAAAGTAGTCAAGGTTGTCCCACATTTGTTCGTCGGTGACGACACCCTCGGCGGTCATGCGATCGTTGTCGAAATCGGCCAGGCGAAAACTATTGGTGCGGGCGTTACCGCGCTCCGCCGTCTCGAAAGACGTGCGCATGACCATCGCATCCGTGGTGACTTGCGGCATGAAATTGTAACACAGCGTCTTGATGCCGAATTGCCCCATGAGATCGAGGGCGCGTTTGTAATCTTCGATTTGGGCATCGCGACCGTCTTTGCCCATCACGATCTGGTCGATAGGGGGACCGCCTTCAATGATGGACAACTGTAGCCCGTTTTTCTCGGCCTTGTCCTTGGCCGCTTGCAGTCCATCACGGTCCGTGGGCATGCCTTCCATGCGGTAGTAGCATTGGTGACGCACGCCGATTTGAGCGAGCGTGCGTAGGTTCGTGTCGGTATCAGGTTTGGCGACGGCGGAGATTTTCATAAGTGAGGCGACCCGGTGGAACGGTGAAGACGATGACCGTGAGTCGCGCGAAGAGCGGAGACAATCGCGTTTCATGCCAAACGGAGTATAACTGTTGGAAATGACGATGAGGTTGCGCGCGGGCAAGGGACTCCTCAGCGTCTGGCCCCATGTCACGAATCCTCGGCTGGTTAACTAATGCATTCCCGATATGGGTTTTGGTCTGTTGCGGTTTGGCTTTGGTCGAGCCGACTTGGTTTACCTGGTTCCTGCCGTGGATTACACCGGGACTGGCGATCATCATGCTGGGAATGGGAGTCACGCTGACGCTGGAGGATTTTAAGGCGGTGCGCACCATGCCTAAACCGGTGATGATCGGATTCGTCGGCCAATATACGATTATGCCGCTCCTCGGGTGGTCCTTGGGAAAAGCGTTTGGGTTGCCGACGGAATACGCGGTGGGACTCGTGCTGGTGGCGTGTTGTCCGGGAGGCACCGCCTCCAACGTGGTGACATTTATCGCCCGCGCCGATGTGTGCCTCTCCGTGGTCATGACGGCGTGTTCCACCCTGGCGGCGATGATCATGACACCCTTGCTGACGGCGATGTTGGTGGGCGAGCGGGTGCCGGTGGACGCGTTCGGATTATTTAAGAGCACCGTTCAAGTGGTGTTCATTCCCGTGGCTCTGGGCGTCGGGCTGAACCGGTTCTTTCCGCGAGGGGTTAAGAAACTGCTTCCCGTTGCACCACTCATATCGGTGATCGTGATCGCGCTGATTTGCGCGTGTATCATTGGATTACGTGTGGAGGAGGTGAAAGCCAGTGCGGGCAAATTGCTGGCGGCGGTGGCTCTGCTTCATCTCGGTGGATTCGCACTGGGCTACACGCTTTCTCGTTTGTTGAAGCTTCCGGAAAAACGGTCCCGCACGGTTTCGATCGAAGTCGGCATGCAGAATTCCGGCCTCGGGGTGGTGCTCGCCAACAAACATTTTGTGAACCCTGTTACCGGGGTCGCCCTGGCGGCGGTCCCCTGCGCGATTTCGGCGGTCATGCACTCGATTATCGGCAGCATCTGCGCCGCCTACTGGCGCTGGAAAGACCAACGAAACTCAACTGACGAAATTGCATCAAAGTAACCTATAAGGTTACTTTACACCGTGAGAGGTGTGTTGCGATTGAGATTGAATGCGGGCGGGGGTTTGCGGACAACCGGCGTATGACGCCTGAGGAACAAAATTTTACTGACTACAAGAACGCCGAAAAACGGGCGCTCGAAATCATGAGGGAGATGAAGAAAACGAGTCCGAAAAAGACGGATATTGAGTTATCGTTGTTGGTCGCACTATTCGAGCTCCACAAGGGAGAGACACCACCGTCCACGGTCGGCAAAATTGTGCAGAGTCACCTCGAAACGATTGTTCCGTATTACACCCAACAAGCCGCGGTACAGAAGAACTGAGCGTTCCGCGCGCCAAACGTTGCCTTGCAGGCTTTCGACCCTAGGATGTTGGCATGAGCAATTCATCCGACGAGGCGACCACCGTGGCGGAAATTAAATCTCGCGTGCTCGCTTTTGCGCGGGAACGGGATTGGGAGCAGTTTCATGCCCCGAAAAATCTGAGCATGGCGCTCGCGGCGGAGGCCGGCGAATTGATGGAGCACTTCTTGTGGGCTTCATCTGAAGATTCCCGCGAGACGATGAACGATCCTGTTAAGCGTCAGAAAATCGAAGAGGAGCTTTCCGATGTGATCATCTATGCGTTGGAGTTCGCGAATATGACCGGCATCGATGTGGCTGCGGCGATCGAGTGCAAGATGGCCGCCAACGCGGCGAAATATCCCGTCGAAAAAGCCAAGGGCCGTTCGGTCAAATACGACGAACTTTGAGTCGGGTGGAGCGTCGGGCGTAAAGCCCGACCCACGGCAATGCACCGCATCCATCGGTGGGTCGGGCTCTACGCCCGACGACAAATTGACGCTTACGCGCCTTTGGGACGAAATGCCTTCATGATCTCGGAGTCTGTTTCGAGGCGGGGACCGCCGATGAGATCGATGCAATAGGGGATGGCGGGGAAGATGGCTTCTAGATTCTCTTTGATCGCTTTGGGGCGTCCGGGGAGGTTTACGATCAAGGTCGATCCGCGGGTTCCGGCGGTCTGGCGGGAGAGGATGGCGGTCGGAACATATTGGAGCGAGGTGGAGCGCATGAGCTCGCCGAATCCGGAGAGCATTTTCTCGCAAACGGATTCGGTGGCCTCGGGAGTGACGTCGCGGGCGGCGGGGCCGGTGCCGCCGGTCGTGACAACCAAAGCGCAATGCTCTTCGTCGGCCATGCGGGTGAGCTCCGACTCGATGGTGGGCTGCTCATCTGGAATAACCGCGTAGACCGGCTCGAAATCGGTGGTGAGCCATTCGCGCAGCAGTGCGACACAAGCCTGTCCGGGCTCGTCGGCGTAGACACCCGCGGCAGCGCGGTCGGAAATGTTAATAACGCCAATTTTGATGGAGCTCATAGTTCGAACTTGGTGATGATTTCGGCTGGCGTCACGCCTTGGTGACGAAACGTAGCCAGACTTTGTGCATCGGATCGTTTGGCGAGGCGTTCGCCTTCGTCGTCGGTCATGAGTGGGGCGTGATAGTAGTCGGGGCGGGAAAAGCCCAGAGCTTGCAAAATGAGGATTTGGCGGAAGGTGGACTTCACCAGATCCGCGCCGCGCACCACTTCGGTGATTCCCATGGCGCCATCATCGACGGCGCACGCCAACTGGTAACTGGGGATGCCGTCCTTGCGCCAAACAAGGAAGTCACCGAAGTCGCGACCGGCTACGGCTGATTGGGTCCCGAGTGCTTTGTCATCGAATTCAATCGCTTCGTCGTCGGGCACGCGGAAACGCCAGTTCGAGTCGAGCGTGTCGTCCATGTTGGGTGGGATCTCCGTCGACGCGGGTCGCCATTCGGAGGGATAAATGGGTTCGTCGTTGAGACCGTTTTCGTGAGGGGCGGAAGCGGCCGCCGCGACTTCCGTGCGGCTGCGGTGACAAGGGTAGATGAGTCCCGCGGCGTGGAGCCGGCGGAGGGCGTGTTGGTAAAGAGGAAGTCGTTCGCTTTGGGTCCGGATGGGCATTTCCCAGGCAAGTCCGAGCCAGCGTAGATCCGTTTCGAATGCCGTCACGAATTCGGGCCGACAGCGTGAATGGTCGAGGTCGTCATTGCGCAGCAGCAGTCTCCCTTCAGCGGCCTGGGCGCGTTGGTGGGCGATCCAAAATGTCCGGGCGTGCCCCAGATGCATCAAACCGGTCGGCGACGGGGCCAATCGGCTGACGTAGGGAGGGGGAGTTGCGACGGCGGAATTCACGGTGAGAGAAAATTAAACGGTTATGACCGATTGTGCGTGTCTAGGCGTGTTGACCTGTGGTTAAGAAAACAATGCCCAAACTCATCTGTGTTTATTGCTCCTCCAGCCGGGATCTCGATCCCAAATATTACGCGGCGGGGGAAGCGGTCGGGCGAGGACTGGCGGAGCGAGGCTGGGGACTGATCTATGGTGGTGGCAATGCCGGCACCATGGGATCGGTCGCGCGGGCCACGGCCGCGGCGGGTGGTCGCGTGGTGGGTATTATCCCGGAATTCATGAAGGAACGGGAATTGGCGTTCCATGAAGCCGACGAATTGGTGACGGTTGATTCGATGCGTGAGCGCAAACGCATCATGGCTGAACGTGCCGACGCTTTCATTACGCTGCCGGGCGGAATCGGCACGTTGGAGGAGGTGAGTGAAATCATGGTCGAGCGTGGATTGGCCATGCACTCCAAACCGTTGGTGATGGTAAATCAGGAGGGTTACTATGATGGCTTGCTGGCGTTTCTCGATCGCATGATTGAGGAGAAATTTAAGTCTGCCGGATTTAAGAGCCTGGTCGGCGTGGCCAACACGGTCGATGAGATCTGGCCCCTCCTGGAATCACCGGCCGAATTTGAAGCCGATCAACTTTGGCAGCCTTTAAAATGAATCAGAGCTACGGAGAGCGTGAAGGGGTGCTGACCTTGCTGCGACTTCACGCGGCGGATGTCGCGAATGCGCACGAGGCCGATATGGTAGCGGCGACGATCGAATTTGTGGAAGCGCAACCGCAGTGTGCGGAGCGCGCGCTGGAAGTAGGACACTTGACGGGATCGGCGTGGATTGTGAATGCCACCCGCACCCACACTTTGCTCACGCATCACCGGAAGCTCGATAAGTGGCTGCAGCTGGGTGGGCACGCCGATGGCGACTTGGATTTGCCGCGCGTGGCTTGGCGCGAGGCGGAGGAGGAAAGCGGTTTGAAACAATTGCGGGCCGTGAACGATTTGCTCTTCGACGTGGACCGTCACCTTATCCCGGCGCGAAAATCAGACCCCGAACATTGGCATTACGATTTACGCTTTATGATCGAAGCCGACCCCGATGAACCGCTGGTTATATCCGACGAGTCGAACGACCTAGCGTGGATCGAGATCGCTCGCATGGCAGAGTATAATCCGGAGGAGTCCATGATGCGTATGGCGCGTAAGACGCTGGCTGGTTGGGGGCGCTGAGCCGGACATGCAGCTGGAACGAATCGCCGCAAAAAGGCGCAAAAATTGCTGTCCGGCTTCCTGAGGTTATTCGCGCGCCTATAGGCGCCATTAACCGGTCATTCACTCACGATGAATTTTGCGCCTTTTTGTGGCCAAAATTCAGGAGAATATGATCAAGAGATTTCGTTTGGTTCACGGTGCTCGATCCCAGAGCGGGTTGATATGAAACGGCGCGCTTCCGCCTTCGCTAAAGCTATGGCGGACTGGCTGCGGTTGATTGGTGAGGTAGCGCCGTGCTTCAGCCGGCGTTTCTAATTACGTCGTGCTGCTCCATTGCAAAGTGCCGTCTGAAGAACGGCACTACGTTGATACATCACGGTGCCCGATCCCAGAGGGGGACGAGGACTTCCTTGCGGACCCAGCCGGTCTGCCCATTGGGGAAAGAAAGTTGTCGCCAGCCGAGGAAACTCTTTTCGATCCTTCCCAACGAACCCGCCGCGAGCGGGGCGATTTGTTGATCGCCATTCAGGTCGGTGGGAATCGATCTAAGCTCCCCAGCCTGCCATGTCATCGCCGCATCGGCGTCTGCCGCCGTGCTCCAAACTTGTAGTCCAAACATGGCCGAGGCCATCAGGAGCACCCCGACGAATCCACCGGTCCAGCTTAGGGTCCGCCACGCCGGAATCCGCGCTCCGTAGGCGTGGAGTAGAATCAGACTCAGGGATATCACGGCAATCAACACCCCGGCGAGAAAGAGCAACTGCCATTCGCCGGCCGAGGCGAATCGCGAAATCTTCTCCGGCCAATTGGGCGTGAGGAATCGGCTGAACACGGGAGGGGTGTAGCCGCCGCGTTCGAGCGTATAGTTGAGATGCCAACGGGCCGACGGGTGTCGCGGGTTTTGCGCGAATGCGACGGATGCGTGGGCGGCGGCTTCATCCCAATGGCTTTGTTGGGCGAGAGCTAAGGCGAGGTTGTGGTGGGCGATCCAGTCGCTCGGATTTGCGACCACCGCTTCGCGCCAAGCGGTTTCGGCGGCGACGAAATCGCCTTGTTGATAGGCGCTCGATCCTTGCGCGGAACCATCGGTCGGCAACGCCAGCAGCAACGTAGCTATGATCAGCGGAAAGAGGTTGCGTGGCGCGAGCACGCTAAGGATCGGGAACCGGGACGCGCGTTTGGCGGCCAGTGCGCTTTGCGCGCGTTGCACCCAATCGGATGGAAGTTCGGCATCCTCGGCGTAGAGGAATCGATCGGCTTCGCGCCAGAGTTGCTGCCAAGCGTTATCCCTGAACATGTGCGGGGACGGCGCGGCGTGGTGAGCCTGCCACAGCACGGCGGAGTCACGCTGCCAGGCGGTGAGGGGAGCGAGCTTATCCGATCCGGCGGATTGCTCGATCTGTTTCAGCGTGGTTGTGAGCCGGCGACGCGCGAGGCGGGCGGGTTTACCGGGATCCAGACGGCGGGCCCGCGCCAAACTTAAACCGAGCCAAAATAACGGAAAGAGTGCGATCGTAACTCCGGCCGCAATCCAGATATTTTGGCGATTCAACGGAGCCCAACTGGTTCCGCTCCCGGGGAGGATTTCCAACGGAATAGCGGAGGGCGAATCGGGCGCTGGGGTGGCATTGATGACCGGAGCCGAATCTTGGGCGCTGGGTTGGGGAAGGGGTGATCCCTGACCGGTGGGTGAAGGCGGAGCCGCGGCGGGAGAAACTTGAAGGGTCGTGGCCGGAGCACTGAGGGTTTTATACTCTCCCGCGGTGGGGTCGAAATAGGTCCACTCGACGGGACCGAACGTGAATTCACCGGGTTGAGTGGGGATGAGCACGACGTCCTCGGCGATGGTGCCTTCAAATAATTTGCCTTCGGCCATCTCGCGACGGGCGTCGGGTTGCACTACGCGGAAAGAATTTGAAACCTGGCGCGCGGGAAGGCCCGGAATGTCGGGCCAGTTACCTTCGCCTTCCAATTGAAGGGTCCAGGTCACGGGTTCGCCGACGGCGGCGGCTTCGGGCACCACTTTGGAGGATAACTGGAATGAACCGACCGCGCCGTTAAACGCCGATGGGGCGGACGGAGGCAGGGGCTTCACGGTGATCTGCGGTGAGTCACTGGTGATGCTGAATTGCTCGGCGCGCAGGCTGAGCATGAAACCGGAATTGGGAATACTGATATTCACCAGTTGTTGCGCCGAGGGAATGACGTAGGCGCCCGGAGAATTAATATATCCCCGGGATGCATATACCAAAACGTTGCGGGCATCGCCGCCCACACCCCGCGTGAGTCGTGACGGTTCGAGCCACTCTTCGACCACGAGGGGGCTCGAATCCCATTCGGGTTCTCCGCCTATGCTCGCTCGGAATCGGGCGGAAACATCGAGGGTGTAGCTAACGGGGATCACTTCACCGGCCCAGACTTCACCGTCGTCGAGCACCAAACTGGATTGCGCCACGTCGGAAATGGGAATGTTGGTGTCGCCCACGGTCGCTTCCCGCACGGGGAATCGGCCACCGGTCACATTCATGGTGCCTTTGTCTGTCTCGATCGTGAAACTGGGAATTTCGATCGGCCCGTCTGAAGTCGGTAGGGCAGGGTAGCCCCAGTAGGTGAAGACCTGTGAAGTGGCCCGACCGTTGATGATGGTTTGGGAAGTCTGGGAACCTTGTTGAGGTGTCCCCAACTGCAGATTGGCGATAGGAGGTAACTCGATATCACCGGCCGGTAAGCAGTTCTCAAAGATGAGCACTAGGTTGGCATTTTGCCCCTTGGGGAAATAACCTTCGGCCAGTTGCCAACGCACATTTTGAGCGTGGGCACCGGCCGCAACCAGAGCGAAAAGCAGGAAAAGGAATCTGAAATTACGAGTCGGCATGGTCACCAGTCGCGCCCGGTTTTGGGCGGTTGAGCGTTGGGATCTTGCATGAGTTGGAAAAGTTGGGCGGGGGAGTCCTGATCCTTGAGCTGGTCGAGCTTTTGGAGTGGCACGACCATCTCGGGATTATCGATCGCTTCCTGATCTTGCACCTGTTGACCACCCACCGATTGGTTGCCCGGGTCGGGTTGCGGCGGCGGCTGCGGTTCAGGTTGAGGTTCTTGGCCTTCGCCCTCTTCAGGCTCGGGTTCGTCAAAATCATCGAACGCATTTTGAGCATTTTCGCGTTCCTGTTCGCTGGGCTCGGATTGGTCCGGTGAGTTCTCTCCCTCGGAACCTTCTTCTTCGGATTGTTCCCCGTCCGATCCTTCGGAGTCCTCGGACTGCTCTTGGTCTCCTGATTCGCCTTCTTCCTGTTGGTCGCCGCTTTCGCCGTCTTCCGATTCGTCGCCTTGTTCACCGTCCTCGGATTCGTCACCTTGCTCCCCGTCTTCTCCTGATTCGCCGTCTTCAGAGTCTTCAGAGTCTTCGGATTCTTCCTGATCTTCGTTTTGGTCTTCTTGATCTTGCTCCTGCTCTTCCTGTTGGTCTTTCGACTCCTCCAATAATTTCTCCAGTTCTTCGCGAAGCGTCGGCCAATCGGCGGCACTGGGATCAATCAACTCACCGAGATCCACGGCTTCGAGAGCATCTTCGATCACCGGGATCGCCGGAGGCTGCTGCGCCTGTAGGGATTGATTGCCCCACGTGATGGTTTGCTCGGCGATCTCGGCAAACTCGGCGGCTACGATGTCTTCTTGATTGGAGAGCCGAGAAATAAGGGAATTTAACGGCGCTTCCATCTGGGCCATCATTTCCTCGGGCGTGGGAGTGGGAACCTCTTCAAGCGCCTGCGCCCGATCGGGGGTGACCAAGGTCAGGAAAAGTGAGACTAGCGCGGCGGTAGCCGACGAGGCCTTGCGTCCTGCGATGGTGACGGCGCGTTGACGGGGACGCACCGGGAATTCCCGCCAGAGACTCCAAAGCAACATGAGTAGCGCCGGACCGAGGGCCCATTGGAATCGCTCTATCTTACGGGCGCGTCGGGCTTCGCTGAATTCGCCGGCGCGACCGGCTTCGACGGTTTGTCGCAAAACTTCCGCGAGGTCGACCCAAGCGCTGGCATCGCGATAAACGCCGGAAGTCTGACGCGCGAGCTCTTCGAGCGTGGTGGCGTTGAGTCGGGAGAGCACCACCGCGCCGCGTTCGTCTTTAATAAATCCGCCTTGTTCGTCGGGAAGCATCGCACCGTCGGCCGTGCCGATGCCCAGACTGATTACCCGGATGTTCCGGTCCTGCATGTCCGGTAGACGGTCACGCCAGGCTTCCGTTTGGGATTCACCATCGCTGAGCACGATGAGGAACCGATCGGCACTGGAGTCATTGCTAAAGGAGTCGAGAGCGGTGTCCAAAAGCGCGGCGTATTCGGTTCCGCCTTCCGGGAGGAACTCTGGTCCGAGTGCCGGTAGAAATTCCTGAAGGATTTCGTAGTCGGCACTGAGGGGACTTTGCAAAAATGCGGTGCCGGCGAAGACGGCCAGACCGACGCGTTCTCCTTCGAGGCGTTCGAGCAAACTGGTGATCAGCAGCTTCGACCGATCGAGCCGAGTGGGTGGCACATCGGGGGCGAGCATCGATTTCGAAAGATCAACACCGATTAGAATTTCCCGGGCTTGTTCGAAAACGGGCTCTTCGATTTCACCCCATTGCGGCCGGGCGAAGGTGCCGGCGACGAGGATGAGTCCTAACCAAAGCCGCCAACGCACTTTCGGCATGGTTGCCGCCGTCATCTTTTCGCCCAACTTACTGAGCCCCCGCGGGGAGGCCTCGGCACGCATGATCTTGGGATGCTGAGCGGCGGTTGCGCGCACCCGTCGGGTCAGCTCCGCGATCAGAAAACCGGTCGGCAGGAGCAAAAGCCAAAATGCGTGAGGCCAATGGAACGTCATGTGGCGGAGGAGAGAATTTCGTGAGTCGAACGTTTGCCGCGACGACCACTGGCGGCGAGACCGGCCGCGATTAAGAGGATCACCGCGCCCGGTCCGGCGAACCAGATGAACAGCTCATCGGCGAGCAGGTAGGACTTGGCGGTGAATTCGATTTTTTGAGCCGCGTCGATGGCGGCGAATGCCGACTCGATGGTATTGCTTTCGCCGGCGCGGAAGTATTCGGCTCCGGTCGTTTCCGCAATTTTTATCAAGGTGGGCTCGTCGAGATCGGACATGCGACGCGTGTAGCGAATCACTTCGCCAGTTTCCCGATTGGTGATGGGGAACGGCACGAATCCGTTTCGTCCGGCGCCGATGGTGTAGACGGGAACACCGCGCGACTTCGCGATTTCGGCGGCGTCGGAGGGAGCGAGAGCGCCGGCGTTGTTGGCTCCGTCGGTGAGTAGAATCACAAACGCACCTTGGCGCTTGTTGTTGATTTCCCGGTCTGATTGTTCGAGTCGGGAAAGAGCGACCCCGAGACCATCGCCAATGGCGGTGCCGTCCTCGATGAGACCCACCTTGAGGCGTTCGACTTGGCGTTCCAGCCAGCTGTGATCAAACGTCAGCGGAGCGAGCGTGTAGGCCCGTCCCGAGAATACGACGATGCCGATGCGGTCGCCGGGACGATCGTCGATAAAAGCTTGGATGACGGGTTGAATGGCTTGGAGGCGATTGATGCGCGCACCACGTCGTTCGTAATCCTCCGCCAACATCGATCCTGACAAATCGATGGCGAGGATCAGATCGTAACCTTCTTCGCGCACTTCGCGCCGATCCTCAACCTTCTGGGGACGCGCCATGCCCACGATCAACAGGGCCAAGCCCAACATCGCCAATGCAACTGGTAGTCGCGATGCGTTGACGGGCGATGGACGATGCCAAGCGGAGGCGAATGGCACGACGCGAACCGGTAACTTGCGGCGCGCCCGCAACCACGCCGCGACGGGAAGGGCGAGCAGCCCCAGCAGCCAAAGTGGATCTTGTAGCGCGTAGTTAATCACGGCACCGCCCTTCGATTGGCGAAATCCCAACCTTCCAATCCACAAATTCTAACCCATGCGCCTTAGCGGCGACGGATATGAACGGAGAATAGATTTGGGATTTGGACATTGGGATTTGGGATATCCGCGCGCGTTAACGGGCGGCGAGGCGGGCGTGGAAAAAACGCACCAGCGCATCGAGACGATTTTGATCTGTGCCAACGTTGAGTCGGCTCAGCGGATCGGGGAACAGACGGTTATAGGTTTCATCGCGAGCAGTGCGCCATTGTTCGTGCGCGTTGCGTTCCGCCCGGCTGCCATCGAGGGTGATGAGTTGTCCGCTGGTGGGATCGTAGGCGGCGAATCGGTCGCCGGAAGGGAGCTCACGTTCCCAGGGATCTTCGATGCGGAAACCCATGGTCTGATACCGACGGGAAAGCACGTTCCAACCCTCGGGTTGCTCGCGCGGAGGATGATCCCCCAGCCAGATCAAAATGGAGTGTTTGGGGGCAGCCTTGGCCAACAGGCGCCACGGCAATGCCACGGGCGTGGGTTCATCGATTGAAGGCGCGGCACTGCCGACCAGATTGGCGGCGGTGTGCATGATCGCACCGCGCCCGCGTATGGGTTCGTGAAATTGATAACCGTCGGGCGTGGCATGAATGCAACCGACGCGGTCGCGGTTGATCGCGCCGAGTATCATGACCAGTCCCGCGAGCTCGAGCAGTGCTTCGCGTTTGGATTGGTTGCCCGAACCGAATTGCAGAC
>CBFHXU010000090.1:0-12471 GCA_965659875.1 uncultured Opitutaceae bacterium
AGCGGTCAGGCACTTCAGTCGGCCCTTTTAACGATTAACCAAGATGCAACCCACCTTCCGACCACACCGCAAAAAGCGGGTCCGTAAAATTGGCTTCCGTGCCCGCATGGCTACCCGCGGTGGCCGTGCGGTCATCAATGCCCGTCGCCGCAAAGGCCGTAAGCGCCTCTCCGTCGCCTGATCTGGCGCCTTCAGGCTCCATACTTAACCACCGGATCATCATGCGCTTCCGTGCTGTATCGCATCTGCGACGGCCGGCGGAGTTCACGAGGGTCCGCTCCGAAGGCCGCCGCTATCAATGCGGCGGTTTTGTTTTGTGGGCCGCCAGCCGCGCCGAAGACTCGGTCGCTGAAACCGGTCCGCGCGCCGGATTTGTCGCCTCCAAGGCTGCTGTAGGAAACGCTGTGGCCCGAAATCGGGCCAAAAGACGTCTCCGGGAGGTGTTTCGTAATCACCAAAATCTCGTCTCCCCCCGCACGGATCTCATTTTACAGGCCCGGCGGTCACTCAATGGGCTTGAGTATGGTGAGATCGAGAAGAGATTTTTGAAAGCGTGCGCCGATCTTTTTCCGGCTCCTTCGTCTTCGTGATGACTCGTCCCACTGTATTTTCACTCCTTCGCTTTCTCGCCGCCATCCCGGCGCGAGTGCTGCTGGGGTGTACTCGGTTGTATCAACTCACGCTCTCCCCGGTCTTGCCGGTCGTATTCGGTCCCAACTGCGGCTGCCGCTTCTATCCGAGCTGTTCCCACTATGCCGCCGAGGCCGTGCGCACCCACGGTGCCCTCAGGGGCGCCGGCCTGAGCCTCTGGCGTGTGATGCGCTGTAATCCCTTGAGCGCGGGTGGATCCGACCCTGTGCCGCCCGCCCGTCCCCTTTCCCGTCCTGTTTGCGAGCGCGTCGTATCGACCGCCAACGCCCGCTAATCCCTTTTCCCGACTTTCCGTATGGATAAAAAGAATACCGTCATCGGCGTCCTGCTGCTTATCGCAGCGTTTGCCTCCTTGTATCTAGGCAATCGATTTGCCCCGCCGCCGCCGCCCGCACCTGAAATCGCGCCATCGCAGGCCCCGTTGCCGACGGCACCAAATCAGGCCTCGCCGGTCGTGCAGTCCGTGGGCTCGGCTCCCCAGAATACGGAGTTCGCCGCGCTCACCGGCAAAAACGCCGACGCGGTTGTGTCATATTTGGAGAACGATCATATCCGGGTCGAGTTCACCAACTTTGGCGGAGCCATTGGCAATGTCGCGTTTAAGAAGTACGCTCTGACCAAAGATTCTTCGTTGCCGTTTGTCTTTAATCAGCCCCGGGTGGAACCGATGTTGGCGCTCACCGACATTCCGGGTCTCGGTCCTGATACCGCCTATACCCTCGTCAGTGCCAGTGAATCGGAGGTGGTTTATGAGACGGTGCTCGAAGGTCGCCTGAAAGTGGTGCGTCGATTCTCGCTCGGTTACGAGATGGAGGGTTCCGACCCTTACCTTATTCGCCACGATACTACGTTGCAGGATCTCTCAACCAACGGTGCCCCGCAAACCGTCGCGGCGCTGAGTCTCGGCACCACGTCACTCGTTTCGCCCAACGATTGGGGACAATTTCTTAACATCATGGCTTGGGACGGCGAAGAAGACGTGGTTACCAAACCAGATGAACTTAAAGGCGGCGGATTCCTGTCCTGGATCGGACTCAAGGACGGTGCACCCAAGCCCTCTGTCACCAAGGCCGGAACCGTGGTATGGGCAGCGGCCAAGAATCAGTTTTTCGCCAGTGTTTATACCGGCGACACCGTGGGTTTTAGCACCACGGCCCGACGGGTGGAGTTGCCACCGTTCGAGGGAAGTTCCCGCGCCAATGAAGGGCTGACCGGCGTGGTCAGTTATACCCTGCCCGCCATGGCTCCCGGTGGCGCGGCTGTGCTCGGTGGGGACTTTTATGTGGGTCCCAAGGAGTATGATCGCTTGCGAAAGTTCGAGCAGGACCAAGCGGAGGTCATGCAGTTCGCGCCGTTTTTCTTCTCTAAGATATTCCTCTCCGGCATCATTGCGCCTCTCCTTAATCTCACCATGGTCACGATGCACGGCTGGGTCGGCAATTGGGGCGTCGCGATCATTCTGATGACCCTGTTGCTCAAGATCGTCACGCTGCCCTTCACGCTGGCTGCCTCCAAGTCCGCCAAGCGCATGGCCAAGCTGCAACCGCTCATGAAGGAAGTGCGCGAGCAGTATAAGGATCAGCCGCAAAAGCTGAACGAAGCCACGCTCAAGATTTTCAAGGAAAACAAGGTCAACCCGATGGGCGGGTGCCTACCGATCCTCATCACCATGCCCTTGTTCGTGGCGTTCTTCGCTATGCTCCAAGGCACGGCGGAGTTACGCTTCACCAGCTTCCTGTGGACTTCCGATCTCTCCGCCCCGGATACGATATGGCGACTGCCGATTGGTAATTTGCCGCTTAACATCATGCCGCTCCTCATGGGCGCGACCATGATCTATCAGATGCGACTCACCCCCACGCCGACGACGGATAACGCGCAAGTGCAGATGATGAAATTCATGCCGATCATCTTCACGTTGATCTGTTACAACTTCGCCGCTGCGCTCGCGCTCTACTCGACCATCAACGGTGTGTTCACGATCGTTCAACAAATCATCGTCAACAAGACGACCAAGGACGATACCCCGCTCGTGAAGCCCGGTGGAGCCGAAGTCGAAGCGAAAGCTTGGAACCCCAACAAGCGTAAAGGTAAGAAGAAGAAATAAGAGTTCCGTTCGGAGACGAGATCGCAACCCACCCGTTTAAAGTTAGAAGGAGATTACCCCATGTCAGGTCATAGCAAGTGGTCCACCATCAAGCGCGCCAAAGGCGCCAACGACGCCAAGCGCGGCAAAATCTTTAGTCGGCTCTCGCGCGATCTCACTCTCGCGTCCAAAGCCGGCGGCGGCGACCCTGCGGCCAACGCAAGGTTGCGCACGGTCATCCTCAAGGCCAAGGCCGAGAACATGCCGATCGACAACATCGATCGCGCGATCGCCAAAGGCACCGGCGATCTTCCGGGCGTCGTTTACGAGGACAACACCTATGAAGGCTACGGTCCGGGCGGGGTCGCGTTTATCATCAAATGCACGACCGACAATAAGACCCGCACTTCGCAAGACGTGCGCTCCATTTTGTCAAAGCATGGTGGTAATCTCGCCAGCACGGGGGCGGTTTCGTTCCAATTTTTGCACATCGGCCAATTCCTCATTCCGAAGGATCAGATTGAGGAAGAAGCCCTGATGGAGGTTGCGATCGAATCCGGGGCCGACGATGTCATCACCAGTGATGATGGCTACGAAGTGCGGTGCGAGATTGCCGAGTTCGATCACGTCATCCATGCGCTCGACGAAGCGGGGGTGAAACCTGCGAGTTCGGAGATCGCCTACGTTCCGACGACCATGACCCCGGTTGAAGACGTCAGCCTGGCGCGATCGATTCAAAAACTTCATGACGTGCTCGACGACAACGACGACGTGCAACACGTCTTCTCCAACGAAGAATTGGCCGACGATGTAGCGGCGGCGATGGAGCAGGAATAATCGATCGCTGACAGTTCTCTACCCCGAGTTACTGCCGCCGCCGGCAGTTCATCGCCCGTTACCCCATGCGCATTGCCGTCATCTCAGATTCGCACGACTTCATGCCCGCTGACTTGCCGGACCGGCTTGCGGGTGCGGATGAGATTTGGCATCTGGGTGACGTGATGGATCCCCGGCAACTCGTCGAACTCGAGGTGCTCGACATTCCCCTGCAAGTCGTCGCGGGCAACTGCGATTCCTGGCCCTGGCCCCGCACGCGTCGGCTCGATCGTGGTGGCCATACGTTTCATCTGGAACACATCCCGCCGATTCGACCGATCCTCGGGGTGACAGCGATCTTACACGGCCACACCCACATCCCGCGTGATGAAACCGATCCGCTCGGCGTGCGCTGGCTCAATCCCGGTTCCGTAAGTGAACCCCGATACGAAGGCCCGCCTAGCTTCGCCTGGCTCACCATCGACGCGAACAAAGATACCGCCCCCTACACCTGGGATCTCGTCTTCCTCCCCTAAATATAAAACGTAACTAATTAATATGTCGATAAATACAGCATATTTTAACCAATATGGTTAAAGTGCGCTCAGGATGATGTTCGGGTGCTGAAGGCGATTACGGTTTGTGCGATGGTGGGGTGTTGAGGTGAAGAGGAGGGATTGGAAAGGGGATGGGGCTGGCTTTTTGAGTAAGGGGGCGTCTTGTTGCTGAGTATCGCAATGAACGAGGCTCAGTTGGATTTTTTTGACTTCGCGGGACTGGCCCCGACTGCGTCGGTGGCGACATTAGTGGAAGCCCCGCCGGAACCGGTAGCCCCGGCAAATCCAGCCCCGAGCGCAGTGGTCTATGTGCGGAATCTGCGGGCTAAAAATTATCGGCTCACGTTGCGGAAAGACGGGGTGCCGGTTGCGACGATTCCGGCACGCGGGACGGAGAAGGCGGCGCGGAAATTCGTTAAAGAAAATGAGGACTGGCTGCGGAAGATGCAGGACCGGCATCGGAAACAACCCCGGATGGCGGAGCGTTGGATGGTGGGTACGACTTTGATGTGGCGCGGGGAAATGCGGGCAATTCAGCGAGCAAGTTCCGGCGATCGGCCGCAGGTCTGTTTAGGTTCCGACGTATTTCGGGTAAACGATTTGGCGAATCCCGATTTACGGCCGACCCTCGAAGCGGCGTTTAAATCGCGGGCGCGAATTGAACTGACCGCCCGCACTTGGGAGTTGGCGGCGGAGATGGGGATGGATGTCAAAAAGGTGAGCGTGCGCAATCAGCGCACGCGCTGGGGGTCCTGCACTGAAGGCGGAGTGATTTCGCTCAATTGGCGGCTCATTCTTTCACCGACTTTTGTGAGCGATTATGTGATTCTCCACGAGTTGATGCACCTGCGGGAGATGAATCACTCAAAACGCTTTTGGGCAGCGGTGGCGGAAGTTTGCCCGGCTTGGGAAGAAGCGGAGGCATGGCTCGACCAGCACGGCTCATCTCTAGGGCTGTAGGGAGAGGCGTTTATTTCACCTACCGATGAACGCTAACTGGGTAGGGCGACTTCGCCGAAGCCGCCGCGTTATCCTGCATGCCCGGAAGAGAGAACGCGGGCGAATTTCACCTTAGAATACCGGACGCAGGGTCTCGGGACCACCTATGCCGAATTCTCGAGAACGAATGAAGCAGCGCGCCCTACCATTTTCGTTCCTTCCTCAGATCACGTCGACCAGTTCCACCTCGAAGACGAGGGTGGTTTTTTCGGGGATTTTCCCCTGGACCCCTTTTTCTCCATAGCCGAGCCAGTAGGGGATAATGAGAATGCGTTTCTCGCCCTTGCTCATGTCCAAAACAGCTTGATCGAGGCCGGGCACGACCTGGGCCTTACCGGCGGGGAATTTGTAGGTGTCGTTGTGTTTGAAACTGTCGTCGAGGTAGGTGCCGTCGAGGAAGGTGCCGCGGTAGTGAATGGCGACGGGTTGGCCACGGGCGGGAATGGTGACGCCATCTCCGGCCTGGGTGACGACGTAGCGCAACCCGGACTTGGTGATCTCGGCGTTGGGGTAAAGTTGTCCGATAATGGCTTCCTGCTCGGGAGGTAGCACCATCATGTCCATAGCCTCGCGCATGGCGCTGTTAATTGGGGCGCCGGGATTTTCGCGCGCGAATTTCCCGGAACGCGTCACGATCGCGATAGTGAGGAGAATGATGCCGAAGATAGCGGGAACGAGGAGCGTGCGCATGAGAAAGAGGAGCTTGCGGTAGGGTGGAGGGAAAATCAAACACCGCGGTGATTATTAGAACGTTAATTCCCCTAGACCCGAGGGAGCGGATCCGTGACAGTCGCGGTTGTGACGGTCATCAACCTACTTGCGCCTATTTTCCTCGTGATTGCTCTCGGGGCGGGGCTGCAGCGTGGCGGGATGATGTCGGCGGAGTTGGTGGCCGGGGTGAATAAACTATTGTTTTGGGTCGGGTTGCCGGCGGCGGTCTTTCATACGTTGGTGGAGACGGGGTCATCCAGCGCGGGTTTTGGGGGACTTTTGGGAGCTATCATGGGTGCTACCTTGATCGTGGCGGCATTGGGTTGGTTTGTTGGGCCGGTGATCGGCATTAAACCACAGGCACGCGGCACCTTTGTGCAGGCGGCGTTTCGGGGGAACCTCTCGTTCATCGCATTGCCACTGTTGCTCACGGTTCCAGGGGTGCCGTTAGGGAAGACGATGTGGGCGGTCGCACCCATGATCATTTTGAACAACGCGCTCACCGTAGTGGTGCTGGCTGCGAGTCAGGCCAAAGCGGGCCGCAGCATCGTGGCGACGATTGCCAAACAAGTATGTCTAAATCCCATCATTATCGCGGCCGTGGGAGGAATATCGTTTTCAGTCTTGGGGTGGGGGTTGCCGGTCGCAATCTCCACAACGTTGGAGGCCCTGGGGCGGATGTCCTTGCCGCTGGCGTTGCTTTGTATCGGGGCGGCGTTGATGACCGTGCCGGTCAGCGGGAACCGGGCTCAGGCGGGAATGGCGGCGATGCATAAAGTCGTTTTAACGCCGGTGATGGGATATATTTTGGGTCGCTGGCTTGGTCTCGATGATGCGGCGATGTTGGCTTTGTTGATTTGTTTGGCGTGCCCGACGGCGGCTATCTCCTACACGATGGCCAAGCAAATGGGTGGCGACGAAGCGCTGGCGGCAACCGCGGTCGTTTACGGTGCCGTGGCCAGCGCGGTTTCGCTGGGGGTGGTGATTGCGGTGTTCGCGGTTTAGGGGATCACAATCCGGGTGCCGGCACTCAGGCGATTGGCATCCGGAATGGCATCTCGGTTGGCGCGGTAGATTTCAGGCCAGCGGTTACCATTGCCGTAAAAGTCGCGAGCAATGGAGGAGAGGGTTTCGCCGGTGAGAACCGTGTGTCGTTGGGGACCGGTGGGACGCGGGGAATCGGGACGACGGGCGGAAGTGGTCGGCCGGGTGATCGTAGCCGCGGAGGTGAGGTTGGCTTGAGCGGTGGGTGGGTTGAAGGCCACGGTGGGAGCGGTGGCAGAGGGACGAGAAGGAGGCACCCGGCTGGCAACGGTGGTGCGGGGCGAAGGGAGCGCGGTGGCCAAGCGCGTACGGAGGTTGTTTACTTCGCGGGAAAGGGCGGCGGCCTGTTCACGGGCGAGCCGGGCTTCTTCGCGCAGAGTGTTGTTTTGAGCTACGAGATCCGAGGAAGGCTCCGGCGTCTCGGTGGCAGACTGGGCCGCCAGTTGTTCGCGCAGCGCTTCGATTTCGGCCGCCTGGGTGGCCGTGGCCAGTTGGGCGGCCTCAATCTCGGATTGGAGATTTGCGATCGCGGCGGAATCGTCCGTGGTCTCGTTGTTGTTGGCTTCGGCGAGCGCGGTTTGCATGCCGGCGATTTCGTCGCGAAGGGTGGCGAGGGTGACATCGGAGGCATCGGCCCGGGCCGTGGCGCTGTCGAGTTCTTCGCGCAGGCGAGTGATCTCCCGTTCCTGTGACGCGAAGGCGTTCAGGTTGGCATCGAGTTGGTTTTGCAAGTCGGGGTTGGCCTCGGTGGCGGCGGGTTGGGTCGATTGGGCGGCGAGTTCGGCCTGAAGTTGGGCCGAATTGTTGCGGGCGGTGGTGAGTGACTCCCGTAGCTCGGCGATTTCGGTGTGGGCTTCGATGAGCGCCGGATCCGGGGTGTTGGCCAAGTTTTCAAGTTCGGCGGCGAGTGCGGTGACTTGGGATTGTGTGGTTTCCAATTCCGTTTGCAGCAGGTCTCGCTCGCTCGAGAGAGATTGGATTTGCGCGACGATTTCCGTGGAATTGTTGGCTTCTTGGGACGCGGCGGAAAGTTGACCGGTGAGGGTCTCGTTTTCGGCCTGCAGAAGATCCACTTGGGATTGAAGGTTGGCCAATTGTTCCGCTGTATCGTTGAGGCGGGTGAGTTGCTGTTCGCGCAACTCGGCGACGGTTGCTCGCGATGTGGCAAGATCAGCGGACAGGTCGTTCGTCTGTGCGTCCAAGGTTCGGATCTGGTCAGTGAGTTGGTCCCGCTCTTGGGTCAGGCTGGTGATCTGAGCGGAGGTTTCGTCACCGGATTGACGTTGGGTATCGCTCAATTGGGCGAGGTTGGCCCGTGAGGATGCGAGGTCGGCTGAGAGTTCCGAGACTTGGGCATCGGAGACTTGGAGGCGGGTGGCGAGGTTGTCGCGTTCTTGGGTGAGGGCGTTGAGGCGGGTCTCGGTTGCGGTGATCTGATCACGGCTGCTTTCGAGCTCGGCCTGCAGGGCCGTGAATTCAGCCGAGGCTGCTTGATTGGATTGATTTTGGGCGGCACGAAGTTCGGCGAGAATTGCGTGGGAGGAATCCAGGTCGGCCGAGAGTTCGGCGACCTCGTCTCGAGAGTTTTGCAGCTCTGATTGGAGATCCGCGAGTTGGTTGGCGGCGGCGTCTCCCGACCCGGTTTGAAGATCGCGAAGTTGGGCCAGTTCGGCTCGCGAGGAAGCGAGGTCGCCGGAGAGTTCGGCCACTTGGGTGTCGGAGGATTGCAGCCGGTTGGTAAGATCTTCGCGCTCTTGGACGAGATCGGTCAGGCGCGTTTGGACGGAGGCGAATTCGCTCCGAGAGTTTTGGAGCTCGGATTGGAGTTCCGCGATTTGGGCGGCGGCGGTATTGGCCTCGGCAGTGATCCGAGCCTGTTCTTGCCGGAGTTCTGTTTCGCGAACGGAAGGGGCTGCGGAACTATGCGTGGCGAGTTCGGCTTGGAGGTCTTCGATTTGGGCTTCGCGGTTGGCCAGCGCGGCTTCGGCGATCGCAACGCGTTTGCGAAGTTCGGTGGTGACGAAAGAACCGGTGGACTGCAGGCGCTGGAGATCGACGCGCGCCTCATTCAGCTGTGTAGTCAGAGCGTCACGTTCCTTTTCGAGGCGGGCGATATTGGCCTCATCATCGTCGATGGGCATCGATGCGAAGTTGGCGGCAGCATCGGGCGCAGCGCGGTTGGCTGATGAGTCGGACGGGGCTTGAGTGGCAGATGATTCGGTTGCAGCCGGTCTGGCCGACGTGGTGGATGCGGCCGGTCTGGTGGATGTGGAAACATTCGATACGGCCGGTCCAGCGGACCTGGGGACTGCGGCGGGCGTGGCAAGGGCGCCGAGACGTTCATTACCCTCGGCAAATTGGGCCGGGGTGAGACGTTCGCTCAGGATATCGAGCTGGCGCCCCCGGGCCCCGTTGCGGGCGGCACGGCTGAGCCAGACGTAGGCCTCGACCAAATCGTGAGCCGGCTCTGTCTCGTCGGCGTAGATCAGACCGAGATTGTATTGGGCGATCGCGTTGCCGGCTTCGGCCTTCGCTCGCAGCGAAGCGACACCGCTAGCCGAAGTTGCAGCGAAAATAGGCCAAGCGAGAATGAGAGTGAGCGTGGCGCCGAGAACGGCGCGGAGGGGACGGACGTTCATGAACGCAGAGAGCTTGGGCTGCTGTGACGGGTTTGCAAAGCGGCGATTTTGGGAAACGGGTCGATATGCGATTAAAAATCCGTGAAATTTCCTGGGTTTATGCCAAGGCCAGCGCGATGAGCCCGGTGATCATCCCGACAGCGCATTTTAGGCGGCGGGGATTCTCGGGTTCTTTGAAGATACGCGCTCCCAAGTAGGCTCCGATCAATATGCTGAACTCGCGGGCAGGCGCGACATAGCTGACGGGAGAGAAACTTAGAGCGGTCAGCACCAAAACGTAGGCCAGTGGCGAGAGGATCGCCATGATGAGCACCTCACGGCGATTTTTGTGCCAAACGGCGCGCACTTCATCGCGGCGGCTCCAGGCGAAAGGAGCGACGAGGACGGTAAGGCCCACATTGGTAAGACCATCGAAAAGCACCGGGTTTATGTGGTGGTAACCCACGCCATTCCGGTCCCACACCGTATAGCTGGCAATGAAGCTCCCGGCGATGAGAGCACTGCCGAAAGTCCGGAGGTGAGGAGCGGTCCCTGAACTGTTGGAAGCCGGGCTTTTCCACAGTCGTTCGCCGTGACTGAGGAAAAATATACTCACCACGATACAAATTGCGCCGAATATGCCGAGCGGGGTCGGGCGTTCACCCAGGAAGAGCACCGCTCCGAGCATGGCCAACAACGGCGCACTGCCGCGTACGAGTGGGTAGACGAGGGAAAAATCTCCGCTGCGATAGGCGCGTTGCAGGAACAATGCGTAGCCCGTCTTCAAGACCGTGCTGACAGCAATGACTCCGATGGTCGTGGGATCGATGTCGATTTGGGCCGGCCAGAAAAGTGCCATGCCGGCGAGCAGGGGCACGTAGTAGGCTGTCATTACCACCCCGACCGCAAAAATGAAGGGCACCCCGGTGCCCGCGCGTTTGGCGGACAGATTCCAGATCGCGTGCAATACGGCGGCGGTGAGCACGAGAGCGAGAGCGAGTGGAGTCATGGATGATGAAGGATAACGGACAACCTGCCCCCGAATAGGAAGAACGGGTGCTTGCGAAAGCACCCGTGAAATCCGTTGAGAGGTTAATTGCGTTGCGCCGGACGATCGTGCCCACTCGACGCCTCTTTTCAACCATGTCCGGTTTACTCTACGAAGCTCGTCGCACGCTGGTGCTCGCCGGTCCGATTATCGTCGGACAAGTGAGCCAGATGCTCATGGGCGTGACCGATGCGTTGATGATCGGGCACGTGGGCAAGGTGCCGTTGGCGGCATCGGCATTTGCGGGGAGTTTGTTTGGATTTTTCTTTATGGTCGCGGTGGGATTATTGATTCCGGTCTCGATTATGGTTTCACGTGCCCACGGTGGAGGGGATGAGGCGGAGGCCGGAAAGTGGCTCAAACATGGTTTGGTAATCGCCGGGATATTCAGCGTGTTGGGCGTCATATTGATGCTAATCCTAGGTCAGGAGCTTCACCGGTTTGGTCAACCGTCCGAGGTATTGGCGGAGGTGCAGCCCTACTACGCGTTGATCACGCTCTCAGTTATTCCTTCCTTAATCTTTCAAGTGCTGCGCCAGTTTTCCGAGTCGCTGGAACGGCCGAGTGAGCCGATGATTTTGATGCTCATCGGGGTAGTGCTGAATATTTTTCTTAACTGGGTTTTTATTTACGGCAACTTGGGCGTGCCGGCAATGGGGCTGGCTGGAGCGGGTTGGGCTACGTTGATCTCCCGATTCATGGGAATGGTGGTGATTTGGTATTGGGTGAGCCGCTCCCCTTACTTTTGTGCGTCTTGGCCGCGACAATGGGGTCGTGGATACGAGTGGGGACGTTTCAAGCGATTGCTTGGCTTGGGTATACCGGTGGCATTCACACTGTCGTTTGAGGCGGGATTGTTTGGAGCGGCCGCCTTGATCATGGGATGGCTGGGCGCAACCGCATTGGCGGCGCATCAAATTGCCATCAGTTGCGCGGCATTCGTTTTCATGTTTCCCCTCGGATTGGCCATGGCCGTGAGCATGCGGATGGGGAGGGCGGTGGGCGAAAAGCGGCTGAATGCGCTTCGTCCGATTGGGTTTAGTGCGCAAGCGATATCCTCGGCATTCATGCTGATCTTTGTAGTAGTGTTCGTTTTCGGAGGGCATGCAATTTCTGCCGCCTTTGTTTCAGATGGTGAGGTGATTGAACTCGCCAAGAAATTGTTGGTGGTGGCGGCTGTGTTTCTGTTGGCGGATGGCGCCCAAGTGGTGGGAGCCAATGCCGTGCGAGGGCTTACTGATGTTCGATTGCCGACGGTGATTACGGCGGTGAGTTACTGGGGATTCGCCCTGCCTTTATCATATGGATTGTGCATGCACACTGAATTGGGACCGGTGGGAGTGTGGATTGGTTTGGCCACCGGGCTTGTTTTGGCCGCCATCGCATTGAATTTTAGGTTTATTTACCTGACTCGCGACAGTGGCACTCACGTGCAGCTGGAAAAATCCGCGGATCCCTTGATTGAGACCTCTTAGGCCCCGGCAAGTTGAGCTGGATTTGGGCAGGGCAACGGCCAATATGAAAGGGCTCTCATGTTGAACCCTCGCCGCATCAGGATTTTTGCTCTGTTTTTGTCGCTTGGGCTGGGCGCGGCGGCGCTGATGGGGCAGGAGTTAACGGAGCGGGGCAAACAGCTCGTGCGCCATTACGATGTGGAGGACTACGGAGCGCACGTGAATACGGTCGGCGGAGATATGCTTTCCGACGGTCGGGTATTGTTTGGCAAACCGAAGCGACCGAAGCAGGAGCGGCGGTCCAGACGGACGCCACCGCAGGGGAAATTAGAATTTCAGCGGAGGCGCTCCAGCAACTCCGGGCCCAGGCCAACACCGGCAACGCCAAAAGACTCAAGGTACTGTTGTCGAAAATGGCGGAGTCCGAGTCGGATGGCCCGCGATTGGCGGCCACCCTCAACCCGATGCTCGAGGCCTACTGGATGAG
>CBFHXU010000091.1:0-12244 GCA_965659875.1 uncultured Opitutaceae bacterium
TTCCGTGAGTCGCATGCGCCAAGCTGGATCGCTGTAACTGTAAGCCGGCCGCAAGGGATCGGTGATCAATTCCTGACCAAAACATTTAACGATCAGACTGTTTCGATCGCCGTGCTCGTGATTGGCGGGCGGACCGCTGCGCAGGGCGACCACCAGGTGTTCGGTGTCGTGGCCGGTTCGGGCCACCACCCGATCCAGTTCGGAAACCCACAACTCGTTCCGATTTACCGGATACGCGGGTGCGATGCGCTCGTCATACCACAGGGCGGACCAGAGATCGCGTTTACCGCCGTGTCTTTCGGCAAACCCTTGCGCCAACGCATTGCCCGTCTCGCCCGCGATCCAAGTCGTCAGGCCGGTCCGTTTCGCATTGGCCACCGCGTCCGGGGTGTTCCCACTGTCACCCCAATTGACCACCCCGTAGGGATCCGCCTCGGTGCGCATCGACATGTGGTAGAGAAAATCGGTGAACGCATCCCAATCGATCAGGTCCGTGAGATCGGTATCGGTGTGACGACGCATGGCGATGACGGCCTGCACCAAATGGGTGGCGGTGTAATTGGCGTAACCCACCTCCTCGTCGTAGGAACCGTCCGCTTTAAAGAACTCCCGGAAGGCATCCATGCCCCATAGTCCCATCTCGCGGTAGCGTCGGGTGGACTCGTTGGCTCCGAACTCCAACTCGTAAGCGATCGCGCCGATCATCAGTGCTGACGCCGGCACTGCCCGTAGGTTGGTATTGAACGTGATTTCCGGCCGACGATTCATGTCCGTCTGATTACCCGGCCGGTGCTCAAAAAAAGAACTCTCAGGATCAAACCGCCAGCCCTTCACGGTATGCGGATGGCGGATATCTTCCACCGTGCGGAAGCAGGCCGTGGTCCCGCGCTCCCACATCGTTTTAACCCACTCCCGACGTTCCTCCGCCGAAACCCGATCGCCCAACAAATCGATTACCAGCGCTACGCCCGCCGTGCAGTGGGAAGCGCGCTGCACCGCGATAGGGTCATCGCCATCCAAAAAGAAATCCCAGCGCTCAAACTTCATGATTTCCCGCACCGCGCGTTGAGCGAGCCGCTCCGCCCGCGGGTCACCGGTCATGAGCGTGATGAAGGCCAACTCCTCGGCTATGGCTCGCAGCGGACGCAGGGCCATCAGTTGGTCATTGTAACGGATCTGATCCATCCAAGCTTCCTGCTCGGCATAATCGAAATCGATATGCGACTGCCGGAACTCCGCGAAGGCGGGATGGTGGAGATAATTGTCACGGATCTGCGGCAAATTGGCCGGATCAAAAAACAGCCCGGGCCCCATCGCGTGATCGGAAGGAGACGCCGCGCGCAAGGACCGGGGCAGCAAAGCAGTGGAGGCGGTTGAAGCGAGCACCAGGGATAACCAACGACGGCGATTCATGAAGAAGCAGTAAGGCTGACAATCAAACCGAAGCAACCCTTACAGCTCTGAAATTTCACTGACGGTCCCATGGGTTTGGCGTGACGTCGCACTCCACGTCGCCTATCAAAGTCCATGGCTACCTCTGATACCGTTGTCTCGATTCACCCCTATTTCCGTTTGCCCGCCGACAAGCTGGCCGACGTCCATGCCCTCTGCGAGCGCTTCGTCGAACGGACGAAAACCGAACCTGCCTGTCTCTACTACGGCTTCAGCTTCGTCGACGACATGATGCACTGCCGCGAAGCCTACGAGAATGCGGAAGGCCTGCTGACCCATCTGCAAAGCGTAGGTCCCTTGATCGAAGAATTCCTGAGCATCGGCGTCACCATCGAACGCCTCGAAGTCCACGGCCCCGCCGCAGAGATCGAAAAGCTAAGAGAACCCATGGCCGACCTCTCACCCCAGTTCTTCGTCCTCGAACACGGTTTCCGCAACTAATTGAAGATTGGGTCATCTCTTCCAAGTGATTCAAGAGTCAAAACTTGACGTATTTGGGCTGCCCTCGAAATCAACGCCGCCATCGAACGTCGCAACGTTTCAGCCCCACGGTATGAACCGGGGACATAGGCAACAGATAGTCTAGGGACATAGGTTACACCAAAAAGGGCGATATGCCCGGGAAAGATGTAACCCCAATGAACCAAAAGCTTCAGTTTGTCAGTCTAGCGGCCACCGGCCGCTTCAGCGTCACGCAGCTCTGCGAAGACTTCGATATTAGCCGAAAGACGGGCCACAAGTGGCTGGGTCGTTATGCGGCCCATGGCCCCAAAGGACTGGGAGATGTATCGCGTCGGCCACATGGCTGCTGCCATCAAACCCCAGCCGAGGTGCTCGCCTTGCTGCTCAAGGAGCGCAAAGCGCACCCGATGTGGGGACCCAAGAAGATCCAGGATCTGCTGGTGTATAAACACGGTATTGAGAGTCCTCCGGCGCGCAGCACGATCGCTTCACTCTTGAGCCAGCATGGCTTGATCAAGCGGCGTCGCCGCAAGCCGGGCGTCTACCACGGCAAACCCAGTGAGTTGACCGAGCCTGTCCGGGCGAACCACGTGTGGACCTTCGACTACAAAGGCTGGTTTTTGACTCAAGACCGAGTGCGCTGCGATCCCCTCACGGTATGCGATCGCTTTTCGCGTTACATCGTGGGCTGTCAGGCCCGCCTTGATCAGCAGTTTAATGGCACCTACGCGGCCACCCGTAAGATGATGCGTCACCACGGTTTGCCCGAGATCATCCGCGTCGACTTCGGCTTTAAGCGAAACATCTTCCTTGATAGCGACATTCTTTGCCTCAAAGAGGCTCCCGCTCTCATCGCGCCAGGAACTGCTCCACTCCGGGCGGCCTTGGATACCGGTTTCCAAAAAACCCGCGCCTACAAGGGCCATCCCAACGAAATCAACAGCGGGGTCCTCTCGATCGGTCGTGCCCTCCAAGGCCCCGCCACGATCGCTCGCCTGCAGGACCTCGCCCGCACCCATCCCGGACGCGGGGGCTACAATGCCGGCGATCAAGGTATTCTCAATAAGTGGATCCATGCCGACCAAATTGAAGTCGATCTACTCCCACCGGAATATAATCTGATTAAGAAAAACTACGCCGATATAGAAGGGCTGGAGGACTGCCGCCTGCTGCATTTCGCCGGCCACAAACCATGGCTCGGCCAGCAACGGAACGACACCACACGTCCCGCCTCAGAAGCACTCGATCAACTCTGGAACGACGCCCCCAAAGTGGTCGAAAAAGAGATGAAACGCACCATTTAAGGAAATGCTTCGAGGCTGCGTATTTTGTCCTGTTCCCGGGTCGGCGAGATGTCCAAGGGCATGTTATTTCGGCAAATCGGACTAAAACCGAAACGTCCAGGCGGCTTTTGAACTAATGTCTGATTTCATGGTGCGCCACCGATTGAGCGAGGTATCCACCTCCTGATTCACGACAAAAAATACTTCATTCCCTGGCTTAATGGTCCACCGAATGCGGCTGTTGACCCCAAATTCTTCCGACTCACTGTCCCACTGCTTGGTGATGTTCCACGCCAGGTCCGGTGAGAAGAGGATGTTGAAATTCACTTGGACGACATCGACCGTGAAATCCCCGACCGGGAGATCTACGATGTTCGTTTCGTAGCTCGCCGAGATATTAAACCGCGGCGAAGGCCGCCACGCAATCTCGGCTTCAAAGTCGGTGCGTTGCCCGGAGAAAAATTCGCCAGTCTTCACACTCAGGGCGCCACTTAGCGGTCGCGATTCCGAAGAAGCGATTTCGGCTTCGATTCGGGAAAACCGATAATTCCCGGGCGGGATCACGACGCCATCAACGATTTCCCAGGCCTCAAAAAGTTGCTCCTCGAGGAAGACGGGGGCCAAGCCTAACTCGTCTCCGATGGGTGACTCGATGCCAACCCCCGGAAGGTTTAAATTCTGCGTAATAAGATCACCGTCGATCCGCGTAAGACGTTCGACGGATGCCCAAAGATAGATGGAGCCCAGACCACCGGGATACCAGGCCCGTTCCAAATCGCCTTCGAATTGACGAATACCTGTTTCGGAAATGAACCCCAGCGCGGGATTAAAATTCTCTTCCACCTGTTCCGCCTTCACTCCCCACTCCCATTCCGAATTTGGATAATCCAGCGACACTCCATAGGTATAGTCCTCACCCGAAAGGGCCGAAGTAAATGTCTTCATGACATAGAAATTACCCTCTACGGTATTTCCACTGCCATTGAAGTTGGAATTTTTGTAGTTAAAATCGTATCCGACCAAAGAATTACTCTCTTCGGAGCCGGGATCGCCGTGCGTGACAATGATCCCGGTTTCGGACTCGCCTAAAACATTCATGGAGGCACGACCCACGGCGAGATTCTTGGAATCAAGCCCACCAAACCCGTCTACCATGACGTTGAGTAAACCGAAATTCATATTGCCCAGTCGTCCCGTGAGTTTGCCGCCCCCGAGAATATCCAAGGGCTGACGATTGGGCCCCAACCCGATCCGGCGGGAATGAAATGGCAGGGGTGATCGCTCCAGATCCCCGAATCGAAAGATATTGGAATCCTGTAGGAAAAAATCCCGTTTTTCTTCAAAGAAAAGAGGGAACCGGGTCAGGTTCACTTGCCGCGAGTCCACTTCGGCTTCGGCAAAATCGGTATTGTAGGTGAGCGCAAGCGTTAAGGCCGGAGTCACTTTGTAGAAAAGGTCGAGCCCCGGTTCGAATTCAAAATCGTCCACCCCCGCCCCGGAGTCATTGGTGTAGTTTGCTTTTACATACGGTATAATATCGAATCCGCGCCCCTGACTGAACTTACCGATATCAGTGATGGTTCCGGCATCGCTCATATGCGCGACCTGGAGATTGCGTTTAATCCCCGCCCATCGCACCCGCTCCCCTTTGCGTTCGATATCCCGCCCGACATTAAACCCCCAGGTATCCTGGTCCGGATCGAACGAAAGGGTCTTGGCTGGGATCGCAATTTCGACCGCCCACCCGAGGGAATCAATGGATGACTTTCCATACCATATCCCGTCCCATTCAGGCTGGTATCCCCCCCAATCCATACCGGGAGCGATGAGCCCGTCCTGACGGGACCCACGCGCATTCATGGCAAAGAAATAACCCGTTCTTTGGTTATGAAAGGTATCGATGGAGAAACTCAGGCGATCCTCGGATCGCAGAGTCACATCGCGCTGCATCTCTCGGGCAATAATCTTATTCGGTTCGGAGTCGTAGGCTCGAATTCCTACGTAGAGAAAATTTTCATCCTGCAGCAGCCGCACTTCCGTTTTCTCCGAAGGGGCTATTCCTTCCACCGGCCTCACTTGGGTAAAATTCGAAAACACTTCCGCGGTGGCCCAAACCCCATCGTCCAACTTCCCATCGATCACTGGCGGTTCAGCTGCCTGAACCATGCGCACCGCATTGGACTCCGGGAACTGAGTCGCCTGCGCCCACATTTTTCCACTCAAACTCACCGAGCTCAAAATCACGGTCAAAAGAACAACCGATCTCGGAGGATGAAAAAGCGCGAACACGCGTCGAATAACCAGAGAATTAGAAAACGATAAAATAGGTCAGAAAGCAGCTTCCTTCTCTCCGCCCGGTAATAGGATCCCTTACTCCACCCTCTCCGCGTAATCCGACGCGGCGATGGAGGTCATCGGGTCTCCTAAATAATCCATGTGCATTTCGAGTTGGCTGCGGAGTTCCTTCAACTTGGCGGCATACTTGGGGTTTCCCGCCAAATCGTTCATCTCCTGCGGGTCTTCGGCCAGATTGAAGAGGCGGATCACACCAGCCATGGGGTAAGCAATAATCTTCCAGTCACCCTTGATGAGCATGCGCTGCATGCCGATATACGAACCGTAGATCTCGTCATAATGTGGTGCGGAATCGTCCTTCAATTGAGGCACCAAACTCTTGAAGTCGATGCCGTCGAGGGAAGCCCCGGCCAAGTCCAACGACGTGGCCATCAGATCCTGAACATAGATCGGCGTATTATCTTCCGAACCGGGTTCAATCTCCGGGCCGGCCATCAAGAAGGGCACCCGCACACTGTGATCGTATTGATTTTGTTTACCCACCAGCCCATGGTGCCCTACCGATAATCCATGGTCTGCGGAGAATATAACGTAGGTATTGTCGGCCTTACCGGTTTTTTCCAGCGCCTCCAGAATGCGACCGATCTGATCATCCATGTGCGTAATGATCGCAAAATACTCCTGTCGATTGACTTTTACCGCGTATTCCGTCCGCGGATACGGCATCAAGCGCTCGTCTCTTAGATTCTTGCCACAAATCTCCTCCGCATAGGGATACTCCTCCAGGAAACTCACGGGCATCTTTATCCGATCGAGTGGATAGCGGTCCACATACTCCTTCGGAGCCTGCCGCGGATCGTGGGGCGCATTGAAGGCCAAATACATGAAGAAGGGAGCATCTTCTCCCGCGGCCTGTTCGAGGAATTCCACGCCATCGTCTCCGACGATTTCACTCCAATGCTTGCCGCCTTTCCAAAAACCTTCGTGCTCCGTTTCCCACGGCTTCCACCCCGCAGCATAGTCTGCTTCATCCTTCGGCCGGTTATAGCCCGCGGGCACCTGATTGGGCATACCGCCGCGGATGTGTTTCGACACATCAAAAATCTCCGGGACCTCGGCTTTAACGTGCCATTTCCCGGTCATGTAAGTCTGGTAGCCGACTTGGCTCATGCGCTGCGACCAGAAACGATTCTCGCCCACGTAGGCATCCAGATTTGCGGTCCGAGCCGTCCAGATGGTTTTGCCGGTATTCATCATTGTCCGGCTGGCTACACAGATCGCGCCGTTCCACCCGCCCATGTTGTAGGCGTGAGTGAAGTTCACTCCGCGTTCGGCGAGGCGATCCAAGTGGGGCGTATCGATATCCAACATCTCCACTGCTCCCAGTGCCTCATAACTCATGTCATCGGCAAATATGAACAATATGTTGGGCTGAGTAGGTTTGCTTTGCACAAAGGTGGCCGAAAAAAGGACGGCCAACGCTAGAGGAATAATGGAACGGATTTTCATGAGGTCGGGTTTGGTGGGAAGGCAATATTAGGTCGGTCCGCGGCGAAGGTGCAAAGCGGCAACAAAAAGCGCTAAAAGACGATAGCGGGGATGATTCTTTTAGTATTCAAACAGCAAACGACCTTTCTATCTCAAATTCATGACACCGCCATCGATCGAATAGGCCACCCCTGTGACGAACGACGCTTCGTCACTGCACAGATACGCGGCCAAGCCCGCAATTTCCGCGGGCGTCCCCATCCGTCCGATCGGTTGGAAGGCTGCCAGCTGGTCCAACATTTCCTGACGATTCTCCGGATAGTTTCGGTCCAAATAAGAATCCACGAATGGCGTGTGCACGCGGGCCGGGCTGATGCAGTTACAACGCACCCCGGCATCCAAATAATCACGGGCCACCGATAGCGTCATGGAGAACACGGCACCTTTGCTCATCGAATAGGCAAATCGATCTTCAATCCCCACATGGCTGGCGATCGAGGCGAGGTTAAGAATCACTCCCGATTTCGATAACCTGAGTTTGGGCATGGCTTCCTGCATGCAGTGGTAAACGCCCTTCACATTTACGGAGAAGACGCGATCCATGTCTTCCGTCGTGGTGGTTTCAAGTTTGCCAATCGCCGCGACCCCCGCGCTGTTCACCATCACATCGATTCGATCAATGGACGCCACTGCCATGGCCACGCTGGCGGACGATGCGACATCAACCTCATGCGCCCGCGCCTGGCCACCAGCAGATTCAATTGCGGTGACGACACTCGCCGCGGCCACGGCGTCGCGATCGAAGATATGCACCTCCGCTCCTTCTTCCGCCAAACGTTCAGCGATCGCCCGGCCAATTCCAGATGCGCCCCCGGTCACTACCGCGTGTTTGTTTTCAAATCGTTTCATAGTTCACCCCAAGGTTCGATGGTCAGGTTCACCTTCGCAACAGATCAGGATTTTCGAAGCGAGGAGAAGACATCACCAGAAGGCCCCGACGGCAGTTCTTTCTGCCAATCTTGGAGCATGCCTAACAACTTCTGCGCCACCGCAGGATGCTTGGACCTCAGATCGTTGGATTCGTAGGGATCGTCAACGATCCGATAAAGCTCGGTGTGGGTCAGATCTTTATTGGTTACAAGTTTCCACTGATCGTGCATGACCACATAGGAAACCCAATGATCCGGCTTGCCGCCTCGCGCCGGCCACGGGGAGGGGAATTTCCAGAACAAGGGTTTGGTTCGCGTTAGCATCGGTTTGCCCTGCAACACCTTGGTGATGCTTACCCCATCCGGAGCATAATCGACGGGCAACTCTACCCCGGCCAGCTCACAAAAGGTCGGCAGGAGATCCACCGCCGAAATCTGAGAATTCTCATCGACTCCCCCCGCCGCAATCTTACCCGGCCAACGGGCAATAAAGGGAACATTGATGCCGCCGTGAAAGAGAGAGGCTTTGTAGCCCTTGCGGCCGGCGGTGATTCCTTTGGCCGCCGCTATGCCCCAACCCGACCCTGTCGCCGTGTCATAGTGCAGTTTTAAATCGGTGGACGTGGCCGCGCGAGCCGGTCCGTTGTCGGAACTGAAAATCACCAAAGTATTTTCCGTTACCCCCAATCGATCGAGATGATCAAGCACGTCTCCGATTCGGTCATCCGCATGGGAAAGCACCGACGCGTAGATGGCATCTTCCCGACTCTCCATATCGCGATAGCGCCACTCATACTTGGGCACCGTATGAAAGGGCGTGTGCGGTTCATGTATCCACAAATTAACGAAAAACGGTTTTCCCGCCGCGACCGCCTGCTCGATGAACGCGTTGGTATGCATCGCATCTTCGTGCACCGGCATCTGTTGACCGGAACAGTTGAAGGCACCGTATGCATCATAGCCATAAGCAGCCGGTGTCGGCGAGTCGGGAATCATGTCGTTGGCCAAATGCCACTTGCCAAAATGGGCGGTGGCGTAGCCGGCCTGCTGCAAGAATCGCGGCAAGGTAGGCGCCGAGGTATCCAGCCAATCGGGCATGCCACGCTTCGCGTTGCTCGGCACCCAGGCGAAATGACCATCAATGCTATACCGACTCGGAAAATGCCCGGTCATCACCGCCGTGCGGCTAGGGGAACACACGCCGCTAGCGACCGTGAAACTATAAAAATCTGTCCCCTCCGCAGCCAATCGATCGATATTGGGCGTCTCCACGTAAGGGTGGCCATGACAGCTTAAGTCACCCCACCCCCAATCGTCGGCAAAGATGAAGACGATGTTGGGTTTATCGGTCGCTGCCGTTGCCGAAGAGCACAAGACGACCGCTAACACGAAGGTGTAACTGCAACGGAGCATCGCCGACAGTTTTAATATCACGGGCGCGAGGGATAGAGAGTAACTCATCGGGAACAGGAAATTGAATCAGCGGTAAAGCGGACCGTAAGTTTGGCAGGCACGATAATCCGCCCCCTCCAAATCTGCCGTGCCGAAAGCGCGCCAGGAACTGGGACGGAATACCCGATCCTCGGATACATTGTGCATGTAAACCGGGATACGGAGCATGGCTGCCAACGTAATGTAGAGGTGCCCCACATGCCCGCAGGTCAGCACGCAGTGGTTGGCTCCCCAATTATTCATCACTTCGTAGGCGGAGCGAAATGCGCCCTCCCCGGTTAGATTTGGCGCAAACCAGGTCGTCGGCCACGTCGGGTTGGTGCGCTGATCGAGCGCATCATGCACGTTGTCCGGCAGGTCCACGGTCTGCCCTTCGGCGATTTGCAACGCCGGCCCTAAACCGTCGACCAGATTGAGTCGAATCATGGTGGCAGGCATACCTCCCCGGGTTTTGAACCGCGTGCTCCATCCCCCGCCCGGAAAATACTCCGTAATACTCGGGTGCCAGGTGGTGGCCTTGAGACAGGCCTCGGTCTCTTCATCCGTAATCTCCCAAAAAGGTTTCATCACCGGATTGCCGTCGGCATCGCATTGCTGGCCGGTGCCATCCAACGCCGCCGGACCGGAGTTGATGAGATGCAAAAGGCCGTCGCCTTCAAATTCATCGGTCAGCGCCGTGCCACTGGCCTTCTCGATGGCCGCCTTGCTCCAATAGGTGCGCAGATCCGCAAAGATTTGGGCCGTGCCCGTGAGCAGGTGACCGAACAGCATGCCCGCGCCATTGAGCGCGTCGTTTTCGGTCGCGACAATGTAAGGTGGACGTTTGCCGTTCCAGTCAAAGGAGGTGCTGAGAATGGCTTCGAGAAAATCTCCGTTCGGGAAGTGATCGGTCCATTGGCGTTGTCCTTGAAAACCGGCGGCGATGGCGTTGTGCCCGTGGGCCTGTTCCCCGAGTCCCATTTCGGCCAACTTGGGATTCCCCACCATCAAGTCGCGGGCGATGAGCGCCATCTTGATGGAAACATCCCATTCAGTATCGAGTTCTTCGCGACTGCGTTGTTGCGCTTCCGCGTTGTAATCCGCCCCTTCCGGGCAGTTCTCCAGTACCCACTTCTTGGCGCGTTCGAGTTCGTCCGCATCAAACTGTGACTTGTTGATCCGGCCGACGAATTCGGTGAGATCGATGGTCTCGACCCGCATGCCCAGATACTTCTCCCACATGTCCGAATCCACCATCGAACCCGCGATGCCCATGGATACGCCGCCCATGGAAAGATAGGAACGTCCGCGCATCAGACCCACGGCCACACCGCACCGGGCAAAGTTGAGGAGCTTCTCCACCACGTCTGCCGGAATCTCCGTCGTGCCGGCGGGCTGCACATCCTCCCCGTAAATACCAAAGGCAGGCAGTCCCTTTTGGGTGTGACCCGCGAGTACCGCCGCCAGATAGACCGCCCCGGGACGCTCGGTGCCATTGAAACCCCAGACCGCTTTGACGGTGTGGGGATCCATATCCATCGTTTCGGAGCCATAACACCAGCAAGGCGTCACGGTGAGGGTAACGGTCACTCCCGCGGCCCGAAACTTCTCGGCCGCGGCCGCAGACTCGGCGACTCCTCCAATACAGGTGTCGGCGATCACACATTCGACCGGTTGCCCGTTGGGATACCTGATTTCGCGGGTCAACAAATCCGCCACCGACTGCGCCTGCGCCATGGTAATGTCCTCAAGGGATTCCCTCACCCCACCCAGACGACCATCGATGGTGGGACGAATTCCGATTTTAGGCAGGGCGGTGGCCCAAGGGCTGAGCGGAGCGTTGGAGTCTTTCATACTGATTGAGGGGATTAAGTAAAATGAGGCCACGCACTCACCGACCAGGACTCTGGTGAGCGAGAATATATTTTAGCGGATTTAAGTAAGAAACCACACTCCCCAAATGGGTGGGGGTTGGCCAAAAGAAGAAAGTGACTATACCAAACCGAGCGTTTCGCGGGAACGGAGATTTTCGGCTGCTTGGTGCTCGGCTAGCTCCGGCGCTTCGAGATCTTCCCCGAAGGTGGGAATCATCGCACGCATGCGTTCCTTACCCTCAGGTGAAGCCAGTTTATCCGGGAAACAACGCTGCAAGGCTTCCAAGGCAATGTGAGTCGAAACCGAGGCTCCGGGAGAGGCGCCCAACAAGGCCGAGAGCGATCCATCGGAAGCCGTGAGCACTTCGGTGCCAAAATGCACGATACCCGCGTCGCCGTCCTCTTTTTTGATCGCCTGCACGCGAATCCCGGCATCGATCAGACGCCAATCCTCGGTGCGGGCCGCCGGAAAGAAAGAGCGCAACTCGCCCATCCGGGTTTCCATGCTCTGGGTGCCTTGCTGAATAAGGTAACGCACCAACGGGATATTGTGGAAGCCGACCTTGATCAGTGAAGCAATGTTATCACCTCGGATTGATCCCGGCAGATCCAACCAGCTTCCCCGCTTGTGCAGAAACTTGGTGGTCCAAGCCGCATAGGGCCCAAAGAGCAGAGACTTCTTGCCGTCGATTACGCGGGTATCCAAATGCGGCACCGCCATGGTGGGGGCGGCTCCCGGCGACAAACCATAGATCTTCGCTTCGTGTTGCGCGACCAACTCAGGGTTGTCCGCGATGAGCCATTGGCCACCGATCGGAAATCCTCCAAATCCTTTGGCTTCCGGGATACCGGATTTCTGCAACAGCGGCAAAGTTCCGCCGCCCGCGCCGATGAATACAAACCGGGTTCGAGTAACGAACTGATTTCCCGTCGCCAGTTCTTTGACGGTAACGTTCCAATGATCCCCATCCTTCTTCAGGTCGGTCACCCGGTGGCCGGCCGCCACAGCGCATCCGTCTTGCGCCCCCAA